>JBBQNC010000143.1:0-8817 GCA_038329555.1 Thermoanaerobaculia bacterium
CCTTGAAGTAGTCCTTGACGATGGGCCCGATGCGGTTCTCCAGAGCGCCCATCTCCTTGCGCTCGGCCTCCTGCAGGTCCTTCTGGGCATCCTCCTGCATCCGCTTCCAGGCCTTCTGGCGGTCGTCGGCCTGCTTCTCGAGGGCTTCCCGCTTGTCGGCGGGCATCGACTGGCCCTGATCGTTGATCTTCTGAACGAGGTCCCGGGCCTCCTTCTCGACCTTGTCCAGGTCTTCCTTCTTCTGGTCCGAGAGCTTCTTCAGGCGCCCGTAGGCCTCCTTGCCCGGAGCGGACTCGAGCGCCAAGCGCTGCGAGTTGATGATCGCGACGGGGCCCGTGAAACCCGCGTGCGCCCCGGAGGCGGGCGCCGGGGCCGCAGCGCCCGTCTGGGCGGCGGCGACGGCGGCGATGCCGACCGACAGGATCGACAGGGCAATGCGTTTCATTCGAAGCTCCTTACGTAGTGTTTGCGCGGCGAAAACGCGAAATAGTAACAGACTCCCCGGGGTACAACAGCGGGAAAACGCCCCCATTCCTGGGTTCGGGGTGCCACCGGGGCGATGCCACGTCAGCCGAATCGTCCCGTTCAATCCGCAGCGACCTTCTGCTGTTTCCCCCCTCACCCCTGCCCTCTCCCCGCGCCGCGGGGCGAGGCCTCCTCGGTCACCGTCTCCGCTCCGCACCAACAGCCATCCACCCGCGCTACCGCCATGGGATCTTGCCGAGCGGCCGCTGACGCCCTTATGGCCCCGTCGAGGGGCCGCTCAGAACGTGCGGCCGATCGAGAAGTCGAACCCGCGCTTCCGGTCCTTGTAGGCGTTGATCGGAAAGCCGAACTGGTCGATCGGGCTCTTCGGGCTCAGGTTGAACGAATAGATGAACCGGAGCGGCGCCTGGAAGATGGGAAGGAAGATCCGCAGCTCGACGCCGACGGAGCTCCTCAACCCCTGGAAGCTGAAGTTCTGGCTCTCGTGGAACGCGTTGCCGACGTCGCCGAAGGCCAGGAGCTTCGCCGGCCCGATGTTGGCGAACACGTACTCCGCGTTCAGGACGAAGTACTTGTTGCCGCCGAGGATGTGGCCGTCCTCGTCGGTGAAGACGCGCTGATCCTTGTCGAGAGGGATGATCGAGCCCGCCTTGAACCCCCGGAGGCTCTGCTCCCCTCCCAGCTGAAAGCGCTCGTAGATCGGGACGCCCTGGCTCGAATACGGATGGACGTACCCGGCTTCGCCGTTGATTGCGAGATAGGAATGGCGCGGGAAGCGCACCGGGAAGTAGATGGAGCCGCCGGCGAGGGGCTTGATGAAGTCCGTGTTCCCACCCAGAAACGAAGCCGCGACCTGCGTCGTCAAATACATCCGGTGACCCGCGTTCGGGTCGAACGGATCGTTGCGGCTGTCGAACCGGTATCCCGGCGTGAAGGACGACGTCTTTCCGAAGACCGACGTGAACTTCGTCGGCGGCTTCGGCTGTCCGGGCGGGACGGGAGCTCCTCCGACCGGGAAGTTCGATTTGACGTCCTCGTACTGGTAGAGGACGGACCAGCTGTCGAAGAGGCCGAGCCCCTTCCCGTAGAACGCGGTTCCGCCCGTGCGCTTCTCGTCGATGTTGATGTAGCTGATGTCGCGCTTGAAGACCGACGCGCCGATCGTCTGGTTGCGGTCCATGAACCAGGGGACCGTGTACGAGAGGTCGTAGTAGTTGGAGATCTTGCCCACCTGCGCAGACGCGCCGAGGACCTCACCGCGCCCGAGGAAGTTGCGCGTTTGAAACGAGAACTGGCCGAAGAAACCGTCGAGCGCCGAATAGCCAGCCCCGAACTGGACCTCGTTCCTGGAGGTTTCCGAGCCCTTCAGCGTCAGGTCGACCTTCTTGTCCTGCGGCCGGACGGCGAAGTCGGGCTCTTCCCCGATCTTGAAGTAGCCGAGCTGCTGGAGCTTCTGGAGGCTCTTCTTGACCGCGTTCATGTTCATGACGTCGCCTTCGTCCAGGGCGAACTCGCGGCGAATGACCTTGTCGCGCGTGTTGGTGTTTCCCTGGACCTCGAGCCGGCCCAGGTACCACTTGTCCCCCTCGAAGAGCCTCAGGTCGACGTCTACCCGATGGTTGCCGACCTCCTTGTACGCGGGATCGCCGAACCAGTAGATGTAGCCCCGCGACTTGTACATGTTCTCGATCCGGGACAGGGCTTCGATCAGGTAGTCCCGGTTGAGCACCGAGCCCGCAGAGAGCTCGCGGAACTCCTTCAGGATCCGCTCGCGGGGGATGACGAGCCCCTCGTCCCCCTCCTCGGGCTGACCGCTCCCGTTGACCTTCACGATGTGAAACTCGTTCACGAAGAACTGATCCCCCTCGACGATCGGTATCGTGATTCGAACGCGGCGCTTCTGCTTCTTCGGCTTGGCGGTCGGGTTCTTCACGTAGATGTCGAGAACGGGGTCCTTGACGACGACGTCCTTGTAGCCCTTGGCGTGGTAGGTCGCCTTCAGGCTCTCGACGTCCGCCTCGTAGTTCCCCGGGCTGTAGGTCGTGCTGCTCTCCGAGAGAAGGCGAAACCACGTGTTCACCTTGGTCTTCTTCATCGCCGCGCGCAGCCGAATGTCCGAGTAGACGGTGTTGCCCTCGAACTTGATGGAAGCGATCTTGATCTTGTCGCCTTCGTCGATGACGAAAACGACCTTCTTGTCGGTCTTGGAGACGTCGTCGATGCGGAATTCGACCGTCGCGCCGCGATACCCGTTTTCGGCGTAGATGTCCGCGATCGCCGAGCGCGCGCGGGCGATGTCCCGCAACGAGAGCGGCGCGCCGGCCTTGACCTCAACCTTGTTTTCCCTGAGCTTGTCGCGGATCTGCGTCGTCGAGACCTTCTTGTTCCCCGTGAACTCGACGTCCTTGATGGTCGGGCGCTCCTCGATGGTCACGACCAGGGTGACGCCGTCCGTACCGCGCTCCGCCTCGATCGAGACGTTCTCGAGCAGCCCGACGTCCCATAAGGACTGAAAATTCGACCGGATCTTGTCCGCGTCGTAGCGGTCCCCCACCCTCACTCCGAGGTAGTGGGCGATGGTGTCTGGAGCGACCGTCTGGTAGCCGACCACCCGAATGCCCACGATCTTTTCCGCCGGCTCCGCGGGCGCCGCGGGGGCCGCGGCGGGTGCCAGCCGGACGGCCGGGGTCGGTGCGGTCGCCGCCACCGGAGGCGGGATGCCCGGGGTCGGAGACGGGGAGGCCGGAGCGGCCGGGAGTCCCGCCGGCGCCGGGGTCGGAGGGGCCGGAGGCGCCTGTCCGGCGGCGAGCCCGGCGAAAAAGAGCGCCGCGAGCCCGCAGAGAGTCGTCCGCCTCAAGCTCGAGCCTCTCCGCGGGACGGACCGCGCCGCGCGAGCGACAGACACGCTTCGTACATCGAACTCCTTGTCCAAACGAGGGGGGAGCTTATCTTCTTCCGACTAATCCGGAAACGCCGGATCGCGGAGTCCCCGGGAGGGGACGTCGAGGTCAGTGCCCCTGGCCGATCGGCTCCGGCTCGCGGGCGATGACCGTCAGGCCGGAGGGACCGACGCGGACCTCGATGGCCTCGAGCCTCTCCTCGCGGGCGGCGATCAGAAGCTCGGAAACGCGGTCCTCGACGTGCTTCTGGATGACGCGCCGCAGGGGCCGCGCACCCATGTTCGGATCTTCCCCGCTCTGCTCGAGCAGCCACTGGACCGCGGCTTCGTCCACGTCGATGACCGCGCCCTTCGAAGCGATCGTCGTGTTGACGTCGTCGATGAGCATCCGGCAGATCTTGCCGAGATCCTCGCGGCCGAGCGGATGGAAGACGATCGTTTCGTCGATCCGGTTGATGAACTCGGGCGAGAAGTCGCGCTTCAGCTCCTTCAACACGAGCTCCTCGATCTCCTTGCTGTTCTGGATCTCCTTCGTGCCGCCGAACCCGAGCCGCGTGCGGTTGACGAGGTGTTTCGTCCCGATGTTCGACGTCATGATGATGAGCGAGTACTTGAAGTCGACGAGGTTCCCGTAGGCGTCGGTGAGGATGCCGTCCTCCAGGATCTGGAGGAGGAGATTCGCGATGTCCGGATGCGCCTTCTCGATCTCGTCGAACAGGATCACGCTGTAGGGGTTGCGCCGGATCCTCTCGGTGAGCTGGCCGCCATCCTCGTGCCCGACGTAGCCGGGCGGGGAGCCGATCAGCTTCGAGACCGCGTGCTTCTCCATGTACTCGGACATGTCGAACCGCACGAGGCCCTTCGAGTTCTCGAAGAGGAACTCGGCGAGGCGGCGAGCCACCTCGGTCTTCCCCACGCCCGACGGCCCCAGGAAGATGAACGAGCCCATCGGGCGATTCGGGTTGTTGACCCCGAGGCGCGAGCGGCGGATGGCCTTCGACACGCCGACGATCGCGGCCTCCTGGCCAACGATCCGGCGCCGCAGCGCGTCCTCCATGTGAAGGAGCTTCTCGGCCTCTTCCATCTCGAGCGAGGCAACGGGGATGCCCGTCCACGACGAAATGATCTCCTCGATGTCGCGCCGGGTGACTTCCTGGGTCGCGTCGCTGCGCTCCGCCGTCTGGGCCTTGGTGCGCTCGATCTCCTCCTTGAGCTCGATCTCGCGCTCGCGGAGGAACACGGCCTTCTCGAAGTCCTTGTCGGAAATCGCCTTCTTCATCTCCTTGACAATCTGGCGCGTTTCGACCTCGAGCTTCCGGAGGTTCTGCGTATCCGCGACCCGCTTCAACTTGACCTTCGCGCCCGCCTCGTCCAGGAGGTCGATCGCCTTGTCCGGGAAGAAACGGTCGGTGATGTAGCGGTTCGACTGGTAAACGGCAGTCCGGATCGCCTCCGCCGAGTAGCGGACCTTGTGGAACTGCTCGTAGCGATCCTTGACGCCTTCGAGGATCTCGAAGGTCTCGGTCTCGGAGGGCGCGGTGACGTTGATCGCCTGGAACCGGCGCAGGAGCGAGCGGTCCTTTTCGATGTACTTGCGGTATTCCTTGAGCGTCGTCGCCCCGATGCAGGAGACCTCGCCGCGGGAGAGCGCGGGCTTCAGGATGTTCGCGGCATCGAGCGACCCCTCGGCCGAGCCGGCGCCGATCAGGGAGTGGATCTCGTCGATGAAGATGATGAGGTCGGGGTTCTCGCGCAGCTCGCGGATGATCCCCTTCAGGCGCTCCTCGAACTGGCCGCGGTACTTGGTACCCGCGACGACGAGGGAGAGGTCGAGCGCGAGGATCTTTTTCTGCGCGAGGAACATGGGGACGGCGCCCTCGACGATCCGGGTCGCGAGACCCTCGACGATCGCCGTCTTGCCGACACCGGGCTCCCCGAGAAGGATCGGGTTGTTCTTCGTCCGCCGAGAGAGGATCTGGATGATCCGTTCGACTTCTTTCTCGCGGCCGATCAGGGGGTCGAAGCCTCCTCCGGTCGCGAGCTGGGTCAGGTCCCGGCTGTACTCGGCCAGGAACGGGAGCTCCTTCTTCTGCTTGGAGACCTCGCGCTCCTTGATGAGGGAGATGGTCTCCTCCCGAACGCCGTACAGGTTGAAGCCGCGGGCGGTCAGGAGCCGCCCCGCGACGCAGCCGTCGACGCGCAGCAGCCCGATCAGGAGGTGCTCCGTCCCGACGTAGGGATGCATCATCGATTCCGCCTCGTGGGAGGCGTAGGCCAGGATCTTCTTGGACTCCTCGGACAGCGGGAGCTCGGCGGTTGAGGAAATGCGCTCGACGAAGATGCGGTCGCCCTCGATCTCCCGGCGGACCTCCTCGGGCTTCACGTTGAAGCGGGAGAAGATCTCCTTGATGATGTCCTCGCCCTCTCGAAGGATCCCGAGAAGCAGGTGCTCCGACTCGATGACTTTCGATCCGAGCTTGGAAGCCTCGTAGCGCGCGAAGAAGAGGGCCCGGCGCGCTTTTTCATTGTACTTCTCAAACATCGGAGCCCCTTGGGAACGAGTGACGCGTCAATCCTGTCAACCTTGAGATCCTCGCCCGGCGAAACCCGGCGCGGGTGAGATTCCTTCCCGCGTCATCAAGTAGATTTTATCACAGCGACTTGCGAGATCCGGGTTGTGTGTGACGAGAACCGTCGTCATGCCGCGCTCCCGGTGGAGCTCCTCGAGCAGATCGAACACGCCGGCGGCCGAATCGGCGTCGAGATTGCCGGTCGGCTCGTCGGCCAGGAGCAGGCCGGGACCTCGCGCGAGGGCCCGTGCGATCGCGACGCGCTGCTGCTCCCCGCCGGACATCGCCCGGGGACGGTGGAGACGGCGCTCCGACAGACCGACGCGGTCGAGAAGGGCTGCGGAGCGCTGCCGCGCCTCCTCGGCGTCCATTCCGGCGATCCGGAACGGGAAGGCGACGTTCTCCTCGGCCGTGAACTCGGGAAGCAGGTGGTGGAACTGAAACACGAACCCGACGCGCTCGTTGCGAAACCGCGCGCGGTCCCGCGGGCTCAGGGACTAGAGCGATTCGCCGAAGATCTCGACGCGCCCGGTGTCGGGCTGGTCGATGCCCCCGAGCAGGTGCAGAAGGGTCGACTTCCCGACGCCGGAGGGTCCCATGACCGCCGCGAACACCGCGGTCTCGACCTCGAAGGAGAGGCCGCGGAAGACCGTGACCGGTGCGCCTTCCCCGGCGTACGTCTTCGAGAGATTCTCCGCCCGGATCGCGAGCATCACTAGACAGGTGACAGGTGACAGGAGACAGGTGACGGGAGACCGCGGTCGGCCGCTTCTGACACCTGACACCTGTCACCTGTCACTTTCATCGGGAGAGCCGCACCGCTTCCCCCGGCGCGAGCCTGGCGGCGGCGCGGGCCGGAAGAAGCGCCGCGCCGATCGCCGTCGCGAAGGCGAAGACCGCGACGAGGCCGACTTCGACCGGATGGACGGCGAAGGGGACGTAGGAAAGGAGGTAGACGTCTCCCGGCAGCGGAACGAGGCGGTAGCGATTGAGCACGAAAGACGTGAGGACCCCGACGGCGATGCCGCCCCCCGTTCCGATCGCGCCGATCGCCGCGCCCAGGATCAGGTAAATCCGGGCGAGGGACCGCGGCGCGGCGCCCATCGTGCTGAAGACCCCGAGGTCCCGCTTCTTTTCGACGACGAGGAGCGCGATGTTCGAGACGATGTTGAGTGCGGCGACCACGATCACGAGCGCGACGGTGGCAAAAATGACGGCCTTCTCCAGCCGGAGCGCGAACGCGAGCGGGGCGTTCAAGTCGCGCCAGGTCTGCACGCGATAGCCCGCGCCGAGACCGCGGCGCGCGTCGGCCGCGGCCTCGTCGGCCCGGGACGGGTCGGAGAGGCGCGCCTCCCAGGCGCGTGCTCCCGTGGTCACGCCGGAGAGCAGCCTCGCGGTCTCTTCCGGCAGCTCGACGTCGGGCGCCTTCTCGACGAGGCTCCCGCGATGGATGGCCACGACGCGAACCGCGACGGCGATCGGGATCGGTCCGATCGGAGAGAGCCTCGTGCGTGACGAGAGCAGACGGAGGACGCTCCCGCGCTCGACGCCGTTTCGGAGCGCGACCGCCGAGCTGACGCTCGCCGGCGGAAAGCCCTGGGCGTCCGCCGGAGGGAGAACCCCCGGGGCGGCGTTGCGGTAGCGCACGGGCGCCACCGAGCGCGCGGACGGGCCGGAGAGCCAGCCGCGCCCCTCGATCGAGGGCGCGGTGGAAACAACGCCCGGAAGCGCGGTGAGCGTCCGGCGGACCGCGTCCGGGTCGGCCAGGCGGTCGCCGCGCTCGGGAGAGACGACGAGGTGCGGGCTGCGGTCCGCCATCTGGCTGCGGATCCGGTCCTGAAAACCCGACAGGAGCGAGAGCGAAATGACGAGCGCCGCCACGCCGACGCCGAGACCGAGAACCGAGATGGTCGAGATGAGCGCCACGTGCGCGCGGCGGCGAGACGTCGCCAGATAGCGAAACGCGACGAAGGACTCGAAGCTCATCGCCCCGCGGAAGCCCGCTGTCCGATCCACCCGATCCGCTCGATCGCCCGCACGTCAGGCCATCATCGGGGCCGCATCAGCGGGAAGAGAATCACGTCCCGGATCGAGGGGCGCTCCGTCAAGAGCATCGTCAGCCGATCGATGCCGACGCCCTCCCCGGCCGTGGGGGGCATGCCGTGCTCGAGCGCCTCGACGTAGTCGTGGTCGAAGGCGGCGGCCTCGTGGTCGCCCCGATCGCGATCCTCGCCCTGGACGCGAAAGCGCGCCGCCTGCTCGGCCGGGTCGTTCAACTCGGAGAAGCCGTTGGCGATCTCCATGCCGCCCGCGTAGAGCTCGAACCGGTCCACCCACTCGGGATCTTCGGGATTCTGCTTCGAGAGCGGCGAGATTTCGGTCGGGAACTCGTGGAGGAACGTTGGCTGGATGAAGCGGGACTCGCCCACGGCCTCGAACAGCCCGGCGAGCAGCTTCCCCTTTCGGCCGGCGAACCGGTCCGGTTTCTCGACCCCGAACCGGCGTGCCGCGGCCAGGAGCGAGTCCGCGGAGGCGAGCTCCTCCCGCCGCAGGGGACCTCGCGGATCGTCGCGGGTCGCCTCCAGGATCGCCTCGCGCATCGTGATCCGCCGATACGGCGGCGACCAGTCGATGCGGTGCTCGCCCCAGGTCGTCACGCTCTCGCCCGTGACCTCCCGGGCCAGACCGGAGAGCATCTGCTCGGTCAGATCCATGAGGTCGGCCGCTCGCGCATACGCCTGGTAGAACTCGAGCATCGTGAATTCCGGGTTGTGCTGGGTCGAGATGCCCTCGTTGCGGAAGTTTCGGTTGATCTCGTAGACGCGCTCGATGCCCCCCACCACGAGCCGCTTCAAGTACAGC
>JBBQNC010000144.1:0-8801 GCA_038329555.1 Thermoanaerobaculia bacterium
GAAGTGGCGATCCGACGGCAGCGCCGCGGCGATCGAGCATCAGATCCGGAAAGGGCACGATCCGATGCCGAAGTTCGAAGGGAAGCTGACGGACCAGGAGATCCGCGACACGGCCGCCTACGTTCTGGAGCTCTCGCGGCGAAGAGCCAGATGATCCGCACGATTCCCCTGTTTCCGCTCCCCGGCGTCGTGCTGTTTCCCGGCACGCTGCTGCCGTTGCACATCTTCGAGCCGCGTTATCGCGAGATGGTCGCCGACGCGCTGGCGGGAGACCGGATCATCGGCATGGCCATGCTGAAGGCGGGGCTCGAGGCCGATGAGGGCGACTCCCCCATCCACCCGATCGGGGGGGCGGGCGAGATCATCGAGTCGGAGGAGCTGGAGGACGGCCGGTACAACATCCTTCTCGAGGGCCGGTTTCGATTCCACGTCCTGGATGACCATGTCCTGAAAGGAAAGCCCCGCTCGTCGTACCGGATCGCCCGCGTTGCCGAGCTCGAGACGGTGCCGTTTCTCTCCGCCGAGGAGGAATCCCGCGTCTGCGAGCTCACCGCGAAGATCTTCGAGGCGGTGCGGCCGCGGATCGAGCTGCCTCCGCTGCCCGACGACCCCGCGCCGCTGCCTCCAGAACGGCTCGCGGCGGAGATCGCGCTGCGGCTGCGTTACCGGCCAGAGGAGCTGCAATCCCTCCTGGAAGTGAGCTCGCTTCCCGCCCGATTCGCGGCGCTGATCGGCCGGATGATGGAATGGCAGAAGCGCGTGGAGTTCTTGGAACCGTTCCGGCCGGGGGAGATCGACGGCGTGAGGAATTGAGGGAGTCGTCAGTTCTCAGTTCTCAGTTCTCAGTTCTCAGGTGGGCGACGGAAAACTGAAGACTGAAAACTGACGACTCTTTTCACATCTTCTGCGCCGTGCTCGCGTTTAAAGCGCGGTCGTGGGCCCAGCTCTTGATCGCCTTGATCTGCTCTTCCATCGTCACCGCCAGCGGGACCGTCGCCGAGATGACGCGGTGCAGGTCGTCCTCGGTGACGGGCCGGGCCTCGGAGTAGGACTCGACGACCGCCGAGACGACGGCCTGCTCGATCTCGGCTCCGTTCCACCCCTTCGTCGCCTTCGACAGAAAGACGAGGTCGAAGCGCGCGGGATCGCACCTGTTCTTGCGGAGGTGAATCGTGAAGATCTGCTTGCGCTCTTCCTCGGTCGGAAGGTCGACGAAGAACACCTGATCGAAACGGCCCTTGCGAATGATCTCGGCCGGAAGCAGCTGGATGCGGTTGGCGGTCGCGGCGACGAAGACGAGAGCGCTCTTCTCCTGCATCCACGTGAGGAACCCCGAGAAAATTCGCGACATGGCCGCGTCTCCTCCCTCGCGGTAGCCTCCGACCCCCATCTCGATCTCGTCGATCCAGAGGACGGCTGGCGAAACGGCCTCGACGGAGCGCAGCGCCTTCAAAAACGTGCTCTCCGGATTCTCCGTTCCGAACACGGCATTCATGTCGAGCCGGAAGAGAGGCAGGTTCCAGAGAGTCGAGATCGTCTTGACGCACAGGCTCTTACCGCACCCGGAGATCCCCATCAGCAGGATCCCGCGAGGGATCGGAATGCCGGCGTCGAGCGCTTCCTTGGAGAAGAGCGCCTGGCGCTTTCGAAGCCACGTCTTCAGCGTCTCGTAGCCGCCGATGTCCTCGATGGAGAAGCGGGGGGGAACGAACTCGAGGACGCCCTCCTTCTTCGACATCTGCTCTTTCTCGGCGAGGACCTCGAGGAACGCACTCTCGTCGAACCCCTTCCGCACCGCGAAGACCTTGCCGAGAAGATGACCGATCTCGTCCGCAGTCAGCCCCCGCATCGCGAGCGCGAGACGGCGGACAGCCGAATCGTCGATGGCCTCCGCGCCGAGACGCCGGCGGACGCTCGCGTCGATGATGCGCGAGATCTCCACTTCGTCGGGGAGCTCGTACTCGACGACGTAGATCTCCTTTTTCAGGTCCTCGGGAATGGCGAGCCGCGGCGAGAGAAGGAGAACATGCCTTCCCCGGTCCTTTAACCCGCGGTAGAGGTCGCGCAGGCGGCGAACGATCTCCGGGCGCGCGTCCGAGGACGCGGGGAAATCCTTCAGCATGTAGAAACCCTTGCCGGAGGCCTGGAGGATCGCGTCGAGGGCTCTCATGGGATCCCGCGTCTCCGGGATCGGCATTCCGTCGACGAGGAGGCCATCCACCACCGACCAGACGCCGAAGGGAACCGGCTGCCCGAAGAAGGTCTTGGCGAGATGCTGCACGAGCCTCTCGATCCGAGGTTCCTCCCAGCTCTGGACGTAGAGAAGAGGATGTCCCCCGGTCAAGGCGCGGCGGATCTTTTCCATCCCCTTGGCGGGGGCGGAAACCGGAGCCACGGCAGTGCTCATTTCCTTCCATTCTAACCGGCGCGGCTTTCGGCCCGACCCCGAACCGGGGATCTCGTGCGCGGCCCGCGGCCTGTGTCGTCTACAATCGATTCGCGAATGCCCAATCCCGAGCACGTGGCACTCCTCCTCTCGCCCGAGTGGAATGGATGGAGGACCCGCAACGCCAACGTGACGCCCGATCTCACCGAGGCGAACCTCTCCGGCAGGAATCTCTCGGAAAAGGATCTCCGCCGCGCTGACCTCACCCGGGCGGACCTCTCGGGGGCGAAGCTCGACGGAGCGGATCTCACCCGCGCGACGGTCGACGGCGCGCGATGGCGCGGCGCGTCCGCGGCGGGAGCGACCCTCGAGCACTGCCGGCTCGACGGGACGGACCTATCGAAGGTCTTTCTCGCCGGCGCGCGCTTTCGCTCCGCCTCGCTTCAGGGGTGCAACTTCACCGAGGCCGACCTCGCCGGAGCGGATCTCGGCTTCACGAAGCTCGAAGGTTCGGACCTCACGGGGGCGAACCTGGCGGGCGCCAACCTCTCCGACGTGAACTTCCGCGGGGTCAAGACCGCCGGGGCGCATTTCGACGGTGCCGACTTTTCCCGCTGCTTCTTCGAAGGGGTCTCCGCCGTCCGGGGATCCTTCCCCAACGCCCTGTTCGAAGGCGCGAACCTGAAGAGCGCCGACCTGTCCGGGGCGGACCTGCGCCGGGCCCGGTTCCCCAAGGCGATCCTTCGCCAGGCGCAGTTGAACGCCGCGGATTGCGAGGGAGCGGATTTCACGGACGCCGATCTGGAGCTCGTTTCCGCCGTCGAGGCGAATTTCAGCAACGCCAACTTCGACCGCGCGCGCCTGCGCAAGATGGAGCTGCGCGGCGCGGCCTTTCTCGACGCGAAGGGCAAGGACGTCTCGTTTGCGGAATCGCGGCTCATCGAGGTCGACCTGCGGACGGTGAAGTTCGAAAGCGCGAATTTCCAGAACGCCGACCTCTCGAAGGCGATCCTGACCCGGGCGAATCTGAAGCCCTACTCCTTCGTCGGGGCCCGCTTCGCGGGGGCGGACTGCTCGGAGACGGCCGCCGAGGGCGTCAATTTCTCGCGGGCGGACCTCTCCCTCGGGAACTTCCGGCTGGCCAACCTCAAGGGCGCGAATCTCTCCGGGATCCGCGGGTTCGACACGGACCTCTCCGGCACGATGATGGTCCGCGCCAACCTCCAGGGCGCGAACCTCCAGGAGGCGGACCTGCGATTCGCCCGGGCGATCGGGGCGGACTTCACGGAGGCGACGCTGTCGGGCGCCGACCTCGCCAACGCGGATCTCTCCGAAGCCGTTTTCAAGAAGACGAAGTACTGGGGGGCGACCGCCCGGCGGGTGAAGGCTCCCTCCGGGAAGGGGCTGCTCCTGAGGCTCTCGACGATGTTCTCGAAGGCCAAGGAAAAGAAGACGAAAACGCTCGACGAGAAGGAGCGGGCGCGAGCCAAACGGATCGCGCAGCTGGAAGCCGCGGCGGACAAGCGCCCGCCGCACGTGACGGGGAAGAGGTAGAAGCTGTCAGCTGTCAGCTCTCAGTTGTCAGTTCTCAGTTCTCAGTTGTCAGTTCTCAGTTCTCAGTTCTCAGTTTCCGTTCGGCTCTCGACCCGCCTACCGCCTACCGCCCGGCAGCTACTTCCCGCTCATTGCCTTTTTGAACGCTTCTCGCAGCCGTCCCACGGCGTCCCCGGCGAGCTGAAAGGCGCCGGGCCGGTCAGTCACGAGGGCCGCGGTGTCCGCGCGCGACGAAAAGAGCCTGATCGTCCAGGCGTCCGCGGCGCCGGTTTTCACCTTCACAGTCGCGTCGGGCGTTCGCGCGGCGAACGACGCCGCCGCCGTGTCGTCGAGGAAGCTCCGGCTCTTCAGGTCCAGGAGAGCGGTCATCAGGTCGTCGGCGCCGGCCGCGGGCAGGGTCCTCGATCCCGACACCCAGCCGCCGTCCTTCTTCGCGAAGGAAAACCGCTCCTGGCCGAAGTTCGCGTCGATCGCCGAGAGCGTCGCGCGGTCGAATCGGGCCAGCCGCGGCTCGCGAAAGACGACGGCTTCGCGCGAGAGGTCTTCGACGATCGAGCTCGGAACGAGGAAGACCTGGCTTTCCCGCCGCGCGTACACCGTGTTCCCATCGGAGCGCGTCGCTCCGAAGTCGACCGAGGTGGCGGTCTTCGCGTCCGCGAGCGTGACGCGATAGAGAGGCGGGGCCAGCCCGAGTGCCGCGAGATTCTGCCTGTCGCCGGAGTTGACGAACTCGAGAGCCTTCAGGTTCGTGAGCTCGTCCGCGAAACGCTGGGAAAAGTCTCCGTCCGCCAGGTCGACGACCGGCTGGTTGAGCCACCAGACGCCGCTCTTCCGGGCGAGCGCCACGCGCCCGCGCCCGCGCTCGATGTCGATTTTCGCCACCTCGGACGCGGACCCGCCGAACACGTCCTTGCTTCTCAGATCGGCGCCGGACTTGCGCGCCGCGGCGGCCACGGAGGACGCAATGAAGAAGACGCGCGGGCTTCCGGAGGCGCGCGCCGCAACCGCGTCCGTGCCGGGAATGTCGACTCCGAACTCGATGGTGCGGGACTGAGACTTCCCCGCGTTCTTCGGGTCCTTCCAGACGATGGTGGCCTTCGTGGAAGGGGCCGTGAGCCCGTAATCCTCCGGGCGGGCGTCGGCGGACTCGCTTCCGGCGCGGTGCGGGCGGGCGAGCTGCGCGGCCACATCGGCGGACGCGGTGGCGTCGGCGGGATACGACTCGGGGTGGACCAGCCGCCACGCCGCCGGGCCGGTCCGCTTGAGCTCGACGGCCGGAGAGCCGGAGTGCTCGAGCCGGAGGGTCTCGACCTGGTCGACTGGAAGATCCCAGAGGAGCTCCTTCTTCTGCGCCGCCTCGGAGGTCGTCGGCATCTTCCGCTCGAAGAAGACGATGAACCCGAACAGGAGGAGGACGAGGCCCGTCAGGACGAGGATCTTGCGGGAAGACACGGGTTCGCCTTCTAGTCCCTGCGCCGGTACCAGACCCAGACGCCGAGCAGAACGGCGAAGAGCGGCATGCCGAGAACCGCGGCGAGCCCTATCCGGTTGACCTGGGATCGCGTCATCGAAAGAGAGGCCTGCTCGGGCGTCTTCGGCGCGATCCCGACGAGGCGGTCCTGGCCGGCGAGCCACGCCACGGAGCTCAGGAAGAGGTTGGCGTTTCCAGCCTGCGCCAGGGCGCCGTTGGCGATGAAACGCGAATTGCCGAAGACGACGAGCCGGGCCCCCGGCTTCTTTTCGTCGGAGGGAGCGACGGCCATCCCGATCACGACCGGTCCCGCGTTGTCGGCGGGGTCCTTCTTCACCTCGTCGAGCTTCGTGAGCGCCGTCTCTCCCCACCCGGACGCCGTCGTCTCGACGAGAGGCGTCTGAACGAAACCGGCAGGAGGCTTTTCCGTCTTCGCGACCGAGCGCGCGAGCGGGAAGACGACCGGGAGCGACTCCGACGCCAGGGAGCGCACGATCGGATGGGAGCCGTACTTGTCCGCGATCAGGGTCTCCGGCCCGACCTGCGGAATCGCCTTCTCGGGGTCGATTACGATGTCCGCGTTCAGGCGGACCCCGTAGGAGGCGAGCAGCCCGCCGAGCCCGAGGTCGGCAGGCGGCGAAGCGCCGCCGGGAAGGACGGGATCGGCGAGCAGGAGCAGGCGGCCGCCGCCCGCCAGAAACTTCGTGAGCGCGGCCGTCTCGGGCTCCAGAAACGCCGTGCGCGGCCCGGCGACGACCACGACGCTCGCATCCCCCGGGAGGTCGCCCTTCCCGAGGGAGCTCCAGGCCGCAACCGCGCGATTCTGGCGCTCCAGCGCCTGCTTGATGTCCGCGTACCCTCGGCCGCGCTCCGCGCCGTCGAGCGCCGGCTCCCCATGCCCGGACGTGAAGTAGATCTTCGTGACGCGGCTCTCCGTCACGTCGAGCAGCGCCGACGTGAACGCCTCTTCGCCTTTGAAGGTCTTGATCTCGGGCGCGCCGCCGCCCATGGCGCCCCCGAAATCGAAATCGGCGAGCGCGCTTTCTTCGACGTATTTCTTCCGGTTTCCCGAACGGAAGACGACCGTGTTCTGGCGAATCTCGAATTCCTGGAGCAGAGCCTTCGCCCGCATCGGGTTGCGCTCGGGATCGAGGTATTCGATCTCGATCTTCGGCGAGAGGCTGCGGTAGCGGTTGAGGAGCTCCGTGACGGGCTGGTACAGCCGCGACTGCCTCGTCATGAAGACCGTGACGCGCACGGGTTTCGTCAGCCCGGCCACGGTCTTCCGGGTGGTGTCCGAGATCGAATAGAGGCCGCTCGACGTCCAGTCTCCGCGCCACCAGTGACGCGAGCCGAGCCAGTTCACCCCGGCGAGAAGCGCGATGCCAAGGACGATTGCCACCGTGGATGCGCTTCTGCGCGCCGACGCCGGCTTCACGGGTTCTCCTTTCGCGCGGCCAGCGACACGGTCGCGAGGAACAGGAAGAACGCCGTCCCCGAGAGGTAATAGACGATCCGCCGGCTGTCCACGACGCCTCTCGCGAGCTCATCCATGTGGTCCCAGAGGTTGAGGTAGCCGACGACGTCGCGGCCCGCGCCGCCGAGGATGGACTCGAGAAGCCCGACGGAGAAGATCGGAATCAGCATCCCGAAACAGAGAATCGCCGCGACGATCTGGTTCTTCGTCAGGGTCGAGGCGAACGTGCCGACCGCGAGGAAGTAGCCGCCGAGGAGCCCAACACCGAGGTACCCGGAGGCGACCGGGCCGATGTCGATCTTCGTCTGCGAGCGCAGGAAGAGGACGTACAGGAGCGTAGGCGCCCAGAGAGTCAGGAAGAATCCCACCGCCCCGAACCATTTTCCGAGGACGACCTCAGTCTCCGAGACCGGAGCGGTCAGGAGGCTTTCGATCGTCCCGCTCCGCCGCTCCTCCGGAAAGAGGCGCATGGCGATGATCGGGACCACGAAGAGGTTGAAGATCCAGAAATAGGTGTTGGTGAAGAGCAGGATCAGCGCCTGTCCCCGTCCCGCGCCGGGGGCCGCAAGATACGACAGGATCGCGTAGAAGATGATCCCGTTCACGAGAAGGAACGCGGAGAGGATCACGTAGGCGAGCGGCGAAAAAAAGTACGCGCGCCATTCGCGGCCGACGATCGCGAGCCACTTCCTCATGAGGCGCTCTCGGCCGGGGCCGGGGTTTCTTCCGCGGCGGCGGCGACCGCGTCGTCGTGATGCGTCAGGCGAACGAACACGTCCTCGAGCGTCACGGCGTCCCGGGCGAGCTCCCGGAGGACCCAACCGCGGCTCACCGCGAGACGGAAGATCTCTTCGCCGAGGTTCGAATCGGGCGCGCCGTGCACCTTGACGCGCGTCTCTCCCTCGGCCGCGGTCTCTTCGACCTCGAGGACGCCCGGGATCTTCGCCAGGTCCTCCCGCGCGGCCACGGTCCCCACGAAGACCGCGCGAACGGTTGGCGTTCCGGCCAGACGGCGCCGAAGCTCCTCCGGCGTTCCCTCGGCGACAATGCGGCCGCGGTCGATGATCAGAACCCGGTCGCAGACCGCGTCCACTTCGGGGAGGATGTGCGTCGAAAGCAGGACCGCCCGCTCGCGTCCCAGCGACCGGATCGTCTCGCGGATCCGGATGATCTGCGCCGGATCGAGGCCGACCGTCGGCTCATCGAGGATCAACACCGGAGGTTGGTGCACGAGAGCGCCGGCGAGAGCCGTGCGCTGGCGGTATCCCTTCGAAAGGTTGTCGATCTTCCGGTCGGCGACTTCTGCGAGCAGGCATCGGTCGATCGCGTCGCCGACGCGGCGGTGCACTTCCGGCCCCGAGACGCCTTCGAGTCGGGCCCGAAAGACCAGGTACTCGCGAACGCGCATCTCCGGATACAGGGCGGCGGATTCCGGCAGGTATCCGAGGGACGCGCGCGCCTCCCGGGACTGGCGGACGATGTCGAACCCCGCGACGCGCGCCGTTCCGGAGGTCGGAGGAAGAAAGCCGGTCAAGACCCGCATGGTGGTGGTCTTGCCTGCCCCGTTCGGTCCGAGAAAGCCGAGAATCTCTCCCTGCCGCACCGAAAAGGTGACGTCGGAGACCGCCACCGCCGTCGGGTAGCGCTTGGTGAGGCTCTGGACTTCGATCATGAAAGCGGCGGAGTCTAACAGACTGAAGCCCCGGCTCGCCTCCCGCCGGAGTCTTCTCCTCGCCACGGTCAGGACGCGAGCCGGCACGCTCCCCCCCTCTCCACCCGCGACAGCGGGGGGAGAGGAAGGGTGAGGGGGGCGAGCGCAACGCAGGCTCAATCCACAAAGCGACCACCCCTCACCCCAACCCTCCCCGCGCAGGGAGAGGGAGAAGCACCGCTTCCCCGCCCTCACCCCGCCC
>JBBQNC010000145.1:0-8734 GCA_038329555.1 Thermoanaerobaculia bacterium
ACCCACACGTCGGCGTCGCTGGCGCTCCGCCTCCCGCGGCGCGAGCCTCCTCCCTCGTGACTCGGGAAACTACTCGCGCCGCGGGAGCGCCCCCTCACCCTGACCCTCTACCCCGGGTGCGGGGGAGAGGTGAAAACTTGCAGGGCGCGACGGAGAGGGATCCTTGAAGCCCGCGCCGTCTTCTCGACTTCCTACGGACAGACGAACGCGCTCGTGTCCTGGATCGGCTGGAAGGGGGTTCCCTGCGGGTTCGTGTAGACCTTCACCGCGCTCGTCAGCACGTCGGTGACGGTCATCGTCACCTGGACGTCCGTAAGTCCTCCCGCGAAGACCCAGTAGTGGGACGTCACGCCGCAGCCGTTCAGGGCCTTCACGACCATCTCGACGTTGTTCGCGCTGAAGAACCAGAAGGCGCCCGTGTCTCCCGTCAGGGGGATAACCTGGGCCGCGCCGGCGGCGCCCGCGCGCGTGAGCCATTGCGCCTGGACGCGGTAGCGGCCGTTGTTCAGGCACATCGTCGTGGCGTTTGGCGTGCAGC
Organism: Thermoanaerobaculia bacterium; assembly: GCA_038329555.1. Lineage (GTDB taxonomy): Bacteria > Acidobacteriota > Thermoanaerobaculia > UBA5066 > Gp7-AA6 > JALYUA01. Next base: position 539 of record JBBQNC010000145.1, read on the forward strand.
TCGGCACGAGGCGGGCGTCGAGCGGGTTTCGCGTCGTGGATCGTGGAACGTCCGAGTTCTTGCGAATCGGCGGCTCCGATTCCTGCGCCGACCGGGCTACCTCTGCCGCCGAGATCGCCGGCGACGCGCAGCTCGCGAAAGCGCTCGTGTCCTGGATCGGCTGGAACGCCGTGCCCTGCGGGTTCAGGTACGTCTTCACGGCGCCCGTCTGCGTGTCGGTGATCGTCATCTCGACGCGGACGTCCGTGAGCCCGCCCGCGAAGATCCAGTAGTGCGAGTTCACCACGCAGCCGTTCAACGCCTTGACGAGCATCTCGACGTTGCTCGCCGAGAAAAAGGTGAAGTAACCCGTGTCGCCGGTCAGCACGACCGCCTGGCCCGTGCCGGTCGAGCCGGTCCGCGTCGTCCACCGCGTCGTCACCTTGAACCGGCCGCCGTTCAGGCAGAGCGTCGTCGGGCCCGGAACGCACGGAGACGTGTCGGCGATCTGGTAGTCGAACACCCCGCCCCCGGTCGCGGCGTAGATCTTCCTCGGATTCGTGGGGTCGATCGTGAGCCCGTGCACGAAAGGCACCGTCAGGCCCGCGTTGAAGGCCGTCCAGCTCGCGCCGCCGTTGGTGCTCCGGAAGACGCCGCCGCCATTCGTGCCCGCGAAGATCGTGGATGGCGACGACGGATCGATCGCCAGCGCGCCGACGAACGGGTTCGTCAAGCCGGCGCTGGCCGCGGTCCAGGAGCCGCCCCCGTCGATGCTCTTGAAGACACCGGCGCTCGTCGCCGCATAGACGGTCGAGGGCGTGGAGGGGTCGATCGCCAGGGCGTACACCAGGGTGTTGGTCAGGCCGCTGTTGACGGGGACCCAGCTGGCGCCGCCGTTCGTGGTCTTGAAGATGCCGCCGAACAGACCGGCATAGACGATGGCAGGAGTCGTCGGATCGATGGCCAGCGCGTTGACGGAGAACGCGGTCATGCCGGCGTTGGCCTGCGTCCAGTGCGCGCCTCCGTCGAGGCTCTTGAAGACGCCGAACGACGCGCCGGGTCCCCCCGAGCCCGCGTAGATCGTGGCCGGGTTCGCCGGGTCGATCGCGAGCGCAAAGAAGACCTGGCTCGTGAGGCCGGTGTTGACGGCGGCCCAGGTCGCGCCGCCGTTCGTCGTCTTGAAGATGCCGCCCCCGCCCGCGCCGGCCGACGTGCCGGAATAGATCGTCGACGGGGTTGCGGGGTCGATCGCCATTGCGTTGATGAACGGGCTCGTCAGGCCGGTGTTGACGGCCGTCCAGCTGCCGCCGCCGTCCGTGCTCTTGAACGCGCCCGCGCCCGATGCGCCCGCGTAGACCGTCGCCGGCGTGGAAGGATCGATCACGACCGCGTGCACGTCGCTTCCCGTGAGCCCGATGTTGAGAGGGCTCCACGCGGCTCCGCCGTTCGTGCTCCGGAAGAGGCCGCCGTCCGTCGCGGCGTAGACCGTCGAAGCATTCGCGGGATCGAGCTCGAGGTCGAAGACACTGATGTTCGCGAGCCCGGCGTTGATCGAGGCCCAGCTCGTTCCGCCGTTGGTGCTCTTGAACGCGCCGCCCTGGGTCGACGCCGCGTACACCGTGTTGAGGGCGGAGGGATCGATCTCGAGGTCGAGGACTGCCAGGCTGCCGAGGCCGCTCGTGGCGGCGCTCCAGCTGTCGCCGGAATTCGTGCTCTTGAAGACGCCGCCCGGGAACGCCCCGGCGTAGATCGTGGCCGGCGCCGCCGCCGAGACCGCCAGGGCGAGGACGTGCAGTTCGGCGGGAAGTCCGAGATTGACGGCGGTCCAGGTCGCGGCTCCGTCCCGCGTCCGGAAGACGCCGACGGACGTGCCGACGTAGAGCGTGGCCGGCGCGGTGGGGTCGATCGCGAGGCTGAGGGCCTCGTTGTCGGCGACGCCGTTGTTCATGAGGGTCCAGCTCGCCCCGCCGTTCGTGCTCTTGTACACGCCGCCGCCGAGGCCATTCGTGCCGGCATAGAGCGTGCCCGGAGTCGAGGGATGGAACACGATCGATTCGACGACCAGGTTGGCGAGGCCGGAGCTCGCGGCCGTCCAGCTGCCGCCGCCGTCGGTGCTCTTGTAGATGCCGCTCGTTCGGGTGCCGACGTAGAGCGTGGAGGTGGCGAAAGGATCGACGACCAGCTTCGTGATGGAGCCGGTCGGGAGGCCGGTGTTGACGGGGGCCCAGCTCGCGCCCGAGTTGGTGCTCTTGAAGACGCCGCCCGCGAACGTCCCGACGTAGATGGTCGAAGGCGTGGACGGGTCGAAGGCGATCACACGGGTCGCGCCGCCTTCGGGGCCGCGCGTCGTCCAGGTGTTCAGGCCGGCGAACGCGGGGCGAGCGGTCGCGGCGAGGAGGAGGGCAACGAGAACGAGCGGCCGGAGGAGACGGCGACGGGAGCCGGCGGGCAGGAAATCGGGACGGGCGCGTGAAGTCATGGGAATCCTCGGTTACGACGTGTCCGTGATGTCGATGCTATCTCCTCGCGGAGTTCGACGAGGGCGACCCCCTCACCCTGACCCTCTCCCCCGAGTGCGGGGGAGAGGGGAGAGCTTGCCGAGGTCTACTCCCACCAATACTTCGCGCGCTTCCTCTCGCGCGCTCCCGTCTCGTTCATCGTGGCGGCGTCGTAGAGGCGGCCGTTCACCATCGTCCATGTGACCTTCTCCGACTGGCGGATGTCCTGGAGGGGGTTGCCTTCGATGACGATGACGTCGGCGAGCTTGCCCGGCTCGAGCGTTCCGATGTCGCGCTCCATCCCGAGCGTCTTCGCGCCGTTCGCGGTCGCGCACCGCAGGGCCTCGTGCGGCGAGAGGCCGCCCTGGTTCATCATCCAGATCTCCCAGTGGAGACCGAGGCCCTCGCGCTGGCCGTGCGCGCCCGTGTTGAGGAGAACGCCGGCCTTGCGCAGGTTCGCCGCGATTTTTGCGAGGTTGAAGTGGTTGAACTCGTCCTCCGGAGACATCGTCCGGCGGCGGGAACGCGGGTCGAGCACGAACGGCGGCACGAACTTCGAAAGCCGCGGGTTCTCCCAGACGTTCGTCTTCTGGTACCAGTAGTTCTCGCCCCAGTTGCCGCCATAGCCCACGAGAAGCGTCGGCGTGTAGCCGACCTTCGTCGGCGGCCAGAGCGTCAGCACGTCCTTGTACACGTTCGGGACGGGCACGGTGTGTTCCACGGTCGTGTGCCCGTCGACCACCATCGTCATGTTGTGCTGGAAGAGCGAGCCGCCCTCCGGTACGACCATGATGCCGATCTCCCGCGCCGCCGCGAGGATCTCCTGCCTCTGCTCGCGGCGCGGCTGGTTGTAGCTCTTGACGGAGATTGCGCCGACGGCCTTCATGCGGCGCAGGTGCGAGCGTGCGTCGTCGAGCGAGTCGATCTCCGCCCTGAAGTCGCCCGCGGCGCCGTAGAGGATCGTGCCCGTCGAGAAGACGCGGGGCGCGCGGATCATCCCCGCGCGCGCGAGCTCGGCGGTCGAGAAGATCGCGCCGGTGTCATTGCTCGGGTCGTGAATCGTCGTCACCCCGAAGGCGAGCGATGCGTCGGTCACCCAGTTCTCCTGCGGAAGAACGCCATCGGAGTCGACGGAGCCGTGCCAGTGCGCGTCGACGAACCCGGGGAGGACCGTCTTGCCGGAGGCGTCGATCGTCCTGGCGCCGGAGGGGACGGTGACTTCCGACCGCCGGCCGACCGCCGTGATGCGGTTGCCCTCGACGAGGACGACGCCGTCATCGATGACCTTGTCGCCCTTCATCGTCACCACGCGCCCCCCGATGAACGCGACGACGTTCGCCGCGGGCGGCGCGTCGATCGGGGCGTTGAACGCGACGTTCACGCCCTGAGCGGGCGGTTCGGGCAGCTTCTCCGGCGCGCCAGGCAGAAAGGCGAACGCCTCCTTGAGATCCCGGTGGTACAGCTCCGGACCGTACGCCCAGTAGAGGCGGGAGGAGTCGCCGGAGAAGTGCAGGTACGCGCCGGCGTCCTTCGAGACGCGGGTGACCGGCACGGCCTTGCTCTTCGGCCCGATGTCGACGCGGCGGCCCGTTTCGACGAACGGGGTGACGTACGCGTTGAAGCCCTCGCGGAACGCGAGCCACTGGCCGTTCGGCGAGACGGAGAACTCCTGCGCGAGCTCGGAGAGGTAGAACTCGTGCTCGTCGGAGCCGTCGAGCCTGATCGAGGCGAGGATGCGTTTCGCTGGCGCGATCTGGTCCGTCCCGCCCTCCGTCTTGACGAAGAAGACGCGGTCGGAGTCCTTGCCGAAGGAGGGATTCGTGCCGGTCAGCGAGATCAGGTTGGACTTGCCGCCGGCGGTCCCGGTCGAAGTCGCCGCGACCCAGTAGAGGCCGGGCTCGGCGGACCAGGCGGACGAGCGCAGGAAGCCGCCCGTGTCTTTGCGGTAGACGATCTTCGAGCCGTCGGGGGAGAAGACGGTTTCGAGGTAGTGACCCGGCTTGTCGGTGACGACGCGGGAAGTGCCGGTCGATGCGGAGACGACGCGGATCGATCCGAGGGACTGGTCGTTCCACGTCGCGTAGACGAGCGACTGCGAGTCCCGGGACCAGGAGGGGAAGAACTCCCAGTGGTCGGTCTGCTTCGTGAGTCGGCGCGGGGCGGCGCTGCTGTTTGCCAGGTCCTTGACGTAGACGTGGCCCAGGGCCGAGTACGCGACGCGCTTGCCGTCGGGGGAGACCTGGACCCAGCGGAGCATTTTGACGGGGAAGGTGGCGGGCGAGGAGCTCGAGGGCGCGCCCCTCACCCCATCCCTGTCGCGCCGGGAGAGGGGGTTCTCTGAAGCCCCCGGTGCGGGGGCCGGGGAGTTGGCTGCGCCGGAGATCACCTGGCCCGTCGGGACGTCGACCACGACGCGCACCGCCGTCGACGCCTTGCGCGTGTCCTTCACGTGGAACGGGACGGCGGTGACCTGCTTCGTCGCGACGTCCACGCGGTGGATCTTGCCTGCCGCCCAGAGGACCACGGAGCGGCTGTCGGGGGTCCACGCCATCGACGGATACACGCCGTGGATCGCCCACGTCTCCTGCATGTCGCGCTCGAGGCCGTCCCAGATCGGTCGCTCGACTCCGGACTCGACGTCCTTGACGAAGAGCGTCGACTTGTAGCGGACGCGGCGGACGAACGCGAGCGACCTTCCGTCGGGCGACGGTGTCGCGCGGATCGAGCCGCCCGGGCCCGTGACGTAATCGATCAGGCGGCCCGAGCCGCGGTCGAGGCGCTTGATGACGTAGATCTGCCCGTTCGGGTCGGGGTTGTACTGGAAAATCTTTCCGGCCGAGGAGTCCTCGGAGTAGTAGAGGTACCGGCCGTCGGGGGAGAATGCCGGCTCGCCGGTGTCTTTCTGCTCGTTGGTACGCCTCGTCATCTGGAGGCCCTCGCCGCCCGAGCGGTGGTACAGCCAGATCTCTCCCGCGCCGAGCGAGCGCGTTCCGGTGAAGTGCTTGCGCACGGCGATGTACTGCGAGTCGGGCGTCCAGGCGGCGCTGTTGGGCAGGCGGAAGGACTCCTTCGTGACCTGCTGCGGCGCGTTCTTGCCGTCCCGGGCGTCTCGACTCATCACCCAGATGTTGTCCGCGCCGGAGCGGTCGGAGGTGAAGGCGATCCAGCGGCCGTCGGGCGAGTAGCGCGGCTGCATGTCCCACGCGATGCCCGAGGTCAGCGGCTTCGCCTCGCCGCCTGCGACGGGCATCGTGTAGAGATCGCCGAGCAGGTCGAACGCGATCTCCTTTCCGTCGGGAGAGACGTCGAGCGACATCCAGGTGCCCTCGTCGACGTCGAGGGAGACCGTGTTGTCGTACGCGTAGGGCGGCGCGGACACGTCCCACTTCTTCTCTTCCTTCGGCTTCTCCTTCTCCTGAGCCGGGTCGCCCACGGGGGCGGAAAGCGGCTTGTCGATCGGCGGCTTCGGCTGATCCTGGGCCGAGAGAGGGAGCGTCGGGAAAGCGGAGAGCGCGAGGAGCAGCGAGAGAGCGATGGCGGTCATGCGGTTCTTCATCGGGCGCGCGTCCTTTCAGTTGGGTGAAACGCGAGGAATCTTAGTCAATTGGGCGGTCTCCTTCCTCCTCTCCACCCGCGCCACCGGGGGGAGAGGGCGGGGTGAGGGGGGCGGTAGTTGAGACGCGCCCGGGCTCGATCGAGAGAAGCGACCCCCTCACCCTGACCCTCTCCCCCGGCCGCGGGGGAGAGGGAATCGAGGGCGGCGGCTAGCTCGATCTGCCGAGGAACTCGCGCGCCTGTGCGAGCTCCTTGCGCGTGGCTGCGGGGCCGCAGTTGGCGAGAAGCTCCGCGTAGAGCTTGCGGGCGCGGGCGTTGTCGCCGGAGAGCTCCGCGGCGCGCGCGGCGCCGTAGAGGGTGTTGAAGCGGTTGGGAGCGGAGCGCAGCGAGGCGTCGTACTCGCGCAGGGCCTCGGCGGGGCGGCCGAGCTCGAGAAGCATGTCGCCCAGCAGCTCGCGCGGCGGCAGGACGGAGCCGGGCGTGACGGAAGGCTTGCCGGATTTCTCGTCGAGGTCGGCGGCCGAACGGGCGAGCGCGAGCGCCTCGTCCTTCTTTCCGTCGCCCAGGGCGATCCAGGAAGCCGCCGCCAGGCGCATCGAATCGACATGGGCGGTCCAGTCGTAGGCGCCGGAGAGCGGCGCTCGCACGAGGCCCGCGTGGATCTCGGTCAGCCGGCCGAGCGCGGCGCGCGCCGGGCCGGGCTTACCGCTCCGGGCCGAGCCGATCGCCTGAGCGAAATACGTGATGGCCGGCGCGTACGAAAACCGCTGCCAGGGCAGGTCGACCTGGGGCAGCGTCAGCGCGGCGGCCGCGGCCCAGTCGCGCCGTTCGAGCGTCCAGCGGGCCGGTATCGCGGCGAGCGCGTAGCCGACCTGGAAGGAATCCTCGTCGAATTTCCGGGCGGCGACGACCTCCTCGAGAGTCGCCTTCGCCCGGGCCTGGTCGTCGATCTGAAGATACGCGTACTCGAGGTAGTCGAGGGCATGGAGGGCGTTGTAAGAGGAGGCGCCCGGATGGCTCCGGCCGACCTCGCGCTTCGCCGCGTCGGCCGAGGCGAGGTTCGACAGGATCGATTCGTGCCAGAGCCCGAGCCGCGTGAAGATGTGCGACGGCATGTGGAGGGCGTGGGGCGAGGAAGGCGCGATCTTCGCGTAGGACCGGGCGGCCTCGAGCGCCTGGTCGGCGAGCATCGGGTAGTCGAACGCGTGGATCAGGTAGTGCACGAGGCCCGGGTGCTGCGGCTCGGACACGAGCAGGCGGTTCAGGATCACACCGGCTCTCTTCTGCTGGGCGAGCGTCGCGTCTCCCGACGGCGCGGTCGCGACCATCATCATCGCGGCGAAGATCGCGGCCTCGTGGTCGTCGAGGTTGGCGCGAGCGAGGTCGTCCAGCGCCGCCCGATAGGCTGCGGCGCGGCTCCGGTGATCGAGCCTGTCGCTGTCACGGTAGAAGACGCCGATCGCGCGGATGTAGCCGCGCTCGCGGTCGGTTCCGGCGCCGATCGCCGCGGCTTTCTCCGCCGCCGCTCGGCCCGCCGCGAGCTCGGGCGGCGTCGGGGGAGCCCAGATCGGGTGGTAGTACGTCATGGCGACGCCCCACTGCGCCATGCCGCACGCGGAGTCTTTCCCGGCCACTCCCTCGAAGGCGTCGCGCGCCGCCTCGTAGCCGAAGGAATGGAGGAGCGCGACGCCGCGGGTGAAGTCGGCCTGAACCTCCGGCTCGCAGGAGACCGGGAAATGGACCGTGCCGAGCGCTTCGTCTCCCGGGTGTTGGTGGTGATCCTCCTGGCCGACGGCGGCCGGCGCGAGGAGAGCGGCGAAGAGGATGGCTGCGGAGAGGCGTGCGAGCGTCATGATGGCCCTCCCGGGAATCTGCGATGGATGGACTCGAGCGGATCTTACGGTGGTCGACGGGCCGTGAAAAGAGCCGTGCGGCCGAAGCGAGCACGCAGTGGGGACGACCCCCTCACCCCATCCCTCTCGCCCGACCGCGGGGGAGAGGGGGTCACGGGCGACTGCGGGGAGAGGGCGTAGGGCGGCCACGCGTCGATATAGTCGCCGCATGCGGCGGCAGCTGGGCGGCTCGGGACGTGCGGTGTTTCCCGTCGGTCTCGGGTGCATGGGGTTCTCCTGGGGGTATCGCGACGAGTCCGTGGACGAGGCGG
>JBBQNC010000146.1:0-8714 GCA_038329555.1 Thermoanaerobaculia bacterium
CGCTTCCCTGCGTCCCGAGGCCGCGACCGGAGATTTCTCGACGGTCCCTTTTCCCTTCGGCGACGACAGCGCCACCGCCGCCGACGACGTCTTCACGCGGCGGGCGGAGGACGCGCCCGCCGGCTCCGCCTTCCGGGTCAATCTCCCGCCTCGTCGTCCCGCACGTATCCCGCCCGCGCTCCCGCGGCGGCCGCGGCGGCGTGGAAGACGTCGACGGGTTTCACCCATCGGTCGACGATCGCGCGGGTGCCGGCGATGCGGAGCGTCTCGAAGAGGAAGAGGAACTTTTTTTCGAGCGCTGCGGCGATCGAGTCCCGGGTGCCCTGCGGAAGATTCCAGAAGTGCTCCTTGAAGTGCCCGATCGCCTGCTTGCGGTTCTTGTAGAGGAACTGGCTCGGCGTCTCGCCCGGCTTCTTCTGGTCCGCCATATTTTCGAACACCCAGCGCTCGACGGCGAGCCGAAGAGGGCGGGGAAGCGCCGGATGGTCGTAGACCATGTTCTGGAACTCGGTGGCGAGATGGATCTCCGCGCAGTCGTGGTCGGGAAACTTCCCGAAGAGCTCCGGCGGCAGCGTGGACGCGCCGTGCTGGACCGCACCGGCCATTCCGTACTCTTCGCGGGCCACCTTCGAGATGCGCTCCAGGGCCGAGAAATCGATCGCCACGCGCTGAACCGTGCCGTCGGGGCCGACGACGCCGCCGTGGGAAGAGCCCGTCTGGACGGAGACCTTGGAGAGACCCTTCAAGTCCCCGATCCGATTCCGGTACCCGTTCATGTATGCGCGGAACTCCTCGGGCGTCGAGTTTTCCTTTCCGACTTCTCCGATCTCCCCGCCGATCGAGATCGGCATCTCCTTCGGCTCGTGGGACCGGATGTATTCCGTGAGACGCGCGGAGTAGAGCGCATTCGCCGCCTGCTGCTCCGTGAGCGTCGGCTTCGAGAGATCCACGAGCGTCGAGGTGTCGATGTCGATCTGGAAGAAGCCCGCAGGAATCGCCTCGTCGATCAACGCCTGGATGGCCGCGATCTCCTTCTCGGGGCTCTCCTCCATCTTTCGCGCATTGGTCTGGTAGTGGTCGCCCTGCAGGAAGACCGGTCCCGTCCACGCCTCGCGCACGGCCGCCGCGAGAATGACGGCGGCGTATTCGCCCGGCCGCTGGTCGGTGTAGCCGATCTCGCTCCGCGCGATCTCGAAGACGAGCGCGCCCGCGTCGATCGATCGCGCCGCGCGAAACGCCGCGCGGGCGGCGTCGTAGGAGAGGATCCGGATGTTGACGGCCGGGACCGTGAACCCGGCAACCTCGCCGCGCCCCCGGGCCTCGTAGAGGGGAAGGATGGACGCGGGCAGGATCCCCAGCTCCCGGGCCGCCTCGCGGATCGTCCGCCGGCAAACTTCGCGCGCCTCGCCCTTCCCGAAGACTCCCGTCCAGATGAGGCTGTCCACGACCCCCTCGCGGAAACGCTCGGGATCCACGATCGTCAGCGGCTCGCCGTGCCCCAGGGTCTCCGACAGGCGGAGAAAATCGGCGATTTCTTCGGTCGTGAGGAAAAGCTCCACGTGCCCTCCGCGGCCGGGGGATTCTACACGTCGGCTGCGCTGCGCTGGCGCTTCGCTCCGCCTCCCGCACCGCGAGCCTCCTCCTTCGCTTCCGCCTAGGAGACTACTCGCGGTGCGAGCGGATGGATCGGTATGGCGGAAAGGTTATTGCGCGGGGGAAACGGGGGTCAGTCGTGCATTTCGACATTTCCACGTCGCCTTCGCTACGCGGCACAACCACGGCTCCTCCCCGGCGTGAGGCATCTCCTGCCCTCGATCGAAAGGCTTTGGCTTTGGAGTATTTCGGCGGAAATGTAGCGGACCCTAAATCTCCTTCGAATCCCGGGGCGAGCCGATCTAGTCTTCTCCTTCATGCTCTTTCTTTCCCGGACCGTCCATTTCAATGCGGGGCGCAGCCTCTGGCGGGCGGACTGGACGCCGGAGAAAAACCTCGCCGTGTATGGCGACGAGGGGCCGCATGGATACGGCCACAACTACGAGCTCGAAGTGGCCGTGGAAGGCCGGATCGATCCGGAGACCGCGATGATCGTGAACCTGACAGACCTCGACCGGATTCTCAAGGAGGAGGTCGACCGGCCGCTCGATCACCGCAACCTGAATCGCGATGTCCCGGATTTCGCCGGTGTCTCGCCGACGGCGGAGCGTCTCGCGGCGTGGATCTGGTCCCGCGTCGACGCGCGGATCGGGCGCGAGGGCTGGCCCTGCCGCCTCGCGCGGCTCCGGCTGAAGCTCGAGCCCGGGTTCTCGGTCGAAATCGAAGGAGGATGACGTGTACTTTCAGCAGTTCTACCTCGGCTGCCTGGCGCAGGCCTCCTACCTGATCGGATCCGAAGGCGAGGCCGCCGTCGTGGATCCCCGGCGCGACGTCGACGAGTACATCGACGAGGCGCGCCGGCAAGGGCTCGCGATCCGCCACGTGATCGAAACGCACCTGCACGCGGACTTCGTCTCCGGTCATCGCGAGCTCGCGCTGCGCACCGGCGCGAAGATCTATTTCGGCGCCCGCGCGAACGCGGCGGTCGAACACGTGCCCGTGCGCGACGGCGACGAGATCTCGTTCGGATCGGTGACGCTGCGCTTCCTCGAGACACCCGGGCACACGCCGGAGTCCGTCTGCGTGCTGCTGACGGATCGGTCGGAGTCCGCCGAACCGAAAGCCGTGCTCACAGGCGACACGCTCTTCATCGGCGACGTGGGGCGGCCGGATCTTCTCGGTGAAGCAATGTCGGCGCAGGAGCTCGCCGGCATGTTGTACGACTCGCTCCACGACAAGCTGCTGTCGCTGCCCGACGCCGTCGCCGTCTATCCGGCCCACGGGGCCGGGTCTCTCTGCGGAAAGAACCTCTCCACCGAGAGGACCTCGACGATCGGGGCGCAGCGGAGGTTCAACCACGCGCTGCAGCCGATGACGCGCGAGGAATTCGTCCGGAAAGTGACGGCGGATCTTCCGGAGGCGCCCGCGTATTTCCGGCGGGACGTCGAGATGAATCGCGCCGGCGGGGCGCCGCTGTCGGACTTTCCGCCGCTCACGGCGGTAGGACCCGGCGCGGCTGAGGCCGCGGCGTCCGCGAGCGCCGACGGCGCCGTCTTTCTCGACGTGCGGACGCCCGAGGCCTACGCGGACGGGCACGTGCCCGGCTCCTTCCACGTCGGCCTGTCCGGGCAGTTCGCCACGTGGTGCGGAACGGTCCTGCCTTTCGGATCGGCGCTCGTTCTCGTCGCGGACGACCGCGCCGCCGCCGAGGAGGCGCGCATGCGGCTCGCGCGCGTGGGGATCGAGAGCGTCGCGGGATATCTCGAGGGCGGGATCGCCGCCTGGTTTGCGTCCGGCCGGCCGCTCGCGACGACCGAGCAGATCGACGTGACGGAGCTCCATCGCCGCCTCTCTGCGGCCGGCGAAAGCGGCCCCAAGGTCTTGGACGTCCGGCGGGCAGCGGAACGGGAGGCGGGGCGCATCGAGCCCGCGCTCGCGTCGCCTCTGCACGAGCTCGCCGGCCTCATACCGGACATCGACCGGGAGGCGCCCGTCGCGGCGATCTGCGGCGGCGGCTATCGTTCCTCGATCGCCGTCAGCCTTCTCGAGCGGGCCGGCTTTCGCCGCCTCGTGGACGTCACCGGTGGAATGGCGGCCTGGACGTCGGCGGGCTTCGAGACGGTCCCGGAGGCCTCGGCACCCGCGGCGGGCGGCGCGGCCACCCCATGACGGTCGATTCGACTCCGTGACGCTCGAAGCGGGAACCCGTCTCGGACCCTACGAGATCCTGGCCCCTCTCGGGGCCGGCGGCATGGGCGAGGTCTATCGGGCGCGCGACACGCGGCTCGAGAGGTCGGTCGCCGTGAAAGTCCTGCCGGAAGACGTCGCGGCGAGCCCGAACGCGCTCGCCCGGTTCGAGCGCGAGGCGAAGGCCGTCGCGGCCCTCTCTCATCCGAACATCCTCGCGATCCACGACTTCGGCATCGCCGACGGAGTGCAGTACGCCGTCATGGAGCTGCTCGAAGGGCAGACCCTCCGCGAGCGCACCGCGGAAGCCCTGATTCCGCCTCGGAAGGCCGTCGAATACGGTCTGCAGATCGTGCGCGGGCTCGGTGCCGCGCACGACCGGGGGATCGTCCACCGCGACTTGAAGCCGGAGAACCTGTTCTTGACGCGCGACGGACTGGTCAAGATCCTCGACTTCGGCCTGGCGCGCCCGGCGCCCGACAAGACGCCGGAAGACGAGACCACCGTCCGGACCCAGGAGGGCGCGATTCTCGGCACCGCGGGCTACATGTCGCCGGAGCAGGCCCGCGGGCGCCCCGCCGACCCGCGCTCGGACCTCTTCTCGTTCGGCGCGATCCTCTACGAGATGCTCACCGGCCGCCGCGCGTTCCAGGGCGCGACCGGCATCGAGACGATGATCTCGATCCTCCAGGACGATCCTCCGCGCAGCCCGGCGGGAGGCCGCGAGGTGCCGGCGGAGCTCGCGGCGCTGCTCGCGCACTGCCTGGAAAAGGAGCCCGACGAGCGTTTTCAGACGGCGCGCGATCTCGGCTTCGCGCTTCTCGTCGCGGAGCGCGAAATCCGCGGGGAAAGCACGCCGTCCGGGGCGGCCGACGCAGTCTCCTCCGCGAAGGACGCCTCGATCGCCGTGCTGCCGTTCCGCAACATGAGCGCGGACCCCGAGGCGGAGTACTTCAGCGACGGGATGACGGAGGAGATCATCAACGCCCTGACGGGAATCCAGGATCTGAAAGTCGCGGCCCGCACATCTTCGTTCGCGTTCAAGGGCCGGGACACGGATGTTCGCGGGATCGGCCGCGAGCTCGGTGTCCGGGCTGTTCTCGAAGGCAGCGTCCGGCACGCCGGGGAGCGCATCCGCATCACGGCGCAGTTGATCGACGTCACGTCGGGCTACCACCTGTGGTCCGAGAAATTCGATCGCGACATGCGGGACGTGTTCGCGGTCCAGGACGAGATCGCCCGGGCGATCGCGGCGACCCTGAAGGTCCGCCTGCTCGGGGCCGATTCGCCGCTCGTCGCGGCCCCGACCCGCGACGTCGAGGCCTACGACCGCTACCTGAAGGGTCGCTATTTCTGGAGCCGGCGGCAGACCAAGGCCGCCATCCGGGAGTTCGAGGCCGCGATCGCGCTCGATCCCGACTACGCGGCGGCCCATACGGGCCTGGCGGATTCCTACGCGGTGTGGGGGTTCTACGGCGGAATCCCCACCTGGGAGGCGTTCGCGCGGGCTCGCAACGCGGCGGAGAGCAGCGAGCGGCTCAACCCCGATTCCGCGGAAGTCCATCTGTCGCTCGGCATCGTCGAGCACTACTACGGATGGGACATCGCCCGGGAAGAGCGCGAGCTCCGCCTCGCCATCGAGCGCGACCCGAGATCGGACGCCTGGTTCTGGCTGACGCTCTGCCTCGTGGTGAGCGACCGCTTCGAGGAAGGGCTCGAGGCCGGCGAGCGGGCCGTCGCCGCGGAGCCGCACTCGGCCAACGCGCGCGCCGTCCGCGGTTGGGCGTACGCCGGGTCGCGCCGATTCGGCGAGGCGCTTCCCGATTTCGTCGGGGCCGTCGAGCTCGATCCCGAAGCCGCGTTTCCGCTCTGGTCTCTCGGATTTGCGCAGCAGCAGACGGGCGCATTCGAGGCCGCGATCGCGACGCTGTCCCGTGGCGTCGAGATCACGCGCCGGGAGCACACGTTCGAGCTCGCGCTTCTCTCCGGAGCGTGCGCCGCGGCGGGACGCGAAGCCGAGGGGCGGCGGATCCTGGCCGAGCTCCACGACCGCGCCTCGAGAAGCTACGTGCCGCCCTTCGACCTGGCGCTCGCTCACGCGTCGCTCGGCGAAAAGGAGCTGACGCTCGCCGCTCTCGAGAGAGCCTTCGACGAGCGAAACGCCCTGTTGTGGTACCGGATCCACTTTCCGGTCTTCGACGGCCTGCGCGAGGAGCCGCGCTGGCGCGCGATCGCGGACCGGCTCGCGCGCACCGCCCCCGTCCGGCGCGGCGGGGGCTGGTAGAAGAGTCAGAAGAGTCGAAGAGTCGATTCAGGCCGCGGCGCGGGCCGGAACGATGTCTCGCAGGGCCGACAGGAACGCGGCCGTCTCCTCCCGGGTGCCGATCGAGACTCGCAGCCAGTTCGAGAGCGAGGGGAACTTCCGGCCGACCTGGATCCGCTTTTCGCGAAAGGCGAGGATCACCGGAGCCACGTCGCGGCCGACCTCGATCATCAGGAAATTGGTCTCCGACGGAATGAAGCGGCGCTTGTCGCGCTCGAGTTCGCCGCAGAGCCACCGGCGCGTGTCGTTCAGGCGCCGGCGCTGCGTCGGAACGAGGTCCGGGTCCGCCAGCCCCGCGAGCGCGATCTGGAGTCCCGCCGCGTTCGTGTTGTTCCAGGACGCCTGCCGGCCGAGCGTCTCCGCATTGGCCCGCGACGCGATGCCATACCCGAGGCGCATGCCCGCCATGCCGTAGATCTTCGAGAACGTGCGCGCCACGACCACGTTCGGGAAGCGCTCGATCATTCCGGCCGCGGTCCGGTAGCGCGGGCTCTCGACGAAATGGTGATACGCCTCGTCGACGAGGACGACGGTGGACGGAGGGACGCGCGCGAAGAACGCCTCGAGCTCGTCGCCGCCGACGATCGTGCCCGTCGGATTGTTCGGGTTGCAGACGTAGACGAGCCCGGTCCGGGCGTCGCAGGCCGCGGCCATCCCGGCCAGGTCGTGCCGGAAGTCGGAGGTCAGCGGGACCTTGATCGCCTCCGAGTTCGTGACGCGGGCGTGAAGGAGCACGGCCTCGAACGTCGGCTCGGCCGCGACGACGGTCTTACCGGGACCGAGAAACGCCGCGTCGGCCATGTGGAGGATGTCGCTCGATCCGCACCCGAGAACGATCTGCTCCGGCGCAACACCGTGGCTGCGGGCGATGGCCGCGCGAGTCTCGTCCTCGGCCTCGTCCGGATATCGCGACGCGCTGCGGGCGGCCCGGGCGAGCGCTTCGAGCGCGCGCGGCGTCAGTGGATACGGGTTCTCGTTCGAGCTCAGCCGGACCCAGTCCGTCGAGGAGGGCGAAGCGGCCGCCTTCGGCGACGCCCCGATCCACGAGGGGAACGCTGAAGCTCCGAGCGTCGCGCCGACGAAGCCGGCGAACTTCCGGCGGGAGATCGCAGAAGACATGGCGCACTCCTTTCGCTGTACCCGTAGACTAAACCGAAGAGGTGGGCAATAGCTTCGGCCGCGGCGTTCCCTTCGCGAACAGGCGGCCGAGAGAGCGCTCCGCTTAGAACAGACGAGGGACCGTAGCCCCGCTCAGAACAGACGGGGGACCGGAGCCGGGACTCCCAGGATCGGAAAGCCGTTCGGTCCGATCGGAAGCGTTCCCGCGCCGGGCGACCCGGGAGGATCGACGGCGGGGAAGCCGTTGGGGCGCACGAAGACGGGCATGCGTCCGGGAGAGACGACGGGAGGCCGGTGATGCGGAAGGCTCGGCACGCCCGCCCATCCCCAGGACCAGGCGCCGTATCCCGGATCCCGGTCGAGGAGCGGGGCCGACGCGGCCGGGATCCTGTCCCCGCCCGGCGCGCCGGCGGCGCCGCGGTCGGGACCCTCCGCGTCGCGCCCCAGGACCAGGACCTCCCACTCGCGGGCGGGCTTTTTCGACGGGGCGGGCCCCTCGGCGATCGTGATCCGGCGGACGTCGGCCGCCCGGACGCTCGAGAACACGCCGTCGGGGTGCCGATGGAAGACGAGGACGGCGCCCCGCTCCTCCGGAGCGTCGAGAGACAGCACCAAGGACCCGCCGGCGAGTTGCAGCGTCCAGAGCCGGTCCGCGCGGACCTCGGGCGCCGCGGCGAACCCCGCGGCGATCAGGGCGAGAAGAGCGGGGCGACGGAGGCGGAGGCGGAGGGGCATGGCGATTTCGGAAATTCCAACCGCGCCGGGCTGGGTGCAATTCCCGGCTCAGGAGAGCCGGGCGGGGCGCCATTCCCGACTCGGGAGATACGATGGATGGCACGGCGATCGAGGAGGAACCATGCGGATCTGGCGGATCGCGACCCTGCTCTTCGGCGTAACCGCGGCGGTGGGCGCCGAGACCGGGGGGCTCGGACGGATCGACTTCCCCGTCTCGGCGACCGGTCCGGCGCTGGAGCACTTTCAGCGCGGCGCGCTGCTCCTGCACAGCTTCGAGTACGACGACGCCGCCGAGGCGTTCCGCGCGGCGCAGGAGGCGGATCCCGGCTTCGCGATGGCCTTCTGGGGCGAGGCCATGACGAAAAACCACCCGCTCTGGATGGACCGGGACGCCGAGGGAGCCCGCTCGGTGCTCTCGAGACTCGGTCCCACGCGCGAGGCGCGGCTCGCGAAGGCCCCGACGCCGCGCGAGAAGGGATATCTCGAGGCCGTCGAGACCCTCTTCGCCGAGGGCGAGAAGCATAATCGCGATCTCGCCTACGCCGACGCGATGCGGCGGCTCCACGAGGCGAATCCGGACGACCTCGAGGCGACGGCGTTCTACGCGCTGTCCCTCCTCGGAAGCTCCGCCGAGAAACGGGACTTCGCCGTCTACATGCGCGCCGCCGCGCTCGCCGAAGACGTCTTCGCCCGGAACCCGATGCACCCGGGCGCCGCGCACTACCTGATCCACTCCTACGACGACCCCGTCCACGCC
>JBBQNC010000147.1:0-8709 GCA_038329555.1 Thermoanaerobaculia bacterium
TCCGGCAGGAAGAAGAGCTGCTGGTCGACCCCGCTTTCTTCGCGGCGCTCTCTCGCCAGCTTCCCGGGTGCACTCATGCGGCTGCCCTTCCGAAGCGCGGTCTTCGCGGCAACGAGCTCACTCGCTTCCGCTACGACGCAATTCTTCGCTCTGGACCGCTCGAGGACGAGGGCGGCGATCGCGCGTGGATCGGCTGGGCGCACGAGGGCTGGACGCCGGTGGAGATCCGCCGGCGCCTCAAGGAGGGCCCCTCCGATCTGCGGCTGGCGGGAATTCGCAACGCCCGCACCGCCTCGGACGTCCTCGCGCTCGCTGAAATGCGCGAAGGCCGGTTGTCGACCGCGGGCGACATCCGCCGGGAGGCGACCCAGCGCGCGCAGTGGGAGCCCGCCGTGGACCCGGAGTCGCTGTGGGAGATCGCGGAGACGCTCGGCTACCGGCTCGATATCCGGCTCGCGGGCGGGTCGGCGGAGGGCTCCTTCGACGCCGTCTTCCGCCGCCGCCCCGCTTCAGGCGGCGCAATGCCCGATCCCCAATTTCCGGACGGGCCGGCGCGAGCCTGGAGCGCCTACACGAATCACCCGCTCCAGGGAGCGCTCGCCCGGCGGCTGGTGCCCGAGCTGCGCGAGCTCGCGAAGAAGAGCCTCCCGGACTACATGGTGCCGGCGGCCATCGTCGCGATCGACGCCGTGCCGCTCACCGCGCATGGAAAGGTCGACCTGCGCCAGTTGCCCGAGCCCGACGAGGAGACCGTGCTCTCGCCGGAGGGCTACGAGCCGCCGCGAACTCCGACGGAAGAGATGCTCGCGGGAATCTGGGCCGGAGTTCTCGGGATGGAGCGGGTGGGAGTCCACCACGATTTCTTCGACATCGGCGGGCACTCGCTGCTCGCGACGCAGGTGATCTCGCGCGTCCGGGAAGACTTCCACGTCGAGCTTCCGCTGCGAAGCCTCTTCGAGGCTCCGACCGTCGCGGGACTGGCCGCGCGGGTCGAGGCCGCTCTGCGCTCCTCCGCGCGGATCCAGACACCTGCGCTGATTCCGGTGTCCCGCGAGAAACCGCTGCCGCTCTCCTTCGCGCAACAGCGGCTCTGGTTCCAGGATCAACTGAACCCCGGAAGCGTTGCCTACAACGTTGCGCGGGCGATCCGCGTGGCGGGCCCCCTGGACGTGTCCGCGCTCGAGTTGGCGGTATCGGAGCTGGTCCGCCGTCACGAGACGCTGCGGACGACGTTCCCTTCCCGCGACGGAGAGCCGGTGCAGGCGGTCGCGGCTCCGGCTTTCTTCCCGGTTCCGCTGATCGATCTTCGCGACGTTCCGGAACCAGAACGCTCCCGACGGACCCATGCATTGGCGCTGGAAGAGGCCCGGCGCAGTTTCGATCTCGCGCACGGGCCGCTTCTGCGGGTTGTGTTGCTGTGGCTCGGCGAGGAGGAGCACGTTCTGCTCCTGACGATGCATCACATCGTGAGCGACGGGTGGTCTGCCGGCGTCGTGTTCCGGGAGATCGGTCTTCTCTACGAAGCCTTTCGCTCGGGCCGACCTTCGCCGCTCCCGGACCTGGCGGTTCAGTATGCCGACTGGGCGGTCTGGCAGAAGCAGTGGCTGTCGGGAGACGTTTTGGAGGAGCAGCTCTCGTACTGGAAGGGGCGGCTCGCCGGCGCTCCGGCTGCGCTGAAGATCTCCTTCTCGCGTCCGCGGCCGCCAGCCCAGGCCTTTCGTGGCGCGCGCCTACGGGCGGCCCTCCCGACCGCGCTCTCCTCCCAGATCAAGGTCCTGAGCGAGAAGTCGGGCGCAACGGTCTTCATGACGCTCCTCGCCGCGTTCCAGACGCTCCTCGCCCGCCACGCGTCGCGCGAGGACATCGTGGTCGGCACGGACTTCGCCAATCGGACCCGGGTCGAGACGGAGGCCATGGTCGGATTCTTCGTCAACCTGCTCCCGATGCGGACGGACCTCTCGGGGAATCCGACGTTCTCGACCGTGCTCGAGCGGGTGCGCGAAGCGGCCCTCGGCGCGTACGCGCATCAGGACCTGCCCTTCGAGAAGCTCGTCGAGGAGCTCCAGCCGGCCCGCAGCGCGAACCGCAATCCGATCGTTCAGGTCCTGATCGTCGCGCAGAAGGATCCTCTCCAGGGAATGGCGCCTCCCGGCCTCACCTGGAGCTCGCTCGAGATCGAGCGGGAGACGTCCCGCTTCGACCTGGTCCTCTTCTACGAGGAGCGGGACGGCCGGATCGCGACGAGTTGGCTGTATGACCCGGATCTGTTCGATCGCGCTGCCGTCGAGAAACTCGCGGCGCAATACGAGATGCTTCTTCGGCGTGTCGCGGCAGATCCGGGTCTTCGGATCCAGGAGATCGACGTCGCGACCGAAGAGGAAAAGAGGCGGTCCGACATGGACAAGCAGCACAGTCAGGAGAGTCGAATGCGCAAGTTGAAGAGCGCGCGCCGCCGGGGCGTGGATCTCTCGAACGGCGAGGACGTCCGGGAAGGGACGCTCGTTGCCGACCAACGCCTGCCGCTCGTGCTCTCACCCGCCGGCGGCGCGGACGTCGACCTGGCGGAATGGGCGGGCGCGTCGCGGGAATACCTCGAGACGCGCCTCCGAGAGCATGGCGCGGTCCTCTTCCGTGGATTCGGCCTCAACGCGGTTGCCGAGTTCGAACGCTTCGCCTCGACGCTGTGCCCCGAGCTCTTCGGCGAATACGGCGACCTGCCGCGCGAGGAGCTCGGCGGCAAGGTCTATGGCTCGACCCCGTACCCTTCGGATCAGGCGATCCTTTTCCACAACGAGAGCTCCCACATGCACCGCTGGCCGATGAAGATCTGGTTCTTCTGCGTCGAGCCGGCGCAGAGCGGGGGAGAGACTCCCATCGCCGACGGTCGGGTCGTCTATGAGCGGCTCCAACCCGCTCTGCGGGACCGTTTCCGTGAAAAGGGCCTGACGTACGTACGCCACTACACCGAAGGCCTGGACGTGAGCTGGCAGAGCTTCTTCGGAACTCCGGATCGCGCGACCGTGGAGGCGTACTGCCGGCGGTCCGGGATCGATTTCGAGTGGACGGCCAAAGGCGGCCTGAAGACGCGTCAGGTCTGCCCGGCCGTGGTCCGTCACCCGCAGACCGGTGAGACGGTGTTCTTCAATCAGATCCAGCTCCACCACGCCTCGTGCCTCGACTCCGCGGTACGCGAGTCGCTCCTGTCGATGATGACGGCCGAAGACCTCCCGAGGAATGTTTATTACGGAGACGGTTCCCCCATCCAGGATTCCGACGTCCAGGAGATCCTCGCCGTCTACCGCGAGAACGCGGCGAAGTTTCCGTGGGAGCGGGGAGACGTGTTGATGCTCAACAACATGCTCGTCTCGCACTCGCGCGATCCGTACGTCGGTCCGCGCAAGATCGTCGTCGCGATGGGAGAGATGGTCGACCGTGAGCGCGCCGACTCCCCGAGGCCGTCCGAACGATGAGCTCCACCCAGGGATTTCCACTCTCGGCCGAGCAGAGGCGCGTCTGGACCGTGGCCGGTGGCTCGGCTCACCTGCGCGTTCAGTGCGCGCTCCTGGTCGAGGGCGTGCTCGACACTGCCCGGCTGCGCGGAAACGCCGAAAAGCTGGTGGCGTCCCACGAAATCCTGCGGACGACTTATCGCCGAGCACCCGGGCGCAAGGCGCCGCTCCAAGTCATCGTCGAGACGCCCGGCCTCGGCTGGCGGATCGAAGATTCTTCCCGAGGCGAGGGCGCCGTCGCGGACGCCGCGTCCGAGCGCGGTCTGCGCGAGGCCGCGGCCCGGATCCTTCGGGAGGAATCCCAGGCGCCGCTCGACCTCGAAGCAGGGCCGATCCTGAGGCTGGCGGTCGCGACCCTGGCGCCGGAGCGCCATCTCGTCTGTCTCACGGTTCCTGCGTTGAGCGGGGACCGCAAGACGCTGCGCCAACTCGCCCGGGAGCTCTGGCCCGAAGGTTCTTCGGAGGCGGTTTCCGATGCTCCGATCGAATACGCAGATTACTGCGCCTGGCAGGACGAGCTTCTCGGGAGCGAGGAGCCGGAACCATCCGCGGCAAGGCCGGTCTGGGCGGCGCGCTCGGCCGTTCGCGGGGCCCTTCCCTTTTCCTCAGTCTTCCCCCGGCGGCAGGACCGATTCTCGGAAGAGATGTCGCCGGCGGCCGAGCTTCCCGGCGACGCGATCGGGAACGCCTGCCGGAAGATCGGCGCCAGTCCGCGCGAATTTCTCCTCGCCGTCTGGGAGACCCTGCTGTCGCGGCTGACCGGAGAGACCGACTTCGGAGTGCGCGTGTGGCACGACGGACGCAAGTTTCCGGAGCTCGAGCGCGCCATCGGACGCTTCGGTCGCGCGCTTCCGATCGCCGCCTCGCTCGACGGGATGCGCCCGTTCGCGGAGGCGGTGCAGAGAGCGTCGGACGCCCTCCGGGAAGCCGACGACGTTGTGGAGTATTTCGACCCCGAGAAGCACGCCGAACCTTCCGGTGACCCGGGGATGGCCGGGTTCGAGGCGGTCGAAGCGGCGCCGCCCTGGGTATCGGGCGGCGCGCGAGTGACTCTGCTCGAGGAAACGGGATTTCTGGACGCGTTTGCGCTGACACTGTCGTGCCGCGTCGACACCGGCCGCGTATCGACGCAGTGGCGCTACGATCCTCGCGCGTTCGCGGCATCGGACATCCGACGGCTCGCGGACCAGTTCCTCACCCTGGCCGCCGCGGCCGCCCGGAGCCCCGAGGCTCCCGCCTCGGAGCTCCCGATTCTCCCTGCTGCCCAGCGCGACGTCGTCGTGAGCGAGTGGAACCGGACGCGGGCCGACGTTCCCTTCCGAACGGTGCACGCGTTGTTCGAAGATCGCGCCCGGGAGTCTCCGGCTGCAACCGCGGTCGTGGCGCGCGATGAGAGGCTGAGCTACGACGAGCTCGACCGCCGCGCAAATCGACTCGGGCGTTTTCTCCGCGGCCGGGGCGTCGGTCGCGACGTGCTCGTCGGGCTGGCGGTCGATCGCTCCGCCGAAATGATCGTCGCGATGCTCGCCATCCTGAAGGCGGGCGGCGCGTACCTGCCGCTGAACCCCGAGCATCCGGAATCGCGCCTGGTCCGCCAGCTGCACGAGTCCGGCACGCGCTCGCTTCTGACTTCGGGAGCGGCTCATGGCTCACTTCCGGGGTTTACGGGCGAGACGCTCCGGCTCGACGTCGATCGGGCGCGGTTCTCCGATGTCGAGTCATCGGCCCTGGAGCCGTTGGCCGGACCGGACGACCTCGCGTACGTCCTCCATACCTCGGGGTCGACGGGGTCCCCGAAAGGGGTCGCGGTGCGGCACGCGAGCCTCGCCAACTACACGCAATTCATCTCGCGGGATCTCCTCGGGATTACCGCCGGGGACCCGCCTCTCGTCTTCGCCACCGTATCCACGATCGCCGCCGATCTTGGAAACACCGCGATCTTTCCGTCGCTCACGACCGGAGGCTGCCTGCGCGTCGTGGACGCAGAGACCGCAATGGACGGTCCGCGCTTCGCCGCGGAGCTCGCTCGCGAGCCGGTGGACGTGCTGAAGGTGGTGCCTTCCCATTTCGGCGCACTGCTGTCGGCGGGCGCCGGTGTGCTGCCCCGGCGATTCCTGATCTTCGGCGGGGAGGCGCTGTCCTGGGACCTCGTGCACCGGGTCGAAGGATTCGGCGCGGGCTGCCGCATCGTGAACCACTACGGTCCGACCGAGACGACCGTCGGCTCGCTCACGCGCATCGTGGAGCCCGGGGAGCCCGCGGGCCCTTCCCGCACCGTTCCAATCGGCCGCCCGATCGCGAACACGGAGGTGTTTCTGCTCGATCCGCGAGGCGCGGCCGTTCCGATCGGCGTCCCGGCGGAAATCCACATCGGCGGCGCGGGTCTGGCGCGGGGCTACGTCAACCAGCCGGAGGAGACCTCCCGCCGGTTCGTTGCCCATCCCTTCGGGGGGACCAGCCGCGTGTATCGCACCGGGGATCGAGGCCGCTTCCTGCCGAACGGAGACGTGGAATACCTCGGCCGCGTCGACGACCAGGTGAAGATCCGGGGATTCCGCATCGAGCCGGCGGAAGTGAGCGCGGCGCTCTCCGCTCATCCGTCCGTCCGGGAATGTCTCGTCGTCGCGCGGGAAGATTTACCGGGCGAGCTTCGACTCGTCGCCTACGTCCTGCCGTCGCGGGGCGGCGCGGTCTCGACCGAAGAGCTCCGCTCGTTTCTCAAAGGCAGCCTGCCCGACTACATGGTGCCCTCCGGATTCGTCGCCCTTCGGCAGTTCCCCCTGACGCGCAACGGAAAGGTCGACCGGCGGGCTCTTCCGGCACCCGAGAAGGCGGCCTCGGGGCGCCCGTACGTCGAACCGGGATCGCAGACCGAGCGCACCGTCGCGGAAATCTGGGCCGACGTTCTCCGCGTCGAGCGGGTCGGCGTCGACGACAACTTTTTCGATCTCGGCGGGCACTCGCTTCTCCTGACCCAGGTCGTTGCCCGGCTGCGGAAGGTGCTCGCGAGCGAGCTGCCGATCCGATGGCTGTTCGAAGCCCGGACGCTGGCCGACCTCGCGGAACGGATCGACGCCTCTGAGCGGGAGGACGTCGCGCGGCTCTTGGACGAGCTCGAGGCGCTGCCGGACACCGACGCGGAGCAGACCGAGAGCCGATGAGCGGTCCTTCGGCTCCGGATATCGCGCAACGGCTCGCCGGCCTGTCGCCCGCGAAACGGGAGCTCCTCGAGCAGAAGCTCCGGGCCCGCCGCGGCGGATCGATGCGGGACGCGGAGATTCCGCGCGTCGAGGGCCGCACCTCCGCTCCGCTCTCTTTCCCGCAGCAGCGGCTCTGGTTCCTCGACCAGCTCGAGCGCGGCAGCGCCTCCTTCAACGTCGCGAGCGCCGTGCGGTTTCGGGGACCCCTGCGCGTCGACGCCCTCGAGCGCGCGGTGGGAGAAATCGTCCGGCGGCATGCCGCTTTGAGGACGCGGTTCCCGGAAGTCGACGGCGCTCCCGTTCAGGTGATCGATGAGCCCGGCGGATTTTCCTTCGTCATCGAGGATTTCGAAGGGATTCCCGGACCGGCTCGCGATCGGGAAGCCGCCCGGCGCGTGCAGGAGGAAGCGAAGACGCCGTTCGATCTGGCGACCGGTCCGGTCTTCCGCGCGGGCGTGCTGCGGGTCCGCGCGGATGAGCACGTGTTCTATTGCACGCTCCATCACATCGTCAGCGACGGATGGTCCCGGACGATCCTCTTCCGGGAGCTCGCCGCCCTCTACGACGCCAGCGTCGAAGGGCAGGAGGCTGCGTTGCCCGCCCTCCCGATCCAGTACGCGGATTACGCGGAGTGGCAGCGCGAGTGGCTCCGGAGCGGACAGATGGAACCGCAACTCGACTACTGGCGGGCGGAGCTCGACGGGGAGCTGCCGGTCCTCGACCTGCCGGCAGATCATCCGCGCCCGTCCGTCGCGAACCTGCGAGGCGCGCAGCAGGGGTTCGAGATCCCAGCGGCTGTGGCAACGCGGCTGAAGGCGTTCTGCCGCGAAGAGGGCATCACCCTGTTCATGGCGTCGCTCGCCGCCTTTGCGGCATTTCTCCAGCGCTACACCGGCCAGGACGACATCGTGGTCGGCAGCCTGACCGCGAATCGAAGCCGCGTCGAGACGGAAGGGCTCATCGGGATCTTCATCAACGCCGTCCCCCTGCGGCCGGACCTCTCCGGCGATCCCACGTTCCGGCAGCTCGTTCAGCGTGCGAAGGAAAGCGCCGTGGGAGCGTTCGCGCACCAGGACCTCCCTTTCGAGCGGCTCGTCGAGGCCCTGCACCCGGACCGGGACCCGGGCCGCCCGCCCGTGTATCAGACGATGTTGAACGTCGACACCGGAGAGGTCCGCACGCTTCGCCTCGCCGGACTCGCCTCCGAAGACCTCCTCGTTCCGGTGGACACGGCGATGCTCGACCTGACCCTGTACCTGCGGGACCGGCCGGAGCGACTCTCGGCGTCGCTCGAGTACAACGCGGATCTCTTCGAGCCGGAAACGGCCGGGCGGATGGTCCAGAGCTTCCAGACGCTCCTCGCCGGCGCGCTGGCTTCTCCCGACGCCAGGCTGTCGGAGATCGAGATCCTTCCGGAGGAGGAGCGCCGGCGGATTCTCGTCGACTGGAACCGGACGCAGCGGCCGTATCCGAACGACCGCTGCATCCACGAGATCTTCGAGGACGAGGCCCGGAAGAATCCGCGGCGCGTCGCGATACGGGACGAGGGGGGAGACGTCGAATACCGCGAGTTGAACGCGCGGGCAAACCGGCTCGCGCGCTATCTGACGCGGCAGGGGGTCGAGCGCGGCTGCCTGGTGGGAGTGTGCCTCGAGCGGTCGGCGAGGACGATGACCGCGCTTCTCGCGATCCTGAAAGCGGGCGCGGCATACGTTCCCCTCGATCCGCGGTACCCGTCGGAACGAATCGCGTTCATGATCCGGGACTCGGGCGCCACGGTCGTCCTCACGGAGGATGGATCCGTTCTGCCGGAATTGCCGGAGTCGGTGCGTGAAGTCCGGCTCGACGCGATCGGCGCGGGGCTCGAGACGGAAGACGCCGCGGACTTCCCGTCTGGCGCTACCGCGAGAGACCTCGCGTACTTGATCTACACGTCGGGCTCGACGGGTCTTCCGAAGGCGGTCGTGGCGGAGCATCGCGCCTCCGTCTACCGGTTCTCG
>JBBQNC010000148.1:0-8630 GCA_038329555.1 Thermoanaerobaculia bacterium
GAACGCGCTGCGGGCGAACGCCCAGACCGGCGCCTGCCACTCGGAGCGCGAGGGCCCCATGTACTCGTCGAGGTAGAGCAGGCCTCCCGGCTTGAGGCTGCGCCGCACTTCCGCGAGGGCTCTTTCGACCGAGCGAACGTGATGGAGCGAGCCATGGAAGAAGACGATGTCGTAGCGGTTTTCCGGCAGCGCCAGGGCGTTGACGTCCCCGATCCGGTACTCGAGCGCGTGGGAGAGGTTCGCCTCCTGGGCGCCCCGGCGCGCCTCGGCGATCGCCTCCGGCGAGAAGTCGATGCCCTCGACCGCCCGGCAGATGCCCTTGGCGACGACGTCGCGCTCCAGGAGGCCGGGCCCGCACCCGACGGAGAGGCCGCGCGACAGCGGCCGGGGGGCGTACCGGCTGGCGAACCACTCCATCGGCCAGCGGTTCGGGTCGCCCGTCACGCGACGGTTGATCGCGCGGCGCACCAGCGGCTGCGCCCCCCAGTAGTGGTTCTCGGGCTCGCCGGGAGCCCCCTCGTCCCAGAACCGGCGCGCCGCCTCGGTCTCCGCGCGGGCCTCGCGAAAGGAGCTCCAACGCCGGGCGAGCGACGCGAGAGAGCTTCGGATGGCAGTGGACATGGAGCGTGGAAAGTGTAGCAGGCGCCCGGCCGAGCCGAGCTTCGCGGGCGCGCGAAGCGGGTCGCCCGTTCCGGCCCGGCCTCGAGCCCGCCCGCTTCCGCGGTCCCCCGTTCCATGCTAGATTCCGCATCCC
Source organism: Thermoanaerobaculia bacterium (assembly GCA_038329555.1). GTDB lineage: Bacteria > Acidobacteriota > Thermoanaerobaculia > UBA5066 > Gp7-AA6 > JALYUA01. The sequence goes on from JBBQNC010000148.1 coordinate 755, forward strand.
TCGCCGCGTCGGCCGCGAGGCGCGCTCTTTCTCAATCAGGGACGAAGACCGGAATTCAAAGCCCCCGCGGGCTTCCGGTCCGTAGCCCCTCGGGTTCGCGCTCGACATCGAGCACGTCCCGGGATTCCGGAACAGGCTCGTAGCTCAGGGGGAGAGCACCACATTGACACTGTGGGGGTCAGCGGTTCAAATCCGCTCGAGCCTACCAACCCTCTCTTCCGAAGGCGCTTAGCTCAGCTGGGAGAGCGCTTCCTTCACACGGAAGAGGTCAACGGTTCGATCCCGTTAGCGCCTACCATTTCACGGAGGACGGGGACCGGAAACGAAAGAGAACGCGGGGAGACCCGCGTTTTTGTTTTTTGGAAAGGAAACGGCCAGTCATGGAGGCTCGGGCGGACACGGTGACGATCACGCTTCCCGACGGATCGAAGAAGTCGATCCCGCGGGGGACGTCCGTGCGCGAGGTCGCGCAGGGGATCGGTCCGCGTCTCGCCAAAGACGCGTGGGCGGGCAAGCTCGACGGCAAGGTGGTCGACCTCGTGACCCCGATCGAGTCGGACGCCTCGGTCGAGATCATCACGGCGAAGTCGCCGGACGCCGTTCCCATCTACCGGCACTCGACCGCGCATCTCACGGCCCAGGCGGTGAAGCGCCTCTTCCCGGACGTCCAGATCGGGATCGGTCCGCCGATCGAGAACGGCTACTACTACGACTTCAACCCCTCCCGGCCATTCACGCCCGACGATCTCTCCGCGATCGAGACCGAGATGCGAAAGATCATCGGGGAGGACCACCTGATCGAGCGCCTCGACATGCCGATCGAGGAGGCCGTGTCGATCTTCGAGAAGCAGGGCGACGCCCTGAAGGTCGAGATCGCGCGCGGGATCCCGCCGGGAGAGGCCGTCTCCTGCTACCGCCAGGGAGAATTCATCGACCTGTGCCGGGGGCCCCACGTCGGCTCGACGGGACGCCTCGGGGTCTTCAAGCTCACCCACACGGCGGGCGCGTACTGGAAGGGCGACGAGCACAACCCGATGCTCCAGCGGATCTACGGGTCCTCGTTTCTGACCCAGAAGGAGCTCGAGGAGCACCTCGTCCGGCTCGACGAGGCGAGGGCGCGCGACCACCGCAAGCTCGGCCGCGAGCTCGACCTCTTTTCGTTCGACCCCCTCGCACCCGCGTCCCCGCTCTTCCATCCCAGGGGGGCCGCCGTCTACACGGCGCTCCTCGACTACCTCCGGGCCGAGTACCGGCTGCGCGGCTACGACGAGGTCGTGACTCCTCAGATCTTCGACGCGGAGCTCTTCAAGATCTCCGGCCACTACGACAACTACAAAGAAAACATGTACTTCACGGAGATCGACGAACGGGAGTTCGGCGTGAAGCCCATGAACTGTCCCGGCCACTATCTCCTCTTCCGCGAGAAGCACTGGTCCTATCGCGACCTCCCTGTCCGGTACGCCGACTTCGGGCGGCTGCACCGGTACGAGCGCTCCGGCGTCACGGCGGGCCTGACGCGCGTGCGTACGTTTTCCCAGGACGATGCGCACATCTTCACGCCGATCGAGAAGATCGAGTCGGAGATCGTGGACTTCATCGATTTTCTGGACACGGTCTACCGGACGTTCGGGTTCACGGACGTCGAAATCTCCTTCGGCACGCGTCCGCCGAAGCGCATCGGCTCCGACGAGAACTGGGACGTCGCGGAGAAGGCGCTGGCCTCGGCGCTCGAAAAGCTCGCTCGCCCGCATGTCGTGACTCCCGGGGACGGGAATTTCTACGGCCCGAAGATCGATTTCCGCGTGCGGGACGCGATCGGGCGCGCCTGGCAGCTCGGCACGATCCAGTGCGACTTCAACCAGCCCGAGCGGTTCGATCTCTCATACATCGGCGAGGACGGCAAGGCCCACCGGCCCGTGGTGCTCCACCGCGCGATCCTGGGCTCGATCGAGCGATTCCTCGGAATCCTGATCGAGCACACGGCGGGCAACTTCCCGTTCTGGATCGCCCCGGTGCACGCCGTGGTCCTGCCGATCTCGGACCGGTTCGCGGATCGGGCGCGGGAGATCGGCCGCCTGCTGCGGGCGGAGGGGCTGCGCGTCGAAACCGACGACCGCAGCGAGAAGCTCGGCGCGCGAATTCGCAAGGCCGAGATGCAGAAGACGCCGGCGATGCTGGTCGTCGGCGAGAAAGAGGTGCAGGCCGGCACGGTCTCCGTGCGCTTGCGGCACGGCGGGGACGCCGGCACGATGTCCCTGGAGGAATTCTCCGCGCTCGCGAAACGCGCGATCGCGGAAAGGTGGAGAGAGCTGGGCGCTGTCGCGGAGGTGAAAGATCGATAAAAAAAGCATCCGAGTGAACGAACAGATCCGGTGGAAGGAAGTCCGCCTGATCGGGGAGGGCGGCGAGGCCCTGGGCGTCGTGCCCATGGCCGAGGCGCTCCAGAAGGCGAAGGAGGCGACCCTCGACCTGGTCGAGATCGCTCCGACGGCGAATCCGCCAGTCTGCCGGATCATGAACTTCGGGAAGTTCATCTACCAGCAGAAGAAGAAGCAACAGGACTCGAAGAAGAAACAGAAGACGACGCAGGTCAAGGAAGTGAAGTTTCGTCCGAACATCGACGATCACGATTACGAGTTCAAGATCAAGAACATCCTGAAATTTCTGGCGCACGGCGACAAGGTAAAGGCGACCGTGCAGTTTCGCGGCCGCGAGATGGCGCGCCGGGAGAACGGTCAGAAGGTTCTCGATCGGCTGCTCGTCGACCTGGCCGGCCGGGCGGCCGCGGAATCGCGCTCGGAAATGCTCGGCAACCGGCTCTACCAGATCCTCGCGCCCGTCAAGGCTCACGAGAAGGCGACCGACAAGCCGCAGCCCACCCAGGCGGCGGCGAAGACCTAAGCCGGAAGGAAAGACATGCCGAAACTGAAGACCCATCGGGGCGCCGCGAAGCGGTTCCGAAAGACCGCCTCCGGTCAGTTCAAACGATCGAAGGCCATGAAGAGCCACATCCTGACGAAGAAGGGGCCCGGACGGAAACGCGGCCTCGCGAAGTCGACTCTCGTGTCGAAGGCCGACTTGAAGCGCGTCCAGGAAATGCTTCCGAACGCCTGAAGAACCCGGCGCCCGAAGTCCGGCGCGCGGAACGCTGGCGGATCTCTGTCCGCCGTGCGCCCCGTCCTGACCGCCCGGCGCCCAAGGAGACACCATGCCGCGCGTCAAACGTGGAAACAAGAGAAAGAACCGCCGGGCCAAGACCCTGGCGCTCGCGAAGGGCTATTACGGGACGAAATCGAAGTCGTACCGAATGGCGAAGCTGCAGGTGGAGAAGTCGCTCCTCTACGCCTACCGCGACCGCAAGGCCAAGAAGCGCGACTTCCGGGGCCTCTGGATCGTGCGCATCAACGCCGCCGCGCGGGAGAACGAGATCTCCTACAGCCGCCTGATGGACGGTTTGAAGAAGGCCGGCAACGACATCAACCGGACGATGCTCGCCGACCTTGCCATGACGGACCCGGGAGCGTTCACGGAGCTCGTCGGAGTCGCCAAGCAGGCCCTGAAGACCGCGTGACGGACGACGCGGTCCTCCGCGTCCTCGACACGTTCCGCGAGGCCATCTCGCGGGGGGTGTCGTCTCGCGGCGACTTCGAGCGCCTGAAGGGGCAGTTTCTCGGCCGCGAGAAGGGTCTCGTCCCGGGACTCTTCGCGGGGCTGAAGGACCTTCCCCCAGGGCAGCGCGCGGAGTTCGGCGCGCGCGTCAACGCCGCCAAGCGGGAAGTCGAGGAGGAAATCGCGCGGCTCGGGGAAGAGATCGGCCGGCGCGAAGGGGAGGCCTCGGAACGCGCCTCGGCGGTCGACGTCACGCTGCCCGGCCGCCGGCTGCGCACGGGCGCCTACCATCCGTTGACAATCGTTCGGCGCCGGATCGAGGAGATCTTCCTGCGGATGGGCTACTCCGTCGCCGACGGTCCGGAGATCGAGAACGACTTCCACAACTTTGCCTCGCTGAACTTCCCGCCGGAACATCCGGCGCGTGACACGCAGGACACGTTTTTCGTCGATCTGCCCGCGGCGTCCCCGCTGCTCCTTCGGACCCACACCTCGCCGGTTCAGATCCGCGAAATGCGCCGACGCGGCGCTCCGCTCCGCATGGTCATGCCAGGCCGCGTCTACCGCAAGGACGAAGTCGACGCGACGCACTCGCCCGTCTTCCACCAGGTCGAGGCGCTCGTCGTCGACCGAGGAATCGCGATGGCGGACCTGAAGGGCACGGTCGAGCTCTTCCTGAAGGAGCTCTTCGGCGAGGGCACGAAGGCGCGATTCATCCCGACGTTCTTTCCCTTCGTCGAGCCCGGGGCCGACATCCACATGAGCTGCATCTTCTGCGGCGGGGCGGGATGCCGCAAATGCAAGGGCTCCGGCTGGATCGAGATCATGGGAGCGGGCTCGGTGCACCCCCGTGTTCTCGCCGCCTGCGGGATCGACCCGGAGGAATTCACCGGCTTCGCCTTCGGCGGCGGGATCGATCGCATCGCCCTTCTCCTCTACGGATTTCCGGATCTGCGCCTGCTGTTCGAAGGGGATGAGCGCTTCCTCTCCCAGTACGCGGCCCGCCCCCTGGGAGACCCGGCGTGAAGTTCGCGCTCGACTGGATCGGCGACTATCTGACGGAGACCCCGCCCGCCGAGCGCGCCCGCGCCTTCCTCGATCAGGCCGGGCTTCCCGTCGAGTCGGTCGAGGACGCGCCCGCCGGGGACGAGACCGGATCCGCAGTCTTCGATGTCGAGATCACCCCGAACCGGCCGGACGCCATGAGCCACCGGGGTCTCGCGCGCGAGATCTCGGCGATGGCCGGGATTCCGATGGCCCCCGACGCGAAGGAGCTCTCGCTGCCTCCCGCCGCGGGAGAGGGGGTCGAGTCGCTCGCCTCCGTGGTGATCCAGGTGCCGCGCCTTTGCCGGCGTTTCGGGGCCCTCCTTCTTCAGGACGTCGACTCCCGGGCGTCCGCTCCCCCTCGGGTGCTCGCGCGTCTGGCGGCGATCGGGAGCCATTCCATCAGCGCTCCCGTCGACGCGACGAACTACGCCCTGTGGTCCGTCGGTCAGCCTCTCCACGCGTTCGATTTCGAGAAGTTGAGCGGCGGGATCGTGTTCGTCCGGCGGGCCCGCAAGGGCGAGACGCTCGTCACCCTGGACGGCGTCGAGCGCCGGCTCGATCCTTCGGACGTCGTCGTCGCGGACGCGGAGCGCGCCGTGTCCCTCGCGGGCATCATGGGCGGCCTCGACACGGCCGTGACCGCCGCCACGCGGACCGTCCTGCTCGAGGCGGCGTGGTGGGACCCGGTCACGATCCGCAAGACGGCGCGACGGCTCGGGATGCACACCGACGCGTCGCATCGCTTCGAGCGCGGCGCCGACGTGTCCGCGATACCGGGCGCGCTCAACCTCGCCGCGAACCTGATCCTGGAATCCGCTGGGGGCGCGCTCGCGCCGGGCTTCCTGGATGCGCGCGGGACGCCGTTCAAGCATCGGCGCGCGACGCTTCGTCTCTCCCGGCTGCAGTTGCTCGCCGGCGACGATCGACTGACCCTCGAATTCGCCGAGGAGGCTCTCGCACGGCTCTGCTTCGTCCCGGAACGGCGCGGGAAGCGGCTCGCGGTCGAGGTCCCGCTCTCGCGGCTGGATGTCCGGATGGAGGACGACCTCGTCGAGGAAGTCCTCCGGGTGTGGGGCTACGACCGGATTCCCTCGCGCCTCCCTCCCGCCACCGCGCCCGGCCGGCATCTGGAGCGGCGGCGAGTCGTCGAGGACAACCTCGCGGACACAGCCGTCGCCGCCGGCCTCTACGAGTCCGTCGGTTATCCGTTCGTCGATCGCGCGACGCAGGAGGCGCCCTTCGCGGCGTGGCTCGAGGCCGCGGAGATGGGCGCACCCCTCACCATCGCGAACCCGCTCGACGACACCCGCCGGTCGCTGCGCGCGACGCTTCTGCCCGGGATCCTCGACGCCGTCTCGGCCAACGCGCGTCACGGGCGGCGGACGGCGGCGCTCTTCGAGATCGGGCGGGCGTTCGGGCGCCGGGACGGCGATCCCGAGGATCCCCCCTCGCTCGAATCCCGGAGGCTGGCGTTTGCGCTCGCGGGGGAGACCCGCTCGCACTGGAGCGTACCCGGTGCGGAACGCTCCTTCGATTTCTACGACGCGAAGGGGCTGGTCGAGCGCCTTCTCGAGCCGTGGCTCCCGCCCGAGGAGCTCCAGTGGACGCCCGCCGAGTTGGACGGCTTCGCGCGGGGCGCCGCCGCCTGGATCGGCGGGGCCGCGGGCATCCTCGGAGTCGCGGGCCTCGTGTCGCGGAGCGAGCGCGAGAAGCGCTCGCTCCCCGAAGCGGCATTCGCCGGGGAGCTCCTCCTCGACCGGATTCCCGCGACACCCCGTGCCGCGGGGTTCGCGCCGTATTCTTCGTTCCCCTCGGTCGAGGCCGATCTGACCTTCTCGCACGACCGCGCACTCGCGTGGGCGGCGGTCGAGGCCTTCGTGCGCGAGCGCGCGTTGAGCGGCCTCGAGAGCTTCGAGGTGATGGACCGCTACCGGGGGCCCCGTCCCGGGGAGGGTCCCGTCAAGACCACGATCCGGCTGATCTTCCGTTCGGGCGAGCGGACGCTGTCTCAGGAAGAAGTGAACCGGGAGAAAGACCGCCTCGCCGCGGATCTTCGCGACCGGTTCGGAGTCGAGTTCTGACCGGTTGACCGGTCACGCAGGGGAGGCACCCATTGGCCATGGACAACGCGAAAATCTTCGACACCCTGGAGCGCAAGATCGAAAAGCTCCTCGGACGGCTCCAGGCACTCGGGGCGGAGAACGAGAAGTTGAAGAGCGACCTCGCCGCTTCGCGCCGGGCCGAGAAGGAGGCGGGCGACTCGCGCGCCGCCGTTGAACGGCACGAGAAGGATCAGCAGGCGGTGCGGGAACGCCTGGAGAAGCTCATCCACTCTCTCGAGGCGGCTGAAGAGAAGTAGAGAAGTCGAGAAGTCGAGAAGTCGAGGAGTCGAGCGGGAGTAGAAGCCCCGTCGGGGGGCGAGGATCCGTCCGCGGAGGGCTTCGCCGCTAAACCATTGACACCACTAGAGGACAGGAACTAGACTCCGTCCCACGAAAGGAGTCTGCATCTCCATTGGATAGACGGGGCAGTGTGACGGAGGTGGAGATCTTCGGGCAGACGTACAACGTCCGCGCCGAAGGCGACAGCACGTACATCCACGACCTGGCCCGTTTCGTCGATTCCCGTATGAAAGAGGTGGCGGAGCGGACGGCGACTGTCGACACGACAAAAATTGCCATCCTCGCCGCCTTGAATATCTCAGACGATCTTTACCAGCGGGAGAAGTCGCGGAAGGATTCTCCGTCCGACGCGGTCGCGCGGGCGGAGCGTCTCATACAAAAATTGGACGCCGCCCTGGGCAGTTGAAGGCGATGCGTCGGCGCCCCGACACGACCGTCGGGGACGCGAAACGATACGAGCGGTGAAATCGAAGGTCATGGAAAAAACGAAGCGGACCCCTCTGGCTCCGAGAGAGCTTCCGGACCTCGCGTCTCGCGTGTAGCGTCCAGCGTGTAGCCGGCCCGACTTCGGCACCCCGGGGGAAGGGGAGCCGACATGGATACGAGCTTCGCGATCGCGATCGCGGTCGGTCTCGCCGTTGCAGGCGGGATCGGCGCCTTCGCGTATTTCAGCCTCAAGAAGAAATTCGCGAGCCAGCAGGCGGGCGTCCGCGTCGAGGCGGACCGCATGCTGGCCGAGGCGAAGAAGGCGGCCGAGGCGAAGCTCCGCGAGGCCTCGATCGAGGCCAAGGAAAACGTCCTCGCCGCCCGCGCGGAGT
>JBBQNC010000149.1:0-8617 GCA_038329555.1 Thermoanaerobaculia bacterium
CGGCCGACCCGAGGAGTCGCCGCTTCCGCGTCGTGCCGTCCGGGACGGCGCCAGCCGCGGGGGAGCGCATCGTGGAGAGAGTCGCCGACGAGCACGGATCCGGCTGGGCCGTCGTGTTGGGAAAGCGCGTCCTCGAGAAGCGTGTCGCGGACCCCGGGGCGGATCGCTAGCGACCGCGAGCTAGCGCAGCGCCAGGCCGCCGAATTCCTCTTCGCCCACCTCGAACTGCGAGCCGCGGATCTCGCGGAGTCCGCCGTCGTCCCAGATGCCCATCGTACGCAGCGGAGGCCGGTAGACGTGAAGCGTGACGGCGCGGGCGCTCTTCGGAACCAGGCGGTGCAGCACCGCGGGTCCCGTGTCGCAGAGGTCGCCCTCGGGCCTTACTCGCGAGTCCACGAGCTCGGGCGCGAGGCCGGGGGTCGTGAAGCGCTCCTCGAGCAGCGCGCCAGATAGGACGGCCATCCCGCCCAGCACGCCGCGGTGGTCGTGGATCGGCGTCACCTGACCCGACTGCCATCCGATGACCATCACTTCCCAGTCCTCCCAGAGCAGCACCGCGTGGCGGATGTACTGCGCGGGGTCGAATCGGACGCGGTCGAGGTAGCGCTCGGCCTCCGCCGCCATGCGCTCGACGACACCGAAGGGCGTCGGCCGCTCCGGAGCGCGCCCGGCCTCGATCAGCAGCTCGCGAAGAGAATCGGAGAAGCTCATGGGAGAGATTCTAATCAGGATCGGAGCTTCCGGACGCGCCGACGGGGGCTCCGGGCGGGGAGCGTCGCTCCGGCGGACGGGAAAACCTGACAAAGGGCCGCTTTTCGGCTATGTTCCCGGCGCCCATGAAGCTCGCCATCGTTCCGGGAGACGGGATCGGAGTCGACGTGACGCGCGAGGCCGTGAAGGTCCTGAAGCGGCTCGATGGGGCGCGCTCGCTTTCGCTGGAGCTCGTGTTCTTTCCGTGGAGCGCGGACCATTACCTGGCGACGGGAGAGACCGTGCCGCCCGGGGCGTTCGAGGAGCTGTCCCGGAATTTCGACGCGATCTTCATGGGTGCATTCGGGGATCCCCGCGTTCCCGACATGAAGCACGCGGCGGACATCCTCCTGGGCGCCCGGTTCCAGCTCGATCTCTACGTGAACTACCGTCCCGTCCGGTGCCTCGACGACCGGCTGTCGCCCTTGAAGGGCTACGCCGCCGCGGACATAGACTTCGTCGTGTTCCGCGAGAACACCGAAGGCGCGTACGTCGGAGCCGGCGGGAACTTCAAGAAGGGAACGCCCGACGAGGTCGCGGTCCAGGAGGACATCTCGACGCGCAAGGGTGTCGAGCGGATCATCCGACACGCCTACTCGTTCGCCGGGTCGCGCGGCCTGTCGAAGGTCGTCATGTCCGACAAGTCGAACGCCATGCGTTTCGTGGGCGACCTGTGGCAGCGCACCTTCGCGGACGTCTCCCGCGAGCATCCGGCGATCCAGTCCTCCCACTTGTACGTCGACGCGCTCTGCCTGCAGCTCATCCGGGATCCGCGCGCGTTCGAAGTGATCGTGACCAACAACATGTTCGGGGACATCGTCACCGACCTCGGGGCGGCGCTGCAGGGCGGGCTCGGAATGGCCGCCTCGGGCAACATCCATCCCGGGCGCATCTCCATGTTCGAGCCCGTCCACGGCTCGGCCCCGAAGTACGCGGGGACCGGCCGCGCCAACCCGTTCGGGGCGATCCTGACGGCGGGGCTGCTCCTGGAGCACCTGGGCCGGACGGGCGAAGCGGGGGCCGTCGAACGCGCCGTGCAGGCCTGCGTTCGGGACCGGCTCTGCACCGCGGACGTCGGAGGTGGGCTTTCGACGGACCAGGCCGGCGACGCCGTTTGCGAGCGCCTGGAGGCGTGATCCCGGGCATCATTCCGCCTCCGTTTTTGTTAGAATCCCGGCCGAAAAAAGGAGACCTGACTATGCTTCGTTACACGACGCGTCTGTTCGCGATGGCTCTCGTGACGTTTCTGGCGTTCTCGGCGCGCCCGGCCGAAGCGGCCAAGGGAAAGACCTTTCAGGATTCGGACGACGCCAAGGAAAGAGACGAGCCCGCGAAGTTTCTTCCCGACTACGACAAGCTGACCAAGGGCCACGACACGGACTGGGTCTACTTCCCGGAGGGCAGCCTCAAGAAGTACAAGACCGTGTCCGTCAAGGAGTTCGACGAAAACGGCCGGGGTCGCGAAGCCCGCGACGCCGCCCACGACGGCCGCGACTACATGGAGCAGTGGCTCGACAAGCAGAGCTTCAAGGTCGTCAAGTCGGGCGGCGAGATCGTCGTCGAGGGCAACGTCTTCAACGCGTGGGAGCCCCACGGCGGCGCCCGGTACTGGGGCGGCTGGATGGCCAACCCCGGCGTGGGACTCGAGATCCTCGTGAAGGATTCCAAGGGCCACGTCGTAGCGGAGATCCGCCACAAGGCGAAGGGCTCCTCCATGCGGGACGCGGTCGAGAACGGCCTCGAGGAAGTCGCCAAGTCGCTCGTCGACGGACGCTGACCGGCTGTCTTCCGGGTCGAGCGGGCCGGGCGCGTTGGAGAGCGCATCCCGCTCGCCCGAAAGAACTTGTGGTTTCGAAAGGCCCCCGAAGCTCCCGGGGCCCGCTTCTTGCTGCCCTTCCCCGCATGGTAGCTTTGGCCGTGCGAGTTCGCAGGTGCCCGCCCGGCCGGCGCCCGGCCTGAAGGAGTCACCACCATTCCAGATCCAACGACAGCTCTGACCCTGCCCGAAGCCGGGCTCACGGACTTTTTCGGAATCGCGGACGAGAACCTTCGAGCGATCGAGGACGCCTTCGGCGTCAAGCTGGCGGCGCGCGGCAACGAGATCTCGGTCGTCGGCGAAGGGGAGGCGCAAGACGCCGTTCGGCGCCTGCTCGGCGGCTTCTCCGAGCTCCTCACGATCGGATACCCGCTGCGTGGCAGCGACGTGCTGACTGCGATCCGGGTGCTCAAGGAAGATCCGAACGGGTCGATCGTCGAGTTCTTCATCGACAGCCCGTTCGGTCCCACGCTGAAGTCGGTCGTCACCGCCCGCAACGTCAAGCAGCGGCTCTACGTCCAGACGATCGACCGGCACGACCTCGTCTTCGCCGTCGGTCCCGCGGGAACGGGGAAGACGTACCTCGCCGTGGCGATGGCGGCGGCGGCGCTCCTGGAGAAGAAGGTGAAGCGGATCGTCCTGGCCCGACCCGCCGTCGAAGCCGGAGAACGGCTGGGCTTCCTGCCCGGCGACATGGTCGAGAAGATCAACCCCTACCTGAGACCGCTGTACGACGCGCTGTACGACATCCTCGGCTACGAGAAGACGGCGAAGCTCCTGGAGCGCGGTGTCATCGAGGTCGCCCCCATCGCCTTCATGCGCGGGCGGACGTTGAACGACGCGTTCATCATCCTGGACGAAGCGCAGAACACGACCTCCGAGCAGATGAAGATGTTCCTCACGCGGATCGGATTCGGATCGAAGGCCGTCGTGACGGGCGACGTCACTCAGATCGACCTCCCGCAGGGAAAGACGTCGGGGCTGCGCGAGGCGCAGCGGCTCCTGACCAAGATCGAAGGAATCAAATTCGTCCTGTTCGACGAGAAGGACGTCGTGCGGCATCCTCTCGTCCAGTCGATCATCACGGCCTACGACGCGCTCGACCGGGACCGCGAAAGAGAGCGCGAAGCCAACCGGCCCGTTCTCGGCCGATAGGATGGCGACCGGCGCGCCATCACGGCGCTCGACCATTTCTTTTCGCTCGAGGGCCGTCCCCCGTGAGCCCGGCAGCCCGCCCCCCGAGAAGTCGCCGTGGCGCTTCTGGGCGTGGGGCGCGGCGTACGTGCTCGTGACGACCTTTTCGTTTGCGCCGACGCTGACTTTCCGGCGCGCGTCTGTCCACGCGGGTGAGATCGCCACCCGGGACGTCATCGCGCCCCGGGATCTCATCGTTCCCGACGCCGCGGCGACGGCGCGGCGCCGCGTCGAAGCGTCCGCGGACGTTCTGCCCGTCTACGACTGGGACACCGCCGCGGCCGACCGGCTCGCGAGCGAGCTCTCGGCATCTTTTCGCAAGGCGCGCGCCGCGGCTCAGAGCTCGGGGCGCCGGAGGTCCGGGCTTCCGCCCGCCATCCGCGATGCCTTCGACCTCCCGATCGGGGACGAAGCCCTGTCGGCGCTCGCGCAGCTTCAGTTCTCGCCCGACATGGAGGAGCGGCTCCTGAAGGCGGGCGCGGACCTGTATCGCGTCGGGGTCGTCGACAACCGCGAGCTCCTCGGTCAGAACCACGACCGGGGAATCCAGTTGCGCGACGTGCGCTCCGGGCGTGAGGTCCGGCGCAAGGACCTCTCCGACGTCGTCGAGTACGGGTCCCAGACGAAGAACGCCGTGGCGCGGCGCCTCGGAAACGGCCCTCTGAAGGGGCGGGCGCTCACAGAGGTGTCCGCGTTCCTCGCCGCCGCGTTGCGGCCCAACATGACGTTCGACGCGACCGAGACGGCGCGACGCCGGGACGAGGCCGCGCGCTCCGTCGAGACCGTGCTGACCAAGATTCCCCGCGGCAAGGTGATCGTCCGGAAGGGCGACGAGATCTCGCCCAAGGCCGCCGAGTGGATCGCGGCATTGCGCGCCTCCGTGGCGGACCCGTCCTCCTGGGTGAAAGTGGCCGGCATCCTGATCCTGCAGACGCTCGCGGCCCTCGCCTTCTGGGTGGACGCACGGCGCCAGCGCCGTCGCCGGCGCGAGCGCAACCCGGAGGTCGTCTACTCCTCCATCCTCGCGGCGGGCATTCTCTTTGCGCTTCTGACCCGCGGGGCGTTCGTGCTCACGCAGGGGCTCTCGTCGAGCTTCGAGGGCTCGGCCTGGGCGGCGCACACGTACTACGCGATCCCGTTCGCGGCCGGCTCGATCATGGCGAGCCTCGTCGCCGGAATGGGGCCCGCCCTTCTCTTCGCCTCCGTTCACGCCATCGGCGCGGGCCTGCTGATGGGTCAGAGCTTCTCGTTCGTGCTGTTCGCGCTGGTCGGCTCTCTGGCGGGCATCTTCGCCATGGGAAAGCTCCGCTCCCGAAGCGTACTCCTGGCGATGGGGGGCGTCGTCTCCGCCGCGAATCTGATCTCGATCTCGGCGATCGCGTTCTTGAACGCGGAGGCCCGAGGCTGGGACTTCGCCGCGGACGTGCTGGGCGGGCTCGCCGGCGGCTGGTTCGTGGCGATGACCGTGGGGGTCTTTCTTCCCGTCTTCGAGCACCTGTTCCACGTGACGACGGACATCCGCCTGCTCGAGCTCTCGAACCAGAACCTGCCCCTCCTGCGGACGCTCGCGCTCGAAGCCCCGGGGACGTACCAGCACTCGCTCGTTCTCGGCCACCTCGCCGAAGCGGCGGCGGAGGCGATCGGCGCGGACTCGATCCTCGCCCGGGCCGCCGGCTACTACCACGACATCGGGAAGACGAAGATGCCGGACTACTTCATCGAGAACCAGCCGAAGGGGGCGAACCGCCACGATCGGCTGGAGCCCTCCATGAGCGCTCTCGTGATCTCGATGCACGTGAAGGAGGGCGTCGATCTCGCGCGCAAGGCTCGCCTTCCCGAACAGCTGGTCTCGGCGATCCGGGAGCACCACGGGACCAAGCTGATCCGCTACTTCTACCAGAAGGCCATCACGAAGTCGGGGCCCGGCGACTCTCCGGTGCGCGAGACCGAGTATCGGCACCAGGGCCCCCGTCCGTCCACTCGTGTCAACGGGATCCTGATGATCGCGGACGCCGTCGAGGCCGCGTCGCGGACGCTCATCGACCCGACGCCCGCGAAGATCCGGGCCATGATTCAGACGATCGTGGACGACTGCCTCCGGGACGGCCAGTTCGACGACTGCGACCTGACCATGCGGGACCTCGCCATGATCGTGGACACCCTCGAGCGAACCGTCTCGAACATCTACCACCACCGCATCGACTACCCCGGGTTCGAATTCAACCGGGGCGCGCGGCGGCGCGCGACCGACCCGGGGACCGCCGCACCCGAGTCGAGCCAGCCGAGGCCGGCGGGGACTCGCGCGTCCGAGTCGCGGTGAGGTGTGAGATTCAGGCGCGCGCGTCGGGGGCGCCCCGGCCGTCACGCGTCCGGGCTCTTCTCGGCAGGGCGGCGCGCATGACGGGCGCGGCGCCGGGCGAGGTCTCGGTGCTCTTCTGCGGCGACACGCGGATGCGTTCGTTGAACCGGCGCTACCGGCGCCGCGACAGACCGACCGACGTGCTCGCGTTTCCGGCGGGAGCGGGCGCGGGCGGGGTCCTGGGGGACATCGTGGTCTCCGTGCCGTATGCCGCGCGGCAGGCCCGGCGCCGGGACGAGCCCGTCCCGCGGGAGATCGACCGGCTCGTCGTCCACGGATTCCTGCACCTGCTGGGCTACGACCACGAGACCGACCGCGGCGAGATGGACGAGCTCGAGAGCACCCTTCGCCGCCGGCTCGGGATCGCCGAGCGCTCATGATCCCGCTTCTCCTCTCCGGCTTCTGCTACGTCGTGTTCCTCGTCTTCGAGACGTTCGCGCTGGCGCTCGACCGCCTGTCGCCCATCCGGCTGCGCGGCCTTCTGGAAGAGCATCCGGAGCGCGCGCGCATCCTCGCGGGAGCGGGTGAGATCGAGATCACCCGGACGACCACGAAGGTGCTCGTCCAGATGCTTCTGCTCACCGGCCTCCTCACGGTCGTCCACGCCTTCGCGGGGTTCGGCATCACGCCGCCCTGGGCCTGGGGCGGGGGCGTCTTTCTTCTCGGCTGGATGATGACCGAGATCTCCCTGCTTCGATTCGGCGCCAAGGCGGACCCGGAGAAGATCGTCAAGCGCCTCCTGCCGACGATCACCGCCGCCTCGTGGCTCCTCGTGCCTCTGGCGATTCCCATCCGCAAGATCTTCGGCACGCGGGAGAAGACCCAGGTCGAGCCCGCCACCGAGGAGGAAGTCCAGGCCTACATCGACGTCGGCCGCGAGGAGGGGATCCTCGAAAAGGCCGAGGAAAAGCTGCTGATGTCGATCGTCGACTTCGGCGACACGCGGGTGCGGGAAGTCATGACACCGCGGACGGACATCGTCTCGATCGAGGAGTCCGAGTCGGTCGAAGCCCTCGCCGACCTCTTCGTGTCCACGAAGTACTCCCGTATCCCGGTCGTGCGAGGCTCGATCGACAAGGTCGTGGGCACCGTCCACGTCAAGGACCTGTTCTACGCCATGCGCCGCGGGACGGTGCGAAGCATCGCGGAGATCCTCCGCGAGGCGTATTTCGTGCCGGAGTCGAAGAAGGTCTCGGAGCTCCTCGGCGAATTCCAGCGGCGCCACCTCTGGTTGGCGATCGTCGTGGACGAATACGGGGGGGTGTCGGGACTCGTTACGGTAGAGGACGTTCTGGAGGAGATCGTCGGCGAGATCTCCGACGAGCACGAGGACGAGCGCGAAGCGGTGACCGGGGCCGGAGAGAACGCTTACTCGGTATCGGGCCGCGAGAACATCGCGACGGTCCGCGAGCTCTTCGGCCGCGGACCCGAGGAGGAGGAATTCTCGTCGATCGGCGGATTCCTCGCCGCGCGCCTCGGGCACATTCCCCGTCCGGGCGAGACCCATCGGGAATCCGACCTTCTCTTCACGGTCGAAGAGGCGGACCGCCGGCGCGTGCATCGAGTGCTCGTCGAGGCGGCGCCCGCGGCCGTCGCGAAAGAATGACTTTCCGGGCGGGCGAGGTCGCGGTCGTCGGGAGGCCGAACGCGGGAAAGAGCACGCTCGTGAACCGCCTCGTCGGGGAAAAAGTCGCGATCGTCTCCGACAAGCCCCAGACGACGAGGAAGCGCATCCTCGGTATCGCGCGGCGGCCCGGCGCGGAGATCGCGCTGGTCGACACTCCGGGCATCCACCGGCCCGAGCACCGGATGAACTCCGCGATGGTGCGCGACGCCACGGACGCGCTGGCGACGTCGGACGTCGCGTTGCTGGTCATCGACGCGGCCGAGCGGCGCGGGAAGGGGGAGGAGTTCCTCGTCCGGCTGCTGGGGCGTGTTTCGCGGCCCACGATCCTCGCGTTGAACAAGGTGGATCTTCTCGCCAAGCCCGCGCTGCTGCCGCTCATTGAGGACTTCTCCAGGCGCTTCGAGTTTCGCGACATCGTCCCGATCTCGGCCCGGACGGGGGACGGCGTCGAGGAGCTCGCCGGCGCTCTCGCCGCCGCGCTTCCGGAAGCGGAGTCGGCGTACCCGGACGACTTCCTGACGGGGACGCCGGAGTCGGAGTGGATCGGCGAGGTCATCCGGGAGAAGCTTTTGGAACGGACCCGGGAAGAGCTCCCGTTCGCCTCCGCCGTCGTCGTCGAATCGGTTCGGGAGGACGACGCGAAGAACCTGACCGTCGTCGTGGCTTCGATCGTCGTCGAGAAGGAGGGTCAGAAGGGGATCATCGTCGGCAAGGGGGGAGCGATGATCCGCGACATCGGGAAGGCTGCGCGCGAGGATCTCGAGAAGCAGAGCGGGCGGCGCTATTTCCTCGAGCTGACGGTCAGGGTCCGGGCGGACTGGCGGGAGGACGAGGGCTTCCTCGCGAGGCTCGTGGGCGGGGGCTGACGGGA
>JBBQNC010000150.1:0-8524 GCA_038329555.1 Thermoanaerobaculia bacterium
TCGTCCCGGATGAAAGCGAGCGCGGCTCTCCCCCCTCACCCCGCCCTCTCCCCCCTCACCCCGCCCTCTCCCCCCGCTGTCGCGGGTGGAGAGGAGGTCGCCTGGTGCAGGCTGAGAGAACTCAGAACTCACAACTCAGAACTCATAATTCGCCCGGCACGCACCCCGGCGTCGAGACCGCATGTCATGATCGCGGCCATCGTGACGACCCGCGGACGCCTCCTCGCCGCTCCCGTTCTCCGGATGGCCTCCCGGGCGCCATGGGTCTCTCTCTGCGTCGTCTTCGCTCTCGGCGCCGTCTCCTGCGCGAGCGGCGGCGGCAAGCCGGGCGGCGAAAAGACGAGCCGGTCCTCGGAAGAGCGCGGGAAGAAGGGGCCGGAAAGCCGGTCGGTGGCGGAGCTCTCCGCGTCGCTGAAGGATCCCGACCTGCAGGCGCGAATCGTCGCGGTCGAGGAGCTCGGGCATCGCGCCGCATCGTCCGAGGAGGCCGTCATCGCGGTCGTCGGAGCGCTTTCGGATGAGGCTCCGCTCGTCCGCCGCTTCGCGGCGGGAGGGCTCGCCGAGCTTCCGGCCCCGTCGGCGCCGACGCTCCTCGCGCTCGCCCGTTTGCTGCGCGACCCGGAGAGCGAGCCTCGCGAAAGCGCCGCTCGGACTCTCGCGGCGCTCGCGCCGCGCGCTCCTGCCGAGACGGTCCCGGAGCTGGGCGCGGCGCTCGCCGCGGCGGCGTCCGACCCGCAGGAGTCGGTCCGGTCGCACGCCCTCGAGGCGCTGGGCGGCCTCGGCGCCCGGGGCGCCCGAACGGTTCCCGCCGTGAAGCCGGCGCTCGAACGGGGTCTCGGCGACGCGAGCGAGGAGGTCCGGGGCGCGGCCGCCGCCGCGGCGGGCCAGATCGGGGCCGGCGTCCCGTGGACGATCGCACTCCTCACGAAGGCGCTCGCCGATCCCGCGTACGGCGTCCGGAAGCAGGCCGTCGTGGTGCTCGAAAAGATCGGGCCCGCCGCGGCGCCGGCGACGAAGGCGATCGCCCGGTTGCTGCGCGGCGAGGAAATCTACCTCCGGGTCTTTGCGGCGGATGCGCTGACCGCCATCGGCCCCCGTGCCCGCGCGGCCCTCCCGGAGCTGAAGGCGATGGCGGCGCGCGGATGGAAGGACATCGAGGGCTCGCCGGAGATGGAAGCGAAGGATCTGCCCGAAGCCGTCGCGCGCGCGATCCGAAGCATCGAGGCGAAGGATCCGAACAAGGACTCGAAGAAGGATTCGAAGAAACCGGCGAAGAGGCCCTGACCCGCCGCCTCGCCCTGTCAGCAGTTCTCGTGTTTCCAGTTCCGGGTCTTCCCCTCCGCGAGCCACTCGAGCGTCGTCGCAAGCCGCTTCTGCCGAGTCTCGTCCCGCTTCGCCTCCGTGATCCACTCGACGTATTCCTTTCGGTGGCTGGGCGAGAGGGCGCAGAACGTCGTCGCGGCGGCCTTGTTCTTCTTCAAGCCCGTCGCGAGATCCTTCGGCACCGCGACCGGCGCCGCGGGCTTTCTCGCCGGACGCGGCCGCGCGGGCGCGTCCGACTCGTTCAACGCCGTCGCCGTCCGGATGTACGAGGCGAGCTTCGCGGCGGACGGTAGGTCGTCCAGGCTCGTGATGCGTCCGAGGCTGCCCATCGCCGTCGGGGCCTTGTCGCCGTCGGGGCCGAGCACGGCCGTCATGCCCTGGTGCCAGAAGCCGAACGTGCAGTGCTCCTTGAACGCCGCCATCCCGCACAGAATCAGTTCGCGATGGACGAACGTCGGCGAGCTCCACTTCATCGTCTCTTCGACCTCGGGAGAGACCTCGTGCACGAGCTTGCGCAACTGTCGCAGGATCGGCTTCGCGAAGGGAGCCGCCTTCGAGATGTAGGCGTCGATGCGAGCGTCCGTGTTCTTCATGCGTCGTCCTCCATGCGCCCGAAAGACCATGACAGACCCGATGACACGGGCTAGAGTGCCACCAATATGCCAGCTGAAATCGACTCTCGCCGCAACCCCTCCCGGGTCGTCATCCTCGGAATCGAGCATCCCCGGGGCGTCTCTGCGATCCAGTCGCTCGGTCGCGCGGGGATCCCGGACAGGAGCGACCTCCGCCCGTTTCTCGTGACCTCCGGCGCTGCGGGCGCGACTGGTTCCGCTACCGCCTGACGGGCCTGCGCCGCCCTTTCTGGGGAAAGCCCGCGGTGGGCCGAGCCGAAGGGGAGATAGCCCCGGGGTAACCCGGCAGTACCCCTGGTACCGCCGCCTCGAACCGGGTCCAATCGCCCCGAACCCGGCGGTACCGCCCCAAACGCCACTCCCGCGCGGCCTCTCTCCGTAGAATGCGCAGAACCCGGAGGCGAACATGATCGCTCGTGTCTGGCGCGGCATCGTCTCCGCCGAAAAGGCGGACGGCTACACCCGGTATCTGACGGACTCCGAACTCGGCGTGCGCGACTACGCGTCGACGCCCGGCAACCGTGGCTTCACACTCCTCCGCCGCCGGGACGGAGGGCGCGCGTACTTCCTCCTGATCTCTCTCTGGGATTTCGAAGGATGCGATCCGGGCGTACGCGGGACCGGACATCGACCGCGCCCGCTACCACGCGTACGACCTCGAGTGCCTCGTGGCACCCGATCCGGCGGTCGAGCACTATAAAGTTCTGAGCCACAGCGGCGGGGAGGTCCCATGAGGTTCGAGACCATCGCGGTGCACGCCGGCGCCGAGCCCGACCCGGCGACTGGCGCGATCGCTTCGCCGATCCACCTGTCGACGACGTTCGAGCACGGTCCCGCCGGGCAGACGCCGCACGGGTACATGTACATCCGCGAGAGCAACCCGACGCAGACGCGCCTCGAGCACGCGCTCGCCGCCGTCGAGGGAGGGGAGTCGGCGCTCGTCTTTGCCTCCGGGCTCGCCGCGGGCGCGGCGTATCTGCAGGCATTTCCCCCCGGGACGCACGTCGTCTTCCACGACGACATCTATTACGACTTCCGCACGATCGCGAACGAGTACCTCCCGCGCTGGGGGATGGAGTCCACCATCGTCGACATGACGGATCTCGATGGCGTGCGCGCGGCGATCCGCCCCGAGACCCGTCTCATCTGGACCGAGACGCCGACCAATCCGCTGATCGCCCTGGTGGACCTGCAGGCCGTCGCCGCGATCGCGAAAGACGCCGGCGCGCGCCTCATGGTGGACGGCACGTTCGCGACGCCGGTCCTCCAGCGTCCGCTCGAGCTCGGAGCGGATGCCGTCGTGCACTCGACGACGAAGTATCTCGGCGGGCACAGCGACGTGCAGGGGGGCGCCCTGATCTTCCGGCGGCGCGAGGAACTCGTCGAACGGATCCTGCACACGCGCCACGTGCTCGGCTCCGTCGCGTCGCCCTTCAACTCCTGGCTCGTTCTGCGCGGCCTTCGCTCTCTCGCTTGCCGCGTCGAGCGCCATTCGTCCAACGCGCTCGCGGTGGCGCGCGCGCTCGACTCTCATCCCGCAATCGAGGCGGTTCACTACCCGGGCCTTCCCTCCCACCCCGGACATGAGATCGCGCGGCGCCAGATGAAGGCGTTCGGCGGCATGCTGTCTCTGCGCATTCGAGGAGGCCGCGAGCGCGCCGTCGAGGTCGCGTCGCGCGTGAAGCTCTTCGTGAACGCCACCAGCCTCGGCGGGACGGAAAGCACCATCGAGCACCGGGCTTCCTCCGAAGGCCCGAGATCGACCGTTCCGCAGAACCTGCTCCGCGCGTCCGTGGGGCTCGAGCACCCCGACGACCTGATCGAGGATCTTCTCCAGGCGCTCGGCTAGAGGGAAGGCGGGGAGGCCCGCCGGCGGGCGCTATATCCTTCGGGCCACCGATAGGAGGGCGCCATGCACTTCTCCCTCATGGGTCTCCTCGTGCTCCTGCTCGTGGCGGCGGTGTGCGGTGCGATCGGAAGGGCGATCGCCGGCGGCACCTCGGGAGGGTGCTTCGTCTCGATCGTCGTCGGCTTCATCGGCGCTCTCCTGGGGACGTGGCTCGCGACGAAGATGCACCTCCCGGAGCTCTTCGTGGTCTCGATCGACCGCCATCCGTTCCCGGTGCTGTGGTCGATCATCGGAGCGGCGCTCTTCGTCGCCCTCGTGCATCTGCTCTCCGGACGACGCTGAGGGCGGCGGCCTCGGGGGACGGGACCGTCGCAAGTCGAACGGAGTGAACCGGGCGGCGCCAGGGCCGCCCGGCGTCAGCCGGGGGGACGGAGGTCCCCGACCCGGGGACCCACCGTCACGAAGGGCGCGATCCCCAGCTCCTTGTCGATCTCGGCGGGCGAGACGACCTTTCCCTGCGTGATCACGAGCGCCACCTTCCGGACGTCGCCGATGTTCGTGGTCGGATCGCCGTCGAACAGGACCAGGTCGGCGAGCTTGCCGGGCGCGATCGATCCGCGGTCGGCCAGCGTGCGGGTGTACTTCGCGCCGTTCCACGTCGCGACCTGCAGCGCCTGCGAGGGGGTCAGGCCGGCCTGCACGTAGAGCTCGAGCTCGCGCTGGAGCGTGAACCCCGGCAGCCCGTCAGTGCCCGCGACGATCGGAATCCCCGCCTGGTACAGCCGCCCGACGAACTCGATCAATTTCGCGTACGACTTCTCGTAGCGGGCGGCGGTCGCCGCGTCCGGAATCTTCATCGCTCCCACGCGGCGTGCGCGCTGCACGTCGACCGGCAGGTGCTCGAAGACGGCCGCGTAGCTCTGCGGAACCTCGCCGTCGCGCTGGCGGAGGAAGTCGAAGGTCGCGAGCGTCGGGTCGATCACCGTCGGCCCCTTCTTCAAGAGCGCGATGAAGTCCTGCACCGGCTTCGAGTCGAAGTCGAGCCCCGCCGTCTTCTCGGCGACCAGGTAGAAGCGCTCGAGCGTGCGCGTATCGGTCGCCGGCGTGACGAAGAAGTTCAGCATCACCTGGTTGATGTGCTGGATCTCGTCGAACCCCTGCTCGACGACCTCGCTCGCACGCATGAACGCCGGCACGTGCCCGCTGACTCGCATGCCGCGGCTGTGCGCGTAGGCGACCGTCTCACGGACGATCTCCTTCGGGAACGAGTTGTAGATCTTCATCTGCGGGTAGCCGTGCTCCGCGTACCAGTCCACGGCGTCTTTCGCCCCCTGCAGGTCCTTGACGACGAAGCCGCCGAACGACGCGAACGGGCTCTCGCCCTCGAGGTAACCCGCCGGAACAATGTGAGGGAAGAGCAGCCGTCCGGCCGCCCGGTCGTCGATCATCTGCTGCAGAGTCGCGTTGTCGCTGCCCATGTCGCGGATCGTCGTCACTCCGGCCGCGAGATCCAACCCGCCGGACCAACGGTCGACGTGCGCATGCATGTCGAAAAGGCCGGGAAGAAGCACGCGGCCCTGGGCGTCGATCTCGTGGTCCGCGCCGCGGACGGGTGACCCGGCCGGCATGACGGCGGTGATGCGGCCTCGCAGCACGTAGACGTCCGACGCCGCGCCGAGCCGGGCGTTCTCGCTGTCGAACACCCGCGCGTTGCGGACCACGGTGAGCCCCGGCAGCGGCTTCATGAGCCGCGAGGCAATCTCCTGCAGGAGGGCCGCCTCGGCCTGCTTCTGGCGCGCCTCGAGCGTGGCGCGGCTGTCGTCCCATCCTTCCTCGATGCCGGCGGCGAAGCCGGGCGTGATGAAGGCGAAGAGCCGTGGCTTCGCGCCCGTGGTGGACCAGTAGAACGAGGGGGACAGGCCCTGACCCGTCTGCGCGACGAGCTGCACCCGCTGGGACTGTCCGCCGCGGGTGACCTCGACTTCCTCGACCTTGCGCTGGCTGAGAGTGCCGTCCGGCAGCAGGGGCAGCCGGCCATCGGGCCGCATCGCGATCGCGGCGATCGAGACCGAGCTGGAATCCGACGTCCCGTTCAACGGTACGTACATCGCGGGGCCGGTGACGATCTTCTCCCCGCGTTCGGAGGAGGACGTCCAGACGGCCCGATCCCCGGTCCGCTTGTACCGCTCGTCCACCGGGTTCCCGAAGGTCGAAGAGCCCTTCACGCGGTACTCGGCGTACGTGCCGTCCGGCGCGAGACGGTATTCCTCGTCGAGCTCCGGGCCGCGGCCGTTGTCCTTGAAGATGTAGTGGACGCGAACGAGGCCGTTGGCGTCGGAGGAAGTGACCTGCTCACCCGCCTTCGCGCCGTTGGCCGTGTAGATCACGTAACGGACCCTGTCCGCCGCCTCCATCCGCGCGGCGATCGCGAGCGCGGCGACAAGACCCAGAATCCATCGGATTCGCATCGTTTTCCCCCTATCCCTGGTTCGTCGGGGCATCATACGTTCGGGCTCGGGCAATGTTTTCAGGGCGTCGGCGACGAGCGGAAGGGGATCGAGCGATGATTCACGTGACGCCGGCGATCGTCCTCCGCGAGGAAGAGCTCGACGAGAGGTTCGTGCGCGCGTCGGGGCCCGGAGGCCAGAACGTCAACAAGGTCTCGACGGCCGTGGAGCTGCGCTTCGACGTGGCGTCTTCTTCTCTGGCGCCGGACGTCCGGGCTCGGCTGATCGCCCTCGCGGGAAAGAGGATGACGGCGGATGGCGTGCTCGTGATCGACAGCCGCGAGCACCGCACCCAGGCGCGCAACCGCTCCGAGGCCCGCGGGCGTCTCGTGGAGCTCCTGCGAAGGGCCGCCGCGCGTCCGAAGCCCCGGCGGAAGACCAGCCCAACGAAGGCGGCCAAAGAGCGCCGGCTCGTCGCAAAGGTCCAGCGCGGGCGGGTCAAGGCGCAGCGCGGCCCGGTCCGGGGCGAAGACTAGGAGGACCCTTCAGACCGGCCTTTGGACAGCGGCGGGAACGGACGAGGGGGTTCCGACGTACTGTTCACTCAACAGGAGGCTCTATTTCTATGCTGACACCCCTTGTCTTTCGGAGATCCATCCGCGCGGCCGCGCTCCTCGTGGTATTTGCCGCTCCCGGCATTCTTCCCGCCGAGCTTCCGCCCGTCATCTCCCGCGACGTGCTGTTCGGCAACCCCGAAAGGGCGCAACCGAGGCTGTCGCCCGACGGGAAGCGCCTCGCGTGGGTCGCCCCGGACAAGAAGAACGTCCTCCAGGTCTGGGTCAAGACCGTCGGCAAGGACGACGACAAGATGGTGACGGCCGACAAGAAGCGCGGCATCCGCCAGTACTTCTGGGCCCAGGACAACAAGACCCTGCTCTATCTCCAGGACAACGACGGCGACGAGAACTTCCACGTCTACGGCGTCGACCTCGCCTCGGGCAACGTGCGCGACTACACGCCGTTCCAGGGCGTCCGCGCGGGAGTGGCCGACATCAACGAGGACTTCCCCGGCGAGATCCTGCTCGAGATGAACCTCCGAAACCGGCAGGCGATGGACGTCCACCGGCTGAACCTCGCGACCGGCGCCCTGACGCTCGACACGGAGAACCCGGGCGACGTCGGCGGTTGGGGCACCGACGCGAAGTTTCAGGTTCGCGCGGCGCAAGTCCAGACGCCGGACGGAGGGACGGAGATCCGGATCCGCGACGACTCGAAGGCGCCCTGGAAAACGCTTCAGAAAGTCGGCCCCGAGGAGATCCTGGATTTCGTGGATTTCTCCCAGGACGGAAAGTCCGCGTATCTGAAGACGTCCATCGGCAGCGACACCGCACGGCTCGTCTCCCGCGACCTCGCGACCGGAGCCGAGAAGGTTTTGGCCACGTCGCCGGAGGTGGACGCCGGAAACGTGCTCGTCCATCCGAAGTCCCATGTCGTGCAGGCCGTCTCCTTCGAGCCCGGTCGATCCTCGTGGAAGGTCCTCGACCCGTCGATCCAGGCGGACTTCGACGGCATCGCGAAGCTGAACTCCGGCGATTTCACGGTGGTGAACCGCACGGTGGCCGATGACGCCTGGCTCGTCGCGTTCACGTCCGACCGCGGGCCCGTCTCCTGGTACAAGTGGGACCGCACCGCGAAGAAGGGATCCCTCATCTTCACCGCGCAGCCGAAGCTCGAGGGTCTGCCGCTCGCGGAGATGAAGCCGGTCGTCATCAAGTCGCGCGACGGCCTCAACTTGAATTCCTACCTGACGCTGCCCGTGGGCGTCGCTGCGAAGAATCTTCCGATGGTCCTGTTCGTCCACGGCGGACCCTGGGGCCGCGACACCTGGGGCTACAACGCGTACGCGCAGTGGCTGGCCAACCGCGGCTACGCCGTCCTCCAGGTGAACTTCCGCGCATCGACCGGCTACGGGAAGAAGTTCCTGAACGCCGGGAACCGCCAGTGGGGACTCAAGATGCACGACGACCTGATCGACGCCGCGAAGTGGGCGGTCGACAAGGGCATCGCCGACGCGAAGAAGATCGCCGTGTTCGGGGGATCGTACGGCGGGTATGCGGCGCTCGCTGCCGCGACGCTCACGCCCGAGACGTTCGCGTGCAACGTCGACATCGTGGGCCCGTCCAACATCAAGACCTTGATCGCCGCGATCCCTCCGTACTGGAAGCCGATCCGGGCGATGTTCGACGCGCGGATGGGCAACGTCGACGAACCCA
>JBBQNC010000151.1:0-8493 GCA_038329555.1 Thermoanaerobaculia bacterium
GGCCGGGAGAGCGCCCGCCCGAAGCACCAGGGCGAGGTCGTTCGCCTCTTCGGGCGTGAAGCTGCCTGAGATCTGTCCCTGGTCCGTGATCCGCTCGTGGATATTCGGCGCGGACTGCACGCGCTTGTCCAGGATGATCGCGAGGAGCTTTCCGACGTTCGCGCCGCTCGCCGCGCCGAACTTCTCGGCTCCGGAAGCCGTCAGGAAGAAGGACACCGCGTTCGCCCCGAACTGGCCGTGGCTCGGGCGCGCGTTCTTGAGATCCCGTCCGGTGATGACGGCCGCCTTCCGGACGAGATACCAGTTCGTCAGGCGCTGACCCGGTTCGGCCTTGCCCTCGACGAGGTCGAGATGGGGCGGAACCTGTCCGCCGAAATCGACGAGCAGAGCGGCTTTGTCCGTGGAGGGTCCCTTCTCCACCAGCTTCAGCTCGAGGAACGCCGTGTTCTTGATCAGGTCCTTGACCCGCTTGGGATCGTCGATGCCCGGAAGCTGCACGAGGATCCGGTCGGTCCCTTCCTTCGCGATGAGCGGCTCGGCGACGCCGAACTCGTCGACGCGGTTTCGAATGGTCTCGATCGCCTGCGCGACGGCGTTGTCTTCGGTCGCGCGGCGGGCGGAGTCCTTCAGCACGAAGGTGTACTTGCCCCCGGCGGAGCCGGCCGTCCAGTCCGGGATCCAGCGCTTCGCGATCTCGTCGAGCTTCTTGTCGTCCGAAGCCGAGGTGAACGTGAACGCGGCTTCGGACGGGAACTCGACGGCACCGAGCGTCAACCCCTGCGCCTTGGCCTGGGCCTGGACGAGCTCGACGGCCTCGTCCCGTTCGGCCTTCACGGCGTCGGCCGTGTTGACCTGCAGGACCAGGTGAATGCCTCCGCGAAGGTCGAGGCCGAGCTTGACGCCCTTCTTGAGGGCCTCGGAGATCGGCGGGTTCCCCGTTCCGGTCCACTCCTTCTTGGCGTGCGAGTAGCCGGTGGCGATGTAGCCGCCGACCATCGCGGCGACCACCGCCAGAATCACCAGGACGCGCAAACGGACCCTTCTGGACAAGACGCCTCCTTCGAAAGAACGGTGGAGTCTACAGGCACTCGCGCCCGCGTGCAAAGGGCGCGAGTGCGGGTGACAGGTGACAGGTGGTCGGTGTCCGGTGACAGGTGGTAGGCGTCAGGTACCGCCGGTTTCTGCTGTCACCCGCCACCCGTCACCTGTCCCCTCAGGGCTTCGCTACGGCCTCGGGCTCCCCCGCCGGCCCCGCAATCCCGCTGCGGGCCATCTTGACCTTCGTGTTGTCGGAGATCTGCAGCACGATCGTGCCGCGCTCCTCGTCGACGGCGGTGATCCGGCCGTAGATCCCGCCCGTCGTGATGACCTCCTCGCCCTTCTTCAGCTGGGAGAGCATCTGCTGCGTCGCCTTCTGCTTCTTGCGCATCGGCGCGATCAGAAGGAAGTAGAAGATGGCGAAGATGAACGCCATCGCCACGAGCGGCGATTGGAAAAGGCTCATCGGGCCGGTCGGCGCCGGCGCCGTCTGCTGGAGAAGCCGGATCAACTGGACGAGCATCGAGGGGCGACTATAGCCGAGGGACGCGTGCGGCGGTAGGGCCCCGGATTACGAGAAGGCGGCCTCATTTCGGGGCGGGCGAGGGCGAAGGCGAAGGCGAAAGCGAGGGCAGGGGAAGCCGGGACGCCTCCATCTTCCGCGCCGCCTCCCGCGCCCGGTCCCAGAAGCGGAGGAAGTTCTCTCCGAGCACTCCGCGCACCTCGTCCTCGGTGTGGCCGCGGCGCAGGAGCTCCTCCGTCAGCTTCGGAAGCTTCGAAACGTCCTCGAGGCCGGTCGGAGGGTCCGGAATGCCGTCGAAATCCGTTCCGAGCCCGACCGCTCCGGGGCCCGCGAGCCGCATCACGCGCTCGATGTGATCGACCGCGAGCTTCCAGTCGGCGCGGGGCCGCTTCAGGCCTTCGAGAAGGGCGTCGATTTCCGCGTCCCGCCGCACGGGTTCGTCCTTCAGACGCGCCGCGATCTCGGAGAACCGGGGCCCGAGCGCGGCCTTCTGGCGCACGAAGTCGTCGACGACTTTCTGATCGAGGAACGTCGAGCTCACGTTCACCATGACGACACCGCCCTTCGCGCCGATCGCGCGGATCTGATCGTCGGTCAGGTTGCGCGGCATGCCGGCGAGGGCCCTGCAGGACGAATGGGAGGCAAAAACGGGGGCGCGAGAGACGGCCAGCACGTCCTCGATCGTCTTGTCCGACACGTGCGACACGTCGACGAGCATCCCGAGGCGGTTCATTTCGAGGACGACCTCGCGCCCGAACGGCGTCAGCCCGCCGTGCAGCGCGACCTTCTTCGGGTCGAAGTCCCAGGCGAAGAAGGAGCCGGCGGAATCGGCCCAGTTGTTCGTGTTCGTGTGCGTGAGCGTCATGTACCGGGCGCCCAGCCGGTGGAAGGCCGAAAGCGCGCCGATCGAGTCCTCGATCGCGTGGCCGCCCTCGATCCCGATCAGCACCGCGATCTTGCCGGCGCGCTTCGCACCCCGGATGCCGTCCGGCGAGTCGGCAAAGGCGAACCGGGGGTGCTTCTCGGCGAGGCGATGGATGAGGTCGATGAGCTCGAGAGTCTTGCGGCCGGATCCGCCCCTCTTCGCGTAGCTCGCGGGAACGTACGCGGCGAAGAACGCGCCCGTCACTCCCCCCTCGAGGAGCCGAGGGACGTCGACGTGACCCGTCTTGCCGCGGACGCCCAGGTCCACCCACGCCTTCTCCAGCCGCTCGGGCACGTCCTCGTGCGTGTCGACCACGATTGCCGACGCGTGGAGCCGCGCCGCGCGGGCCGCGAGGTCGTCGGCCATCAGAAAGGACGGATAAATTCCGGCGAGGAGAACGGCGAGCGCGATTTTCATCGGCCGAGGATATAGCGGAGGGTTTTCAGTCTTCAATTCTCGGTTTTCAGTTCTGGGTTCTGGGTTCTGGGTTCTGGGTTCGAACTGATGACTGATCACTCATCACTCATGACTCACAACCGACAACCGACAACCGACAACTGACAACTTAAGGAGCCGCCGGCTCCGGCTCTATCTTGTTTTCCGGCGGCGCCTCGAGCGTCGCGAGGGCTCCCGTGCGGATCGCCGCCCGGATCTTCTTCATCCACGCGAGGTAGAAATACACGTTGTGGATCGAGAGGAGCATCGGCGCTGAAAAATCCTTCAGCACGAAGAGATTCCGGAGGTACGCGCGGCTGTGCCTTCGACAGACCGGGCAGTCGCAGGTGGAGTCGAGCGGCTCCAGGTCGGACTTGAAGCGCTCGTGCTTGATCGCGACTTCGCCGGCCGACGTGTAGGCATGCCCCATCCGTCCGTTGCGCGTCGGAAGAACGCAGTCGAAGAGATCGACGCCGGCCCGCACCGAGGCGAGAAGGTCCGCGGGCGTTCCGACCCCCATGAGATAGCGGATTTTTTCGCGGGGAAGGAGGTCCGCCGAGAATTCGGTGATGTCGCGGATGGCGTCCTTCGACTCTCCGACGGCGACTCCGCCGATGGCGTAACCCTCGAAGCCGGTCTGGCGAAGCCCGTCGACCGACTGGCGCCGGAGATCCTCGTGGGTTCCGCCCTGGACGATCCCGAAGAGGATCCCCGGACCGCGGTACGCCTTGCGGCATCGCTCGGCCCACTTCGCGGAGAGGTTGCAGGCCTCTTCGACCTCCTCGCGCTCGGCGGGGAATGGAGGGCAGACATCGAGCACCATGGCGATGTCGACGCCGAAATCCGACTGGAGGTCCATGGCGATCTCCGGCGTCAGGAAATGCCGGGTGCCATCCTCGGGGCTGCGGAACTCGACGCCTTCCTGGGTGACACGTCGACGCGACGCGAGGCTCATCACCTGGAAGCCTCCCGAGTCCGTCAGGATGGCACGCGCCCAGCCCATGAAGGCGTGGAGGCCGCCGGCCTTGCGGATGATCTCGATGCCGGGACGCACCATCAGGTGGTACGTGTTCGCGAGTACCGCGCGGCAGTCCCACCCCTCGAGACGATCGAAGTCGACGCCCTTGACGGCGCCCCGCGTTCCGACGGGAAGGAAGCAGGGCGTCTCGATTTCGCTGTGGGCCGTCGAGAGAATCCCGGTGCGCGCCAACGACGCCGCGTCGTCGGAGAGGATCGCGAAGGGCGGCATCGCCGCGGTCCCCTAGAAGCGGAAACGCGCGTCGAGCGCGCCGCCCAGATCGCGTCGGTTCGTCGAGGAAAGCGACGTGCCGCCTTCCGTCGAGAAGACGACCGCCGCGTTCACGGAGAGCATCTTCAACCCGAGACCGATGCCGGCCGAATAGGCCCAGTGAGGATCGACGGCCGCCTGGTCCCGGAACGCTCCCGCGCGGATCGCGACGAGAGGAAGCTTCACCTCGACCCCCGCGGCGAGCTGCCGGCTTCGCGAGCCCGGCGCGAGCGTCTCGGTCTCGCGGAGGTCGTAGTCGATGGCGATCAGGAGCACGCCGATCGGCTGCACGGCGACGCCGGCCCGAGTCGTGCGCGGGAGGCGAAGGGAAGCGGGGGCGCCGAGAAGACCGGGATCGAGCGGCCGGCGGGCGACCGCAAACTCAGGCTCGTTGATCGCCGTAGAGACGAGACCGACGCGGACCACGCCGAGAATGCTCAGCATCGCCCCCGCGTCGAAAGCGAGCTTGCTCGACTGTTCCTCGTTCTCGTCGAAGGCCCTGCGGGCGACCGCGAGGGGATCGGAGATGTCTTCGTCGAAGATCCCGCGGCGGATGAAATAGGTCCGCCCCTGGATGTAACGCACCGCGCCGCCCACGAGGAGCACGTTCGAAAAGAGCGAGGTCCCGTATCCGACGCGCACCTCGCGCGCCTCGAGGCCCGCGAAGGAGAGCCCCGTCGTGTTGTTCGCGAATGCGCGCGAGGGATCGAGAGCCGGGGGAATCGGAAGGATGTGGACGAGATCGATCCCCGCCCGACCGATCCCGAGCGCGTCGATCCTCGACGGATAGATGCCGGCGAATGCCACCTCACCGACGCCGAGCGCGAAGCCGCTCTTGCCGAGAACCAGACCGGCGGTCCCCGAGCCCACGATCGCCGTTCCGGGATGCGAGAGGGAGATCAGGTCCCGCACGGCCGCCGGGATCTTCGCGAGATCCTGGCCGGAGCGGATCCGGTCCAGGTCGATCGACGACAGCCGGTCGACGATGCCCGTGAGCTCCCCCCGGTTCGTGGCGACGGCTCCCCCGAAGATCTCGACGTCGACGCGGGGATCGCGCCCGAGGCCCGCGGGATTCGTCCAGAGCGCAGTCCCGTCGTCCGCGACCGCCACCGAGGCGCCGCCCATCGCGGCGCCGCGAGGACCGACGACGGGTGTCTGCGCGCGGGCGGCGTGCGGAAACAGCACGACCGCCGCGGCGGCGAGGAGAAAGAGGAGACGGGAAGGACGGAGGGATCCGAGCACCGGATCGATCTTACGGGAATCGGCGGCGAAAACGGAGAAGAAAGGGACGGGAATCTCTCAGGCCATCGCCCGGCCCGCGAGCCGCTCGAGCACCGCGATCGGCGCCCTGTCCGGCACCTGAAGACTCTCGCGCGCGACGATGAACGTCTGCTCCAGGGCGAATTGCCCCGAGAGGACCGAGTGCGTCACCGTGTCGGTGAAGACCATCCAGGTCGCGTTCGGCGGGAACTCGATCCGCTCGGAGCGCGCGCTCGCCTGATAGTCGTCGTTCTCCTTCAGGAAGTGGTGGAAGCGCAGCATGAACTCGTCGTAGGGCGGGCGGTCGCGCAACGGGAGTCCCACGGCCCGGGCCGCTGCGAGCAGCCGCCGCTTGACGGAGGGGCGCGCCGCACGACCGAGGATCCCGGAAGAGATCGCGAACCGCTCCGCGAGCTCCTCGAACGTCTCGCCCGTCCGCCAGAGCCGGGGGTCGACCGGGTTCACGTTCGTGAAGACCCGAAAGATCCGGTCCCCGCGCGTGGGTCTGGTGGGAAACGCGTCGACGTGGAGCAGATCGTTGCGCGAGTGGAGCGAGAGCTTGCGGCCCGCCTCTTCCTGCGGGCGAAAGCTCGCGTAGTCGAGCTTCCAGCGCCGCCCGTACGACGGCAGGACGTCGCTCGCGAATTCAGCGACCGTCCGGGAGTAACGGCCGAGTACCTCCCGGAGCCGGCTGGCGTCCTCCGGGTGCTGGCGCGCGACGCCCGTCACGCGATCGCTGCCGGGGCGGTAGGCGATGTTCTTGTGATATCCCGCCTCCGCCTGCCGCCGTTCGAGCAGGAACTCCCGGTCGGCGGACGAGATGTCGAAGGGGGTTTCGGGAAACAGGAGGACGTTTCCCGACTCGAGCGCCCGGCAGCAGGAACGCTCCCGTTCGGGGCCCGACGCGGGGAGCGTTTCGATCCGCACGACGGCCATGTTCGGCTCCTTTCGGGGGGGCGAGTCTACCGCTGGACGCGGCGGGAAACGACGTGTTGACCCTTGAAAACCTGCGTGCTAGGGTGAGCCGCCTTTCGAGGAACCCATGCCCGATCTCGGGAAAAAATTCGAGTGTTACAACTGCCGCACGAAGTTCTACAACCTCGGTAAGCCCGAGGCGATCTGTCCGAAGTGCGGAGCGAACCAGAAGGACGCGAAGTCCGACGACGCGCCGGCGCCCGCCCCACGTCCTCCGCGCCGGGCCATTCTCATGGAGCCGGTTTCCGAGGAGCCGACGACGAACGAATTCGGCGACGAGGCGGCTCCCGTCGAAGAGGCGGAGGAGAGTGACGACGAAGACGAGCTCGCGGAAGAAGAGGAGATCGTCGACAGCCCCCGTGTCGTCGAGAGCGAGGAAGAGTACTGACTCTCCGCGGAGGGTCTACATCGGCCTCGGGTCGAATCTCGGCGACCGCCGCTCCCGCCTCGAACGCGCCCTGGCCCTCCTGGGCTGCATCTCCGCCGTCCGCCGCGTCTCCTCCTACTATCGGACGGAGCCCGTCGGGCATACCGATCAACGCGACTTCTACAACGCCGTCGCCGAGATCCGCTGGCGCGGCTCGCCCCGGGGGCTTCTCGACGCCCTGAAGGCGATCGAGAGACGGCTCGGTCGCGTCTCGCGATTCGTCGACGGGCCTCGCGAGATCGACCTCGACATCCTCGACTTCGCGGGCCTCGTTCGCCGGGGCCCGGATCCCGTCCTGCCCCACCCCCGCATGAGATCGCGCCGCTTCGCCCTCGCGCCGCTCGCCGAGATCGCTCCCGGATGGCGCCATCCGGTCGACGGCCGGACGGCGACGGAGCTGCTCGCCGCGATCCCGGACGGCCCGCGAATCCGCCGGCTCCGCCGGGTCGCAGGCGCGCGAGGCCTAGCGAAGTAGGTCAGAGGCCTTTCTCGAGCCCGAGGTTCGTCCACAGGGGGCCGACTGGAAACTGAATACTGAAAACCGAGAACCCTGCCGGCGCCCGCTTCACCGTTTCCAGGTGGCGAGGTTCCTCCGCGCGCTCTCCTGGATCGCGAGCTCCTCGACGAGATGGCGGGCCGAGGGGACGGCGTCGGCGACGCGCGCCTCGATCCGCGCCGCCTCCGCGAGCTCGCCCCGGTGCGCGAGCGCTTCGGCGAGAAAGTGGAGGTTGACCAGGTTGGAGGGCGCGATCTCGACCGCCATCCGAAGATTCCGGATCGCTTCGTCCCGCGAAACCCACCCGGTGATGAACGGAATCTTCGGCGCCTGGTCGTGCAGCCTCCCGAGTATTCGGTGGCCGCCGCCTTCCTCGAAGAGGGGATCGATCCGGATGAGCGTCGCGGAGTCGTCGCGGATCCGGGTCGCAGCGCCTCGCCGCGCCGCCTCGACGCGGCCCGACGCGAGAGCCCACTCCCCCCACGCGACGGCGGTCCAGAACCAGGCCGGCGCCGCGTCGCGATCGCCTCGCACGAGCGCGGCCGCGCGAGCCGGGTCGAGCTCGCGAGGCCGAGCCCCCGGTGAGCGGCGCCGCGCGATGATCGCGATCGCGTCCTCGCCCGCCCGCCGGGCCCTGTCGTAGGAAGTCCGCCGGGTACTATCGTCCGCACCGGTGTCGGTTCCGAAGAAGTAGAGGGCCCGCGCGAGCTTCCATCGCACCTCGGCGCTTTCCGCGTCGCGCGCCGCTGCCCTCTCGTAACCGGAAATGGCCTCCACGATCTCGCGCGGATCCGCGCGGGATCCGACGTGTCCCGCGTCGCGCCGCACGTAGTGGGAATCGGCGTCGGCGAGATCGGCGGCGGCCGCGTCCGGGGCCGGGACCGGATCGGCGACCCGCTCCGGCGGGCCGGACCCGGCGCTCGCGGCGGAGGCGCGGACAGGCTCGCCGCGAGACACGCCGGCCAGCAGAAGAAGGAGCGCCGCCGCCGCCCGCCAGGTCCGGCGTCCGCGACCGATCATCCGCTGCGCCGCGCACCCCGGAGCCGGGGACGTAGAATCGCCGCGGAGGCTCCCATGAGCGAAGGCAAGCCGGTCTCGGTCAAGGTCACGATCGACGAGGCGACGG
>JBBQNC010000152.1:0-8492 GCA_038329555.1 Thermoanaerobaculia bacterium
GGTCTTCCCCCTCTCACGGCGGGAGAGGGCCGGGGTGAGGGGGCATCCGCTTCGCGACGACGAAAGAGTTGAAGCCTCCGGCCGAGCTCGGAAACGGGGGAGCTTGAAGCCGAGCTCCTCCAGATCGAGCCTGAGCCTGACCCGCAGGGATCGGGAACGGCGACATCGAACCTGGAACCTGTTGCGGGACAAGGGAGGAGTGACCATCCTCCGGAAGTCAGCAAATCAGGACCGATCCCTCCTCGCGGGAAGAGGAGCCTCAGCGGCGGGCGATCGCGTGGTACACGACGAGCACGACGATCGCGCCGACGACGGCGACGAAAATGCTTTCGATGTTGAGCCCGGAGATACCCGGCACCGGATGCACATGGGCCATCTTTCCAAACGTGCTGAAGAGCCAGCCTCCGACGACGGCGCCCACGATGCCCAGAACGATGTCCATTGCAATCCCCTCGCCCCGTTTGTTGACGATCTTGCTGCCAATGAAACCGGAAATAAGGCCGAGGATGATCCAGGCGATTACGGACACGACTGCCTCCTTACCCTGACAACTGCTGGGGCCGAGTCGTGAGCGAAACCGGGGAGGGATCCTCGATGGGAGCGTCGAGCGCGCCGTCTCGACCAACAGGTCAGGTAACCGGATCATACACGAGAGAAGGTTTGGAGAAGCCTTCGGGGCAGTCTCGAAACCAGGGCGCGAA
This sequence comes from Thermoanaerobaculia bacterium, assembly GCA_038329555.1. Taxonomy (GTDB): domain Bacteria; phylum Acidobacteriota; class Thermoanaerobaculia; order UBA5066; family Gp7-AA6; genus JALYUA01. The sequence continues at coordinate 702 of JBBQNC010000152.1, forward strand.
ATCAGGGTTCCTGGTCTGGCCCCTTCACGCGCCCTTCAGGGACCCTGGCTGTTTCGACTTCCTGCCGCTCCATGTCGGCGAGGCGCTTCTTTTCGAGCGCCTGCTTCATCAACTCCCGCTGCTTGTTGTAGTAGATCGAGCGATGGATGGTGTCGCAGAAATAGAGGTCGCCGGACTGATTCGGCTTTTTCGCCCACTTCCCGCAGTAATCGCAGAGTCGCTGCCCGCTGATTCTTCGCATCATCGAGTTCGCTGCGTCCGTGATGGTTGCGACGATCCTGGCCATGCCTATCCCCTCTCACGAACTCCCGGTGGAGTCAGGCGCCTCGCCGGAGCCGGCTCGGACCCCAGGGCTCGTCCTGACTCTGCGTCGGGATTTTGATGTCGATGCCGAGATTCTCTCTCCAATCGTTGAGCTGCGTCCGCCCCGTCCATGGCGGCCGGGTCAGGCTTGGCCTGACTGGGGAGACGTTCGCGGTCTCGAGATGGGACGCGCCCAGGCGTCATGGCGGGGGCATCCGCTCGATCTCCCCATCTCGCCGGTTCAGTCCATCCTCGCAAGTCTTCACCCGGCTCATGAGTTCATCGAAGCCGGGTTCATCGCGGAGATCGTCGAACACGGGATCAACCGCGTAGAAGGGTGGAAACAACGAGCGTTCGGCAAAGTCGTTTTCCAGCCTCATCAGCGCTTCCGCATTCTCGCCAAGGGCCGCATGAATGATGGCCAGGCCCACCTCCGGAACGTACCGGTTCGCGGACTCGGCAATCAGTAAGTCTCGCTCACGGATCGCCTCCTCGCGCTGCCCTGCCTTTGCCAGCGAACGCGCGAGCAATGCCCTGACCCATGGATCGTCCTCCGACTCCAGGCACTTTCTGACTCGCAGATGGCCGCTTCATGCGCCGCGCACCTCGGTGTTCCGCACCCGCAGCCCGACCGTGGTCGGCATCGCCAGAGACGATAGACTTCCTTCCACTAAAGTGACCGACAGACCGGACGGCAGTTCGCCCGGCGAGGCGCCGACGCTGGATGGCGGCGGCGGACTCCCGCCTTCCGCCTCCGAAACCCTGCCTCGCGAGATCGGCGGCTTTCGCATCGTAGGCAAGCTGGGCGAAGGCGGAATGGGGATCGTCTACGAGGCCGAGCAGCAAAGCCCGAGCCGGCGCGTCGCGCTGAAGGTCGTCCACGGCGGCCGTTTCGTCGACGAGCAGTACCTCCGGATGTTCCGGCGGGAGGCCGAGACTCTTGCGCGGCTCGTCCACCCGAACATCGCGGCCATCTACGAGGTCGGACGGACGGAAGACGGGCAGCACTTCTTCACGATGGAGCTCGTGGCCGGGCAGACGCTCGGCGCCTACGTGCACGAACGGCTGGGAGGCTCCCATCCGACGCGCGAGCAGTTGCGCGCTCGGCTGAGCCTGTTCGATACGATCTGCCGGGCCGTCAACTACGCGCACCAGCGCGGCGTCATCCACCGCGACCTCAAACCGTCGAACATCGTCGTCAGCGGCCCCGGCGACGTGAAGATCCTGGACTTCGGCCTCGCGCGGATCACCGATGCCGACATGGCCGCGGCGACGGTCGTGAGCGAGCTCGGGACGATCCGCGGGACGCTTCCCTATATGAGCCCCGAGCAGGCGCGCGGCGACAGCCGGAACGTAGACTTGCGCAGCGACGTCTACTCGCTGGGCGTCATCCTCTACGAGCTGCTCGCCGGGGCCTTTCCCTACGACACGCAGACCGTATCGATGGTCCAGGCGCTCCTTGCGATCTGCGAGGAGCCGCCGCGGTCCTTGAAGAAAGCGGAGGGAGGCGAAGCGATCGAGGCGGACCTCCGGACCATCGCCGCGAAGGCGCTCGAAAAGGAGCCCGACCGCCGATACCAGAGCGCGGAGGGACTCGCCCACGACGTCCAGAGATACCTCGCGAGCCAGCCGATCCTCGCCCACCCGCCCAGCACGATGTATCAGCTCCGGAAGCTGGTCGCGCGTCACAAGCTTTCCTTCGCAGCTGCTGCGGGGATCGGGGTGTTGCTCGTGGCGCTGGCCGTTACGATGGCCGTTCAGGCCGAGCGTGTCCGGAAGGAGCGCGACAGGGCCGAGAGCGAAGCGGCGAAGGCGAGCGCGATCAACGGATTCCTGAAGGATGCGTTGGGAGCGGCCGACCCCTGGTCGAAGGGATCGCGCAACGTGACGCTGCTCGACGCGCTCCGCCAGGCCCAGGTGAAGGCGCACGCGGCGTTTCTCCGGCAGCCCCTCGTCGAGGCCGCCGTGCTTCAGACGATCGGGGTCACGTTCGCGAACCTCGCGGAGTACGCGGAGGCGGGGAAGGCGCTGCGCAGGGCGCTCGACCTGCGAGTCGCCGCCGCGGGCCGGAAGAGCTCCGAGGCGGCCGAGTCGTTGACGGCCATGGGCTCGATGTATCTGCTCCAAGGAAAGTTCGACGAAGGCGAGAAAGCGGCGCGCGAAGCCCTGGAGATCACGCGCGGCCTCCACGACGCGAAGAGCCTCGAGGTCGCCGACGCCATGAACAACCTCGCCGACTCGCTCCGCCTGAAGGGGAGGTTCCCCGAGGCGCGTTCTCTCGCCGAAGGCGCGCTCGGGATCGCCCGGGGGCGTGCCCCGGGCGTCCGGTCGGCGACCGCGGAGGCGGGGACGGCGGGGGCGCTCGACCGCCGGAGAGTCGAGCTCGTCTCGCTGCGCGTCCTGGGAGGGGTCGCGCTCGACCAGGACGACCACAAGGCGGAAGAGGCGATGATGCGCGAGCGCCTCGCCCTCGCGCGGGCTCTCCATCCGGACCGGCACCCGGAGATCTCGGAGGCGCTCGACGACTATGGCGTGGCCCTGACGAACATCGGCGACTTCCCGGGAGCGGAGCGCGCGTTCCTGGAAGCGATCGAGATCGAGACAGCGGTTCTCGGGGAGGACCACCCCGCGATCGCGACGACGCGCGAGAACCTCGGCAACGTGTACTTCCGGCAAAAGAAGCTGGATCTGACGGCTCGCAACCTCGAGGTGGTCCTCTCGATGCGCCGAAAGGCGCTCGGCGACGAGTCGGAGCCGGTGGCGCGAACGCTCGCGAACATGGCCGCCGTCTACCTCTCGAGCGGAAACCTCGAGGCCGCCGGTCGCACCTACCCCGATGCGGTGGAGAAATTGAGCCGCACGCTCGGCCCCGACCATCCCGACGTCGCGCACGTGCGCACCTCGATGGGAGAGCTCCTCATCCGGCAGAAGAAGTACCCCGAGGCGGAACCGGTCTTGCTCCGAGCGCTTGCAGTCCGGATGAAGGCCTTCGGCGAGACCCACGCGCGGACGCAAAGAACCATCAAAGACCTCGGCGACCTCTACGAGCAATGGGGCAAGCCGGCGCAGTCGAAGGCCTGGAGGGTGAAGCTCGTTCCGGCGGCACCGAAGGCAGTCGCGGCCCGGTAGCCGTCTCGATCGGGGCCTTCTGTCCCCATCCTCCTTCGCCTATTGGCTTGCCGGTGCCGCCGCCGACGTCTTCGGGGCGTTCACGACCTTGAGATCGAACTTGCCCTTGCTCTCGAGGAAGAACACGCAATCGGACGCCTTGTCGCAGCTCGTCGTGTGCTTGTAGCTCCCGCCCGGTTGCATGAAGTAGGAGCCCGGGCCGATGCGGAACTCGGGCTTTCCTTCGGGCGCCTGGATGTACGTTCCCGACACGATCACGACCTTGTAGTCGAAGGTGTGCGTGTGCAGAGGAGCGGCGAACCCCGCCGGCAACTTGATGAACGCGCCAAAGGCGCCCTTCGCGTGATCGCCCCAGACGTCCACGATCTGAACGCCCGGCGCACTCTTGGGATCGAGGTCCGCCCACTTCAGATCGGCGGCCGGCATGACCACGAGCCGGCTCGCGTCGGCCTTCGGAGCCTTCTTCGTATTCGCCTCTCCGGAGCCCTGCGCCAGAACCGCCGCCGCCAACAGAAAGGACACGCCAAACGCCGCGCCGTCTCTTCTTCTCATCGGACACCCCCTGTTATGGAATACGGAAACCGAGGTTACACCCCGCCAGGCCGGCCGGCGAGATCCTCCCACCGCGTCACCGACCGTGTGCGGTAGGATCCGCCCAACGTGGTCCGCTGCCCGAGCTGCTCGGCGGAAACTCCTGACGGGTCGCGCTTTTGCCCCTCCTGCGGCGAGGTGGTTTCGTCGGTCTCCCGGATGCCGACCAACCTCGCGTCGCCCTCGATGGCGGAGGCGGCTTTACGTCAGGCGCGCGGCCCCGCCTCCTCCTCGGTCGTCGGACGGCTCGCCTCCTCCGACTCGATCGACGCCGGTGGGTTCACGCCGGGCGCGATCCTCGCCGAGCGGTACCGGATCATCGGGTTGATCGGCCGCGGCGGCATGGGGGAGGTTTACCGCGCCGACGACCTGAAGCTCGGCCAGCCGGTCGCGCTGAAGTTTCTGCCGGACCGCCTGTCCTCGGACAAGGCTCTGCTCGACCGCTTCTTCGCCGAGGTGCGCACGGCGAGGCAGGTGTCGCACCCGAACGTCTGCCGCGTGTACGACATCGGCGAGACGGAGGGCCGCCACTTCCTATCCATGGAGTACGTGGACGGGGAAGATCTCGCGTCGCTGCTGCGCCGGATCGGCGGGCTTCCGCAGGTCAAGGCGCTCGAGATCGCGCGCCAGCTCTGCGCCGGCCTCGCCGCGGCCCACGAGCGGGGCGTCCTGCACCGGGATTTGAAGCCGGCCAACATCATGGTGGACGGCCGCGGCCGGGCGCGGATCATGGACTTCGGGCTGGCGGTCGCGATCGACGAGGGAGGCGCCGGGACGGAGACCGCCGGCACGCCCGCGTACATGGCGCCGGAGCAGTTCGCGGGAAAGGGCGCCTCGGTGCGGAGCGATCTCTACGCTCTCGGGCTCGTGCTGTTCGAGCTGTACACCGGCAAACGCGCCTTCGACGCCGCCTCGATCGCTGGCTACCGCCAGAAACACGCGGAGGAGACGCCGGAGAGCCCGTCGGTGCTCGTCGAGGGCATCGATCCGGCCGTCGAGCGCGCGATCCTGCGCTGTGTCGAGAAAGACCCGAAGATGCGGCCGGCGTCGGCGGCCCAGGTCGCCGCGTCCCTTCCGGGAGGCGATCCGCTCGCGGCCGCGCTCGCGGCGGGGGAGACGCCGTCCCCGGAAATGGTCGCGGCCGCCGGCAGCGAGGACCGGCTCTCTCCGGGTGTCGCGCGGGGGCTCGTCGCCGCCGCCGTGGCGATCATGATCCTCCATGCCTTCATGGCCGGACCCGTGGGTCTCCTGTCCCTCGCGGGCTCCGAGCAATCGGGCCAGGTCCTGCGCGTCCGCGCTCGGGAGGTCTTGGCGAGCCTCGGGATGTCCGAGCGACCGGCCGACTGGGCGGGTACGCTCGAGGCCGACTACGGATTCTTCGCCTGGGTGGCCGAGCATGACCCCTCTCGCGAGCGCTGGCGCCACATCTCTCGGGACGGCCTGAGCTACGTGTATCGCGAGAGCCTGCTGACGCTCGTTCCCACCATCATGAATGCGGGTCCGTTTCCCCAGCCGGTCGTCACCGACATCGACCCGCCGCCCGTGCGGACCGGGATGAAGGAGGTCCGTCTCGACGCGGAAGGCCGGTTGAAGCAGCTCCACGTCGTGCCCTCGCAGGTCGAGAAGCCTTCGGCGCCCGCGGCGTCCGTTTCGGGGCCGGATTGGACGCCCCTCTTCCGCGCGGCGGCGCTCGACGTCAAAGCATTCCGGCCGGTCGAGCCGCGATGGAACCCGCGCGAGTACGCGGACACCCGCGCGGCGTGGGAGGGACCGCACCCCGAGCGGCCGGGCGTGACGATGCGGGTGGAAGCGGCCGCGTATCGCGGAAGGCCTGTCTCCTTTCTCTGGATCGGGCCGTGGTCGAAGTCCACCCAGGACGTCCCCGACCAGCGAGATGCCGGGGCGCGCGCGGGGGACCTGGTGTGGGCCCTGATCCTGCTGACTCTGGTGATCGCAGGGGCGTGGATGGCGCGGCGCAATCTGCTCGCGGGCCGAGGCGACCGGCGAGGCGCCGCTCGACTGGCCGCCGCGGTCGTCATCCTCCAGTTCGCCATGTGGGCCCTCGGCGCCCACCACCTTCCGAACGCCGACGAGATCGACATCTTCGCCTCCGGCCTCGTCGACGCCGCGGTGATGGGCGCCGTGATCTGGATCGTGTACGTGGCGCTGGAACCGATCATGCGCCGACACTGGCCCGGAATGCTCATCTCGTGGACGCGCCTCGTCGCGGGAGGCTGGAAGGATCCGCTCGTCGGACGGGATCTCGTCGTGGGTGCGTCGGCGGGGGCCCTGATCGGCATCCTGATGGGCCCGATCCGCCGGTACATTCCGATCTGGCTCGGCGAGCCGCCTCCCATCCCGCGCGGCATGCTGGCCGATCCGTCCAGCGTCCGCAGCGGACTCGCGTGGCTGATCAACTCCCCGGCGCTCGCGATCTGGTGGGTCCTCGCCCTCGTGATGTTCCTCGTGTTCGTCCGGCGGCTCGTGCGCTTCGAATGGCTCGCCGCGATCATCGTGGCGCTCTTCTTCTCGGCGAACCTCCTCGGGGCGCCATTTCCGCGCGTGACGCTGCCCATGGCTGCGTTGACGACCGGTCTTCTCGTCGTGATCGCCATCCGCTTCGGCCTGCTCGCGGCTCTCGTCTGCCGGACGTGCGATTACTGGCTCGAGTATTGGGTGATGACTCCGGACCCGTCCGCCTGGTACTTCTACGTGGGCGCGATCGCGATCGGCCTGGTCCTCGCCCTCGCGCTCTGGGGGCTTCGCGCGACGACCGCGTCGGGAAAGCCATTGGCCGCCGACTGAGGGGCGAAGTCTCGAAGCCCTCTACAAGGGTGAGGGAGCCCACCCCGTAACGCCCTCTCCCGGCGGGAGAGGGATGGCGTGAGGGACATCTGGGTCAAGGGCCGGTCTCCGAATTTCTCGCTGAAAGAGGAATCTGCGAGGGACCCTCTCACCCTGACCCTCTCCCCCGATCGGGGGGAGAGGGGAATCACTTACGAAGGACTCATCGCCGCCATGCGCTTCTTCATCTCCTCGGGTGTGACGTCCTCGATGTGAGTCCCCACGTACCAGTGGTGCCCGAACGGGTCCTCGATCCCGCCCATCCGGTCGCCGTAGAACTTGTCTTCGACGGGCCGCTCCGGCTTCGCTCCGGCGGCGACGGCGCGATCGACGATCTTGTCGACGTCCTCGACGTAGAGAAGAAGCGAGATCGGAGAGCCGCCCACTGATCTGGGCGCGCGGGCGTTCATTTCGCGATTCTCGTCGGCGAGCATGACGTACGAGTCGCCGATCTTGATCTCCGCGTGGCCGATGCGGCCGTCGGGAGCCGGCATTCGCATGACCTCGATGGCGCCGAAAACCTTCTTGTAGAACTCGATCGCCGCGGCGGCGCCGTCGATGATCAGATACGGCGTCACGCTGTGGTACCCCTCGGGAATGGCTTTCACGTTTCCAGCCATGGGTCGGCTCCTTTCACCAGAGGTTCGGAATCTACACCTCCGCGCAGCCCTCCCGAATGCGCGGTCGTTGTTGGGGGCGGGTTCACTGAGGCTCTCGACTGGCGTACGGATCGGAGAAGCGCCCCCTCACCCTGACCCTCTCCCCTCTCCCCCGAACGCGGGGGAGAGGGGAAACTGAGGGCCCGGATTGGGGTCAGTCGGGCCCGGATTGGGGTCAGTCGTGCGTTTCGGCCTTTCGTCCTTCCCGTTTATGAATAAGGCCGTTTTGCACGACTGACCCCGACTGCCCGCTGAATAAAGCCGA
>JBBQNC010000153.1:0-8485 GCA_038329555.1 Thermoanaerobaculia bacterium
AGGCGATCGGGTCCTCCGGCCGGATCCCGATCTTCTGCAGCTCCCGCGCGACTCTCCAATGTACGTGTCCGTCGACGGCGGCCTGCTGCTCGCTTTCGGTGGCGACGACGAGGGGGCCTGCCATCTCGAAGAGCATGCCGCCGATCACGGCAAGCGCGACCGCCGCCAGCCAGCGGCGGTCCCCCTCCGCCTCGCCAAGGGCCATGCCGGAGTAGAGGCCCAGCCACAGCAGCGCGGCGAAGGCGCTCAGGTAGCGGGGCTCGACGTGGACGAGCGAGTACATCAGAAGGACGCCGACGGCCGGAAGGACGACGTACCACCGGCGGAGAAGCACCCTTCGCACGGCGGCCCGGTCCCACACGCGGACGGTGACGACCATGAGCCCGACGAGCAAGCTCACCTGGAAGGTGTCCGTGAACATGAAGTAGAGGTCGAGCAGGCTCGTCGTCAGGCGTCTGACGTCGGCCGGTTTCCAGGCGAACCGCAGACCGTCGTACCAGTAGGACGGGTCGTACCAGGGCGGGTAGGTCCCGCCCACGGGAGACGCGAATTCATAGACGTCAGGAGATGTCATGACACGCCGGGTCGGGTGCCGGGGAGAGCCGTTGCCGGCCGTGTCTCCCTGCCAGTGCACGTACGGCACCCTGTGGATGTGAAATCCGTAGTTCAAGCGCGCGGTGTCACCGATCGTGGGGCGACCCTTGATGATCGAGAGCGGCACGAAATAGAGACCGGCGATCACAAGAAAGAGTCCCGCGGCCAGCGCGACCCGGGGCGCAGCCTTCCGCCAGTCTCGGACCACGAAGAACGCCGCCGCGAGAAAGAGGACCGAGCCCCAGAACATCGGTGTCTTCGCGAGGTACCCGAGGCCGAGGACCACCCCGAGTGCGGCAAAGGTCCATGCCCCGCGGTTTCCCGCGGCGATCGTGAGCAGGATCGACGCCGCGAAGTACACGAGCGCGGCGACCAGGAGATCCGGCGAGAGAACGGAGATGCGGATCAGCACGAGCGAGCAACCGAGGAAAACCGTGTAGCCGAGGATCGTCCATGAGCGCTCGGGCCAGGTGACTGCGTTCGCCTCCCCCGCCTCACGACGCATCGCGAGGCGGAGACGGCGGAAAAATGACCGGAAGCCGATGAGGGCCAAACCGTAAAGCGCGAGGTTCAGCCCGTGCGCCATCGTGCTCTCCCAGTATCCGGAAGGCCGCAGGAGCCTGCGGGCCAGACCGAGGAGCGCCGGGTAGAGCGGGCTCCAGAGGCCGTTGATGGCGGTGGGCCACTCTCCCCGATAGATGGCGTCGCCGAGGTCGAGATAATTCATCGCGTCCGAGTTGACCCGGAATCGGGTGCGCCAGGCGAGGCACGCGGCGATGATCAACGCGACCGCGGACAGGGCTCCTTCGAGCCGACGCAGGGACGAATCGGAAGCGGAGCGTCCCGTGGCTTCCGAAGAGACGGTCTTGGGTCGAGGCTGCGGGCGCTCGGCGGAGGTCTCCGAGATCGGGCTCATGAGCTCACGCCCTGAAAATCGGGGGCGTTCGCCGCCGGGGCGCCGCCCCGCGCGGCCCGATCGCAGACGTTCGGCATTCCCGCCATCATGAGCGCCGCCGGATCGGTGTCGACGTCTTGGCAAAGGCGCTCTCCTGCATCGTCTCGATCAGGGCCGCCATCTCCTCGATGGTCGAGGTCTCGAAGATGCTCACGAGCGAAAGCTCGACGCCGAAGGCCTCCCGCACCCTGGAGAAAATGCGGGTCGCGAGGATCGAATCGCCACCCACGTCGAAGAAATTGTCGCCGACGCCGATCTCCCCCACGCCCAGCGCATCGGACCAGATCGCGGCCAGATCCTGTTCGAGGCGGGTGCGCGGCGGACGGAAGGCCGACACCGCGGACGAAAATCCGGCCCAGTCCGGCTCCGGTAAGGCCCGCCGATCCATTTTCCCATTCGGGGTGAGCGGCAGCGAAGGCACGGTCACGTAGAACGCCGGAACGAGGCCATCGGGCAGAGCCCCTTTCAGGAATGCGCGCAGGTCCGCGCAGGAGGGCGGGGCTCCCCCGGCGCCGACGATATACGCGACGAGCCGCGGATCATCCCCCTGGCGACGCAGGGCAACGGCCGCATCTCGAACCGCGGGGTGCGCGCGAAGAGCCGCCTCCACCTCTTCGGGTTCCACGCGAAAGCCGCGGATTTTCATCTGGTCGTCCGCCCGGCGCAGGTATTCGAGCCGGCCGTCCGGCCGCCACCGGCCGAGGTCCCCGGTGCGGTAGAGCCGCGCACCCCGCCGTCCGGAGAACGGGTCCGGCAGAAATTTTTCCGCGGTGAGGGCCGGCCGGCCCAGATATCCCCGCGCCACGCCGGCGCCACCGATGTAGATCTCGCCGGGAGTCCCGATCGGAACCGGCTCGCTTCGACCGTCCAGAACGTACACCTCGGTGTTCCCAATCGGCCGGCCGATCGGAACGGCGCCGGCGCCCGGCTCCACCTGCTGGATGGTCGACCAGATCGTGGTTTCCGTCGGCCCATACAGGTTCCAGACGCGGGGCGCGCGGGCGAGGAGCGCGTCGGCGAGATCGCGCGACAGCCCCTCTCCCCCGCAGAGAACGGTCAGCCCCGGAGATCCTTTCCATCCCGCCTCGATCAACATGCGCCACGTCGCTGGCGTCGCCTGCATCGCCGTCGCGCCCGACGTCTCGAGCGCGTCGACCAGGCGGGCACCTGACGAGGCGACGTCACGGCCGACGAGCATGACCCGCGCGCCCGTGACGAGGGGCAGATAGATTTCGAGGCCGGCGATGTCAAAGGAGAGGGTGGTCACCGCGAGGAGCGTGTCCTTCGCCGTGAGACCCGGCCGCTCCCGCATCGAGAAGAGGAAGTTGGCAAGGGCTCGATGCGTCACCTCCACACCCTTCGGCTTCCCCGAGGAGCCCGACGTGTAGAGCACGTACGCGAGGTCCTCCGGACCGGCGGTAGCGGGAGCGGCGGTAGGAGCGCTCCTGCCGCCGACCTCGCCATCGAGCAGCACCAAGGTCGCGGAAGTGGCGAGCTTTTTCGCAAGACGGCTTTCCGACACGACAACAGCCGGCTTCGCGTCTTCGAGCAGGAAGGCCAATCGTTCGACCGGAAAGGCCGGGTCGAGCGGAAGGTACGCGCCGCCGGCCTCGAGGATTCCGAGCAGCGCCACGACCATCTCGATCGACCGGTCGAGACAGAGCCCGACGAGGACGCCCGGAACGACCCCCACCCCACGCAGGCGCAGGGCGAGCTCCCGGACGCTGGCGGACAGATCCCGATACGAACGCTGGCGCCCCTCGAACTCGACTGCGACGGCGTCCGGGGTTCGCGCGGACTGTTCGAAGAAAAGCCCGTGCACGGTTTTTTCCAGCCGATACCCGGCGGCCGTCCGATTCCACTCGAAGAGCAGGCGCCGGCGCTCCGGCTCCGGAAGAATCGACATCCCCGAGATCGGCTGGCCCGGGGCGAGCACCGCAGAGCTGAGCAAAAGCTCGAAGTGCCGGAGCAGTCGCGAGATCGTCGCGTCTTCGAAGAGATCGGTGCTGTACTCACAGGAAACGACGAGGCCTTCCGAGGAATCGGTCAGCGCGAGCGTCAGATCGAGCGCCGAGGTCTCCTTCGGCGCCGGCAGCGCGCGGAAGGAGACCTCCCCGGAGCCCTTCGGGACGGGATCTTCGCGGCGCAGGCCGAAGAGGACCTGGTAGAGCGGATTGCGCCCGCGGTGCCGATCCGGGTTCAGCTCCCGGACGAGCTTCTCGAAGGGGACATCCTGGTTTGCATAGGCGTCGACTGCGACCTCCCGGACCCGCTTCAGGAGCGCGCGGAATGTCGGATCGCCGGAGAGGTCGGTGCGCAGGACGACCGTGTTGACGAAGAATCCGATCAGGTTCTCGAGCTCAACGCGGACGCGGCCGTCGACCGGAGATCCGACGACGACGTCTTCCTGGCCCGTGTAGCGCGACAGGAGCACCTGAAACGCCGCGAGCGCGGTCATGTAGAGCGTCACTCCCTCGCGCTGCGCGAGCCGCTCAAGCTCCCGGAGCAGATACTTCGAGAGGACGACCCGCGTGCGGCGGCCTCGGAAGGACGAGACCGGCGGCCGCGCATGGTCCGTCGGCAGCTCGAGCGTCGAAAGCCCGCGGAGCTTTTCGCGCCAGTAGCCGAGCTGCCGCTCGAGCCGACCCGCTCCGAGACGACGGCGTTGCCAGACCGCGTAGTCGCGGTACTGGATCGGGAGCTGAGGCAGAGGGGGGGTGACTCCTTCGCCGGACGATTCCAGAAGCGATCGCAGCTCCCGCAGCAGCAGATCCGCGGACCATCCATCGCTGACGATGTGATGCATCGTCACGAGCAAGCGAAGCTCCCCCGGGCCGAGGCGGACCAGTGTCACCCGCACGAGGGGCCCCGACGCGAGGTCGAACGGCCTCTCCTCCTGCTCGCGGAGGAGGCGATGGACTTCGACCTCTCCCGCTTCCCCGGGCGTGTGTGAAAGATCGCGGTTCTCGACCTCCGGCACGGCGCGAGTGACGCTCTGCAGCGGAGATCCCTGCGGAGCCGGGAAGACCGTGCGCAGCGATTCATGGCGCTCGAGGATGACCCCGAGGGCTTCTCGGATGCGGCCGGCCGAGACGTCCCCGTCGATGGCGATGAGCCGCGACACCGTATAGGGCGTGGCTCCCGCCTCGAGCTGGGAGATCAGCCACAGGCTCTCCTGCGCGAAGGAGGCGGGGACGTCTCCGGACGCGAGTCCGGCGACGAGGGGAGGCTCGGCACCGCTTGTTCCGGATTTTTCCGCGAGTGCGGCGAGCTCCGCGATCGTGCGCGCCCCGAAGAACGCGCTAACCGGGATCTCGACGGCGAGCGCTCGGAGGCGGGACACCATGCGGCTCGCCACCAGAGAGTCGCCGCCCAGCTCGAGAAAGTCGTCGTGCACCCCAACGCGGGAGAGCCCGAGAAGGTCCCGCCAGATCTCGGCGATCTGCTTTTCGAGCGGTCCCCGCGGCGCTTCATATGGGCTCGTCAGATCCGGCCGGGCGCTGTCCGGGGCCGGGAGTGCGGCGCGATTGACTTTCCCGTTCGGAAGGCGCGGCAGCTCGTCCAGGGGCACGAAGATCGTCGGGAGCATGTGCTCGGGAAGCAGCTCGCGGAGCGAGGCGCGCAGCTCGCGCACGGCCTCGGGCGAGGCGGCCTCGGCGACGACGTACGCGACGAGCCGTTTCTCTCCGGCGCCGGAGTCCACGGCCGAGACCGCCGCGTCGGCGACCCCCGGACGGTGGGACACCGCAGCCTCGACTTCTCCGAGCTCGATGCGGTGACCACGAATTTTGACCTGCCGATCCCGACGGCCGACGAACTGCAGGATTCCGTCCTCCCCGCGGACTCCGAAGTCTCCCGTACGATACAAGCGACGATCGCTGCCCGGGCCTTGCGGGTTGCGAAAGCGCTCGGCCGTCTGTTCGGGATCGTGGAGGTAGCCACGCCCGACGCCCGGCCCGCTGACGTAAATCTCGCCGGGCTCGCCCGGAGCAATCGGGCGGGACTCTTCGTCGACGAGCAGGATTTCGGTCCCGGCGATCGGGAAACCGATCGATACGATGCCCGGCCTTTCGCGGCGCGAGGGCGGGATCTCCCAGGTCGTGACGATCCCCGTCGTCTCGGTCTGCCCGAACATGTTCACGAGCCTCGCGGGATGCTCGAACTCGAACCTCCAGGCATCCGGAAGGTCGGAGTAGAGCGGCTCGCTCGCGAGCAGGATCGTCTCGAGCGCATTGCGGAGGAGGTCATCCCGCCGGGCGCGCGGGAGGCTCGCAAGCGCCCGGATGCTCGTTCTGAAGTGCGAAGGAACGAGATCGATCACGGTGATCTGACGTCGCTGGACCAGCGCGAAGAGCTCCAGCGGGTCGCTGGTCTGCTCACGCGTCGCGATCACGACGGTCGAACCCTGGGTGAGCGGCAGCATGAGCTGACGGACGGAGGAAGAGAACGAGAACGACGCGGTGTGAAGGTAGCGCGCGCCCTCCCCCACTCCGGTGGCCTCCGACATCGCGTCGACGTAGTAGGCGAGGTTCCGGTGGGTGATGACGACCCCCTTCGGCCGGCCCGTGGAGCCCGACGTGTAGACCACGTAGGCCGCGCTCTCCGGCGGTGGCTCGGCTTCCAGGTTCTCTCCGGAAAAACCGTCCGCCTCGGACCCCGTGGCGTCCAGGGGCACGACGCGCGAGCCCCGGAGGAGGGCGTCGTCGGACCGCGATGCCCCGGCGAGAAGGATCCGGGGTCGGGCGTGTGCGAGCACCTGCCGGAGCCGTTCCGCGGGATAGGAGGGATCGAGAGGGAGCCACGCGCCCCCCGCCTTGAGCACGGCGAGGATCCCGACCGCGATCGGAGCCGAACGGTCCGCGTACAGCCCGACCAGGACCTCGGGTCCGACGCCGAGAGCCTGGAGCCGGCGGGCGAGGCGGTTGGCGCGCAGGTTCAACTCGCCAAACGTCAGACGTTCGCGCCCGCAGGCGACGGCCAGGCGCGCCGGGTCCCTCTCGGCCCAGCGTTCGATCAAACGATGACTGTTTGTCATGGAGCCAAGACAGGGCTGGTCAGCTTCTCCGAGGTGGGTTCATGCCGCCTGATTTACCGAGCCGGCCGGTTGGAGGCGCGGATCCGTCCTCGACCGCCGTGGACTATCGGCTTGTGTTTGCACGGGTCTTGTCCCGCTGCGCCGTATCGAAGAGCCGGAGCGGGAGCTGGCCCGGCTCGGCCGCCGCTTCGGGCTCGCGCTCCTTGGGGGGTGCCGGGACCGCGTCGGTGCGGCGACCCGGAGCCAGTTTTGCTTCCGGAAGGAGCTGGTTCAGGTAGGCGCGAATCGAATGCGCGTCGCTCTCGGACGCGAGCTTCCGGAGCTCGGACAGCGCCTGCTCGACCGCGGCCGGCTGATAGGCGGCGATCCGCCCGATGAAGATCTTGGGATGCCGCGTCTTCGCGATCTCCTCGCCGTCGAGCTCGAGCTCCTCGAACAGCTTCTCGCCCGGCCGGAGACCCGTGAACACGATCTCCATGTCCTCGAACGGCCGGAGGCCCGACAGATTGATCATCGCGACGGCCAGGTCGAGGATCCGAACGGGCTCGCCCATGTCGAGGATGAAGATCTCTCCGCCGCTTCCCATCGCTCCGGCCTGCATCACGAGCTGAGCCGCTTCCGGAATCGTCATGAAGTAACGCTTCATCTCGGGATCCGTGACGGTGACCGGCCCGCCGCGGCGGATCTGATCGCGGAACAGGGGAATCACCGATCCCGCGGAGCCCATCACGTTTCCGAACCGCACCGCGACGAAGCGCGTCGAATACTTGCGAGCCAGGTCCTGGATGACGAGCTCGGCGACCCGCTTCGATGCACCCATGACCGACGTCGGACGCACGGCCTTGTCCGTCGAGATCATCACGACCGCCTCGACGCCCGATTCTCCGGCGACTTCCGAGATCACCCGCGTTCCGAAGACGTTGTTCTTGATCGCTTCGGACGGATTCGACTCCATCATCGGAACATGCTTGTGCGCGGCGGCGTGGAAGACGACCTGCGGAGCGTGCCGGGCGAAGATCGTCCGGATCCAGGGCTCGTCGCTGATGTCCGCGACGACCGGAACGATCTTGAGCTCGGGAAACAGCCGCCTCATCTCCCGGTCGATCTCGAAGAGCGCGCCCTCGAAGCGCTCCAGGAGCACGAGCGCCGCAGGCCCGAAGCGGCCGAGCTGCCTCGCGAGCTCCGAGCCGATCGAGCCGCCAGCGCCCGTGACGAGGACGGTCTTTCCGGCGACGAAGCGGCCGATATCGTCCTCGTCCAGGTGGACACGCTCCCGGCCGAGCAGGTCCTCGATGTCCACGTCGCGGATCCGGGTGACCCGGACCTTCCCCTGCAGGATCTCGTAGAGGCCGGGGATGATCCGCATTCCCACGCCGATCTTGCGGCACTGCTCGATCATCCGGACGATCTCTCTCCGTGAGATCTGCGCGATCGTGATGACGACGTCCTGGATCTTCAAGTCGGCCACCAGGCGTGGAAGATCCCGCGTGGTTCCGAGCACCGGGATCTCGTGGATCACCGCGCCCTGCTTTCGGGGGTCGTCGTCCACGAACCCCTGGATCTCGATGTCCAGGTCGCCGCGACCGAGGATCTCGCGGGCGGCGAGAACGCCCGCCTGCCCGGCACCGAGTAGAAGAACGCGCCGCCGGGGCGCCGTGTTCCGGGAGACCAGCCCGCGCCGCGAACGTTCGTAGGCGATGCGCCTGGCCACGCGCAGCGAAAACACGCCGCCGAAGCCCAGGAGGGTGTCCATGAAGATGATCGAGATCGGGATTCGCCACTGCTGAAAACCGTCCGGAACGAAGAGTCGCAGCGCCAGGAGGATTCCGCCGGACCAGATGGCCGCGTTCACGAACCGGCCGCCCTCCCGCATCCCCACGTAACGCCAGATGAAGCGGTGG
>JBBQNC010000154.1:0-8448 GCA_038329555.1 Thermoanaerobaculia bacterium
TACGAGGGCAACCTCTTCACGATCGTCCGGCAGGTCCGCTACAGCGAGAAGAACGAGAACAGCCTCGATCTCGTGCTTTTCTTGAACGGCATTCCCATCTTCACGGCGGAGCTCAAAAACACGCTAAATGGACAAACCGTCGAAGACGCCATCCGCCAGTACCGCTTCGACCGCGATCCCCGCGAACCGCTGCTCGCGCCGCGGCGATGCCTGGCGCACTTCGCCGTGGATCCGGACCTGGTTTTCGTCGCGAGCGAGCTGGCCGGTTCGAAGACCCGATTCCTTCCCTTCAACCAGGGCAAGTTCGGCGGCGCGGGTAATCCCTCGGTTCCTCCGACGGCCCGGGGCTACGCGACCTCGTATCTCTGGGAGCGCGTCTGGTCGCGGGACAGCGTCTTGAACCTCGTCCAACAATTCATTCAGGAGGTAGAGGAAGAGGACGACAAGGGGCGCAAGACGGGCCGCCGGTACCTCGTCTTTCCCCGCTACCACCAGCTCGACTCCGTCCGGCGCCTCGTCGCGAACGCCAGGGAACTTGGTTCCGGCCACAGGTACCTCGTGGAACATTCTGCCGGCAGCGGAAAGTCCAACTCCATCGCGTGGCTCGCTCATCAGCTCTCGGTTCTTCACGACGACGACGACCGCCGTGTCTTCGACTCCATCGTCGTCGTCACGGACCGCCGCATCCTCGACCGGCAGCTCCAGCGGACCGTCCGCCAGTTCGAGCAGACGGATGGCGTGGTCGAGAACATCGATAAGACGAGCCGGCAGTTGAAGGAGGCCCTCGAATCGGGCAAGACGATCATCGTCACGACGCTGCAGAAGTTTCCGGTAATCGCGGATGACATGGCGGCGCTTCCCGGCAAGCGCTTCGCGGTGATCGTCGACGAGGCGCATTCCTCCCAGTCGGGCGAGAGCACGAAAGGTCTGAAGACCGTTCTCGGCGTCGAGGCGCCGGCGGAGGGTCATGGCGACGCCGATCAGGAAGACGAAGCCGACCTGCAGGACCGCATCGCCGAACAGATGCGCAAGCGCGGTCCACAGCCGAACGTGAGCTTCTTCGCCTTTACGGCGACCCCCAAGCCCAGGACTCTGGAGCTCTTCGGCGCGAAGCGGCCGGACGGCCGGTTTGGGGCGTTCAGCCTCTACAGCATGCGGCAGGCCATCGAGGAGGGCTTCATCCTGGACGTTCTCCAGAACTACACGACCTACAAGGTGTACTGGAAGCTCCTGAAGAAGGCCGCGGACGACCCGCACTACGAAAAGTACAAGGCAAACTACCTGCTGCGGTCCTTCGTCGATCTCCACGACCACGCTATCCGCCAGAAGATCGAGATCATGGTCGAACACTTTCACCAGAACACGGCTCATCAGATCGGCGGAAGGGCGAAGGCGATGATCGTCACCCGATCCCGCCAGGCAGCCGTCCGGTACAAGCTGGCGCTGGATCGGTATCTCGAGGAGCGCGGATACCCCTACAAGGCGCTCGTCGCGTTCTCGGGACAGGTGAAGGATCGGGGCGCGACATTCACCGAGACGGGAATGAACAGAGGCATTTCCGAGGCGCAGACGGCGAAGACCTTCGAGCAAATCGAGTATCGGTTTCTCGTCGTAGCGAACAAGTTCCAGACCGGATTCGACCAGCCGCTCCTCCACACGATGTACGTGGACAAGAAGCTCGGGGGCGTCAACGCCGTCCAGACGCTCTCGCGGCTGAACCGGGTCCATCCGGGCAAAGAAGAGACCGCGGTTCTCGACTTCGCCAATGAGTCCGACGAGATCCAGAAGGCGTTCGAGCCCTACTACGAGAAGACGCTGCTTTCCGAAGGCACCGACCCGAACCTTCTCTACGACCTCGAACGACGGCTGGCCGACTCGCACGTGTACGGAAAGCCCGACGTCGATTCGTTTGCCCGACTCTACTTCTCCCCGAAGGCGACGCAGGACCAGTTCTATTCCGCGCTCGCCCCGCTGGTGGACCGGTTCCGAGAGCTTTCCGAGGAGGACCAGGCCAACTTTCGCAGCGGCCTCTCCGACTACGTGCGCCTCTATGCCTTCCTTTCTCAGATTCTGACCTTCGCGGACGCAGACCTCGAGAAGCTCTACGTCTTCGCGCGGCTGCTCCGCCGCTATCTTCCCGAGCCGAAGGGCGAGCTGCCGAGAGAGATCCAGCAGAAGATCGACATGGATTCTTACCGGGTCCGAAAGACTTTTGGAGGCTCCATCGCCCTCGAACGCGGTGAGCGCGAGATCGATCCGCAGAAGGCCGAGCGGCCGTCCCCGACCGTATTCGAGCTCGAGGCGCTGTCGCGGATCATCCAGGAGCTCAACGAGCGATTCGGGACCGACCTGACCGACGAGGACAAGGTCTTCATCGAGCAGCTCGAGGAAAAGCTGGCCGCCGATCCGGCGCTGACCGCCAGCATCCGCGCGAACACCCCGGAGAATGCCCGCCTGACCTTCGATCACGTGGTCAGCGATCGGCTTCAGGACATGGTCGACACGAACTTCAAGTTCTACAAGCGGGTCACCGATGACCGGGACTTCTCCAAGTTCTTCCTGGATTGGCTGTTTGAGCGCTTCCGACAGCGGTCGGCGTCGGGCCCCAAGGCAGAACTGTCGGTCGATGGCACCTCCTGATCTGGATCAACGGCCCAGAGTCAGTCCCAGCTCCCGTCGAATGAGCTCGAAGTCCATCCCGCCGCTTCCTTCCGGGCGGGGCAGCGACTCCATCTCGGCGATCAGGGCGAGGACCTTCGCCCTTCCGCTCTCCGTGCGCACGAGCGTGCGGGGCCGGCGGTTCCCGAGAGCGGGAATCACCGTATCGCACCATTCGCGTGAGTAGGCAGTCATCATCTCCGCGAGGCGCGCCCGCACTTCGGGATCGCTCGCGAGTCTCTCCCTGGCCTTCGCCACTTGCGCTTCTTCGTCTGACGGCGGCTCGGAGAGTAGATCGCTGGTCGAGCGGCCGGCGGTGGCCGCCAGCCGGAGATCCGTTTTGGGAAGCTTCATGAGCTTCGCCCGGATCTCCAGATCGCGTTCGGTCGAGTTCGTCTGCACGACGAGAGGGCCATGCTCGATCCACTCGAGGCGCGCGACGAGCACGGGTTCGCGCGGCGTCCGCCGACCCTCCGGCTTCCGCGTGTAGTGGGCCTCGAATCCGACCAGCCGTCCGGCGCGGTCGCGCTTTTCATCCACGTCCGGCTTCGGCCGCCAGGACTCGATCTCGATCTGGACCGCGTACGCGTCGAAAACGTCGTAGATCGAGGTGGTGTGGACGACGAGATGCCCGTCGTTGTTGACGATGGTGGGAATGTCCGCGGCAACGGCGACACGGAAAGCATCCGCGCTCGTCCCTCTCGATTGCCCTGTGCCGAAGGATTCCGCGGCGCCGCAGCAGCGCTAGAACTTCCGGCCGCTGCCGCAACTGCATGGATCGTTCCGCCCCGGTGTCATCGGCGCCAAACTCTACCTCCCTTCCTCCGCCGCTTAGCCCGGCAAGAGGAAATGTCTCCAATTCCGCAGAGCATCGTTGGCTCCTCCCCGCGAGCGACGTAGGCTTGGTGGGCCCATGAAGAAGCCTCCAAGAACGAGGCCGCGGCCGCGTCTGAGCCGGACGCGGCTCGACGCGATGGTCGAGCAGGCGATCGTCGATGCTTACGGCGAATCCGAACAGGCGGTCGGGCTCTTCACCATGATGGAGGAGAACCTCCAGATGCCCTTCGAGACGATGCTCCTCGGAGTTCCCGTGACGGTCGAACGCGTCGACTTGAACGACGGCGAAAACATCGTCGCCATCTGCCGTCGGGGCCGGGTCCGCCAGGAGCCTGTACGAGAAATGTCCGTCGCGAGCGCGGTGAGGCCGAAGCGAGAGCGGGAGCGCAGGAAAACGGCGCGGAGGCGTAGCCCGGCTACGCCGCACAAGCGGATTTCCGAGCATTCCGCTCGCAGCGAGAGCATCGCCGGCGCGCAGCAGGAGATGACGAGGACAGGCTCCTTGGCCGTGCCGATACTCGACCTACCGCTGCCTCGGCCCAGGCCGGGCGGGTGGGAGTGGATCGAAGCCTTCCGGCACTGGTCGCGCGGACGATAGCGCTCGCGCCTATACTCCTTCCTCGTGGACCGAAGCCTGCCGGGCGAAGAGCTGATCGAAAAAGGAAGCGCCGATCTCGATCGCGGGATCGAGTCCGTGGAGGCGCTTCTCGTCTCGATCGCCCGGACGCGCCTGTCCCGGACCGGCCTGTCGCTTCCGCCGGGAATCCCGTACCCGGAACGCCGTCTCTACGATTTGCTCGCGAAAGAGAACTCGGACTCGGCCCACTCTCGCTACAACGCGCTCATCCGGCGAGTCGTCAGCTTCGAGCGGGCGGCGGAATGCGGGAGCCGGTAGATCGCGACCGAATCGAGCGGTTCTTCCGTCGTCTCGGGACAAGGGCCCGGGAGAACGTCCGCGTGTATGTGGCGGGAGGAGCGACTGCGGTGCTCTTCGGCTGGCGCTCGTCGACGATCGATATCGATCTGAAGATCGTTCCGGACAGCGATCCGCTCCTGCAGGCGTTCCCCGGCCTCAAAGAGGAGCTCCAGATCAACGTGGAGCTGGCGGCGCCCGATCAATTCATCCCGGAGCTGCCCGGGTGGGAGGAGCGCAGCCCGTTCATCGTTCGCGAGGGCTCCATTTCGTTTCACCACTATGACCTCTACAGTCAGGCTCTCGCGAAGATCGAACGCGCGCATCCGCAGGACGAACGAGACGCCGCCGAGATGGTTCGGCGGGGATTGGTGACGCCGGCCGAGCTGCTGCGGCTGTTTCACGAGATCGAGCCGAGGCTTTACCGATATCCGGCGATCGATCCCAGCTCTTTCCACCGCGCCGTCGAGGAGTTCCTCGGGCAATTCCACGGCGAGCACCAGTCCTGATCGGCCGTGTCGCCCGCCCGGAGGGTTGCCGGGCCGGGGGAAGGCTTCGATATGCTCGAAGCCATGGCCGGACGCCTCGCGGGAGCCCGATAGCTTGGGAGAAACACGCGTCGACCTTCTGCACCTCCTGGAAGACCTGCGCGACGCGTATCCCGAGTCTCTCGAAGAGACGATCCTGACGGAGATCGTCGCCAACTCGCTCGACTCGGGCGCGACGCAGATCACTCTCTCGACCGATTCTTCCACGGCGACTCTCACCGTCACCGATGACGGGTCCGGAATGCGCCGCCGGGAGCTCGCGCGCTACCACGACATCGCGTCCAGCGGGAAAACGCGGGGACAGGGAATCGGCTTCGCCGGTGTCGGGATCAAGCTCGGGCTTCTCGCGAGCGAGGAAGTGGTCACGGAGACGATGCGCGGCAAGAGCCACGTCGCCACGCGGTGGCACCTCGCGACCCGCCACCGCGCTCCGTGGAAATGGATTCCTCCGGCGGGTCTCCTCGGAAGGCCGGGAACGGCCGTGCGGTTGAAGCTTCGCAATCCCCTCTCCCCCCTGCTCGACCGTGGCTTTCTCGAGAGCGCGCTGCGTTCCCGGTTCCGGCCCATCCTTTCCGTCGGATTCGAGGAGGCGCTCGAACGGCATTACCCGGCCGGAGTGATCTTCTCGCTCGAAGGCGCGACCGTCGAGAAGGAGACCTGGAGCGCGGACGACGTGTCCCGGCTGGCCCTGCGGATCGGCCGCGCTCGCAGGCCATCCGCCGTCGGTCAGATCTGGCGCGATCGGTCGCCGCTTCCCGACGACAGGCGGGGCCTCGCGATCAGCACCTTCGGGAAGGTCATCAAACGCGGCTGGGACTGGCTGGGCGTGCTTCCGGCGGCTCCCGACCGCGTGGGCGGGCTGATCGAAGTGCCGGCGCTCGCCGAATGCCTCACTCTGAGCAAGAGCGATTTCATCCGGACAGGAAGCAAGGGCGCGATCTATCTGGCGTTTCGCAAGGCGATCCAGGAGGCGGTCGCGGCCGAGCTCGAAAGATGGGGCGACGGCCTGGACGGGAAGCAACGAAGGCACCGGAGCGCCCGCCCCATGGAGCGCGATCTCGCCGCCGTCCTGGGGCGCCTCTGCCGCGAGTATCCGTTGCTCGATTCGCTGGTGCAGAAGCGCTCGGGCGGCCAGAGACGGCTTCCGGTCGGGGATGGCGAAGGCCGGGGGGTTGGAAATCCGGCCGCGGCAGTCATCACAGCCGTCCCGCCGCCGCCCGAAGGCGCGAATCCGCGAGACGATCCGCATCCGCCACAGGCTGGCGAACGTCCGTCCGAAGAAAGACGGATCCGCGTCCCGCCGCCGCTCGACACCGCCCTGCCCGGCCGCCATTCGCGAACGAAAGCCGGTCACTATGGGCTCAACCTGCAGTTCGAAGCGCGGCCCGAGACCCTCGAGCTCGGCCGGCTCGTCGAGTCCACCGTCTGGATCAACGAAGCGCATCCGGCATACCGCCGGGCCGTCGCGTCGCGTTCGGAGGGCTACCACGTCGCCGTGGCCGTGGCGACGGCGTTCGCCGCTGTCGCGATCGAACCGATGCATCAGCACGGATTTCTGATCGCGTTCCTCAACCGGTGGGGAGAGACGCTCGAGCGAACCACCCGTGCCGGCGAACCGGCAAAGCCGCGACGCGCCGGATCCAGCGCCCGGCCATGATTCCTTCGATCGGAGCTCGGGCCCGTCTGATTCCGCTGCTCGCGGCGCTCGCCTTCGTGGCCGCCTGCCGGTCAGACCAGCGGACGCCGGTCGTCCTCTACTCCCCCCACGGGCGGGATCTCCTTTCGCTCCTGGAGCACACCTACGAGAAGGCGCACCCCGGGATCGACGTCCGGTGGCTCGACATGGGGTCGCAGGAGGTCTACGACCGCGTGCGCTCCGAGAAGGCGAACCCTCAGGCCGACGTCTGGTTCGGCGGCCCCGACACGATCTTCTTCCGCGGAGCGCGCGAAGGGCTCCTCGAGCCGTGCCGGCCGTCGTGGGCGTCGGCGATCTCCCCCGAAGCGCGCGAGCCGCGCGGCCTCTACTACGGCGCCTACCGGACTCCGGCCGTCATCGTCTACAACTCGGCCGTCATCCCCGCGGCGCAGGCTCCGAAGGACTGGGACGACCTGCTCGATCCCCGCTGGAAGGGAAAGGTCATCATCCGCTACCCGCTCGCCTCCGGAACGATGCGGGCGTTCTTCGGGCTGATCCTGGCCCGGTCGATCGAGAAGACGGGCTCGACCGCGCAGGGATTCGAATGGCTCCGCCGCCTCGACGCTCAGACGAAGTCGTACGAGATGAATGCCTCCGTGCTCGTGCAGAGAATCGCGCGGCGCGAGGGTCTCATCACCGTCTGGGATCTCCCCGACGTGCTTCTCGAGATGAAGCACAGCCGCGACCTGGCTTGGGTCCTTCCCGCGAGCGGCACTCCCGTCATCGACGATGCGATCGGGCTGGTGAAGGGCGCGCGGCATCCCGCGGAGGCCCGGGCCTTCATCGAATGGGTCGGGAGCGTCGAAGCCCAGCGCATGGCGGCGGACCGGGCGTACCGGCTGCCCGCGCGGACCGACATCCCTCCCGCCGACCTGCCCGCCTGGGCGCGGGACGTCGAGAAGCGCCTCGTCCCGGCAAAGCTCGACTGGGAGCTGCTCGAGCGGGAGGGACCGTCGTGGATGGCCACGTGGGACCGGGAAGTGCGCGGGAAGGGAAATCGCTGACCCGCAATCTCGCTCTCGCTTCGAAAGGGTTCCGATCTCGTCGTCTCTTTCTCTTCCGGTTGATCCTCCACACCGCCCCCGGCCGCTCGAGTCTCCGAGGTAAAAAAAACGCGGGCGCCGTGGCGCCCGCGTCCTTCGAACCGGGGAAGGGTCCGGGTCTAGAAGCGCCTCCGGATGAGCAGCAGCGCCATCGCCGCCAGCCCGATTCCGAAGAGAGCCAGCGCGCCGCCCGAGAGCGTCGGCACGCCCTGGGGCCCCGGTCCCACGGGCCCGCCCAGCGGAGTCACCGTCGAGGTCGGTCCGGGCACCGTGACGGTGGGAGTCGGCGTGGGCGTCGGACTCACGGGCACGATCCCGCCGCAGCTGACCAGGAGCTGGCCGCCCGGCGCGACGCCCGGGAAATACGGAGCGGGGCCCGATCCCTCGTCCCGGTCTTCCGTGGCCCCGCCCGTGACGCCGGCGATGAAATACTGCACGGCCGCGCAGCCCTGCGAGTTCAGCTGCCGCTGCCGGAACGACGGGTGCTGGGCATTGACCGAGGAGACCGCCTGGCCCCCGATGAGGTCGCCGTTCTGGATGAGCTTCGCCGCCCCGCCGAGCTTGGTCCAGAGGTAGAGGGCACTTTCGTCGAGCTCCGCCGACAGTTCCGTGCCCTCCGGGTCGCCGGCTCCGGCCGTGAACGCGGCCACGTTCGAATCGTTCAGGGTGACCATCTCTGAGGCCAGGTTCGCAGCGACGAGCAACCCGGCCGCGGGTGCGGATACGGCAAGGGCCCTCTTGCCGGTTACCACG
>JBBQNC010000155.1:0-8359 GCA_038329555.1 Thermoanaerobaculia bacterium
CGGGACCCACGATCATCCGGCTGCGCGCCGTCCGGTGGGCCTGGCAGTGGGTCGCGGGACCCGGCACGACGCCCGGGAACCCCTCGAGCTCGATCACGCTGAAGTCGGGGAAATCGTACGAGCTCCGGGCGTTCAACGGCGACATCTACGACGACGCGTATCAGGCGCATCAATTCAGCGGCATCCTCGAGTTCGGCGTGAGCGGCGCCGTGCTGCCCGTCGGCGGTCCCGATTTCGTCGCCTTCTTCACGGCGCCCGTGGTGACGAATTCGACGACCTACTCCATGTCCTGCATGGAGTTCGCCTGCGGCCCGGTGGATCGGCACGAGGGGATGCTCGGCTCGATCGTCGTCATCCCGTGACCCCGACGCCGTGACCGACCGGCGGCCCGTTCCCGGAATGAGGGCGAGCCGCCGGACCGTTTCCGTCGGAGCTGACACTCATTTTCGTCCCGGTTTGCAGATCTGACAATTTCTTGTACAACCGGAGATGGACACTCCCATGAAGTACCCCGGAATCAGCCAGTTACAAACCAACCCCTCTGGCAGCCGACTTGCGGTACTCCGTTTCGGTTTCCCTCAACTCCAAGAGGTTCCAATGTCCGATTCGTCTTCGGCCCGGCAGGGAAAAAAGAGGGTCGCATCGCGGCTCTCCTTCCTCCTTTTCGGCGCCGTCGTTCTCTTAGGACGCGTCGCCCTCGCCACCAGCGTCATTCCCCTGACGGATCGCGAGCTCCACGCGCGCGCGGACGTCGTCGTCCACGGCGTCGTGGTCTCGAGCGACGTCACCGTCGACTCGCAGGGACGGCCCGAGACGCTCACGATCGTCGAGCCGCTCGAGGTTCTCAAGGGAAGCCTCGCCGGGAGCCTGGTCCTGCATCAGCTCGGCGGCGAGCTTCCCGACGGGACGTTCTTCAAGATGTGGGGACGGCCCGAATACCTGCCCGGCCGCGAGGTCGTCGTGTTCGCCGTCGCCCGGAGCTCGGGTGAGTATGAGACCGCCGAGATGCTGCTCGGAAAATTCGAAGTGCAGCAGGACGAGGCCGGTCACCGCTTCGCGGTTTCCGACCTGGCGGCGGGCGTGCGACCGGGAGTCGACGTCCTTCCCGACGCTTCTCCCGAAGTGGAAGGTGACGCGGAGCCGGCCGGACGCGAGAGCCGCGGCGAGCGGACGAAGCGCTCGATGCGGCGCGTCGCCGGCGTTGCGACATTTTCCGAAGCCGTCGCCGTTCGTCCGCTGGACGGGTTCATCGCGTCCCTCCGTCGGGGCGTTTTCGAGGCGTCGAGCGGCGGAGACGTCGTCGGCGAGCTCAAGGCCGTGACCCACGACGAAAAAGTGTCCCGCGGAAAGGGACCGCTCTGGGGCCACATCAGCAACGCGTTCTACCGCTGGAACAACAACGCCACGGCGGCGTGGACCTTTTCGGGGACCGCCAACACCGACAGCGGGGGCGGGCCCGAGGCCCAGGCCGCTCTCGACATGTGGACGAATCACCCGATCTCCAGCATCAACTACACGTCGGGCGCGGGATCGTCGAACGTCATATACCTCAATGCGACGACCTCGATTCTCGGATGCGGATGGAGCACCTGCCTGTCGGGCGCCGGCGTCATCGGTTGCGGCGGACCGGGCGGCGGCGCGTCCAACTCCTGGCGAGGCGACAGCTACTCGACGATCTCGAACGGCACCGTGGAGCTCCGCGCCTATTGCAGCAAGAACGCCTACGGGACCGTGACGACCCAGTCCGTGCTGGAGCACGAGCTCGGCCATACCCTCGGCCTGGGCCATTCGGACCAGAACGTGTCGGCGCACGACACGTGCCGGGGTGACGAGGGCGCCGCCATCATGCGCTCGAGCGTGCAAAGTCGAACGTCGCTCGGCACGGATGACGAAGACGCCATCCGATGGCTCTACGGCGACGGTGGAACCTCCTGCACGGTCCCGGCGATCACGTCCTTGACGGCGAACGTCGCGTTTCCGAGCGTGGCCGGCACGTCGATCCAGTGGACCGCCGCGGCGACCGGCGGAGCCGCCCTTCAGTACCGCTTCTGGCGCCTCGACGTGGGCGCTTGGAGCATCGTGCAGGACTACGGGGCGAGCAATACCTACTCCTGGACGCCCGCGTCGAACGACGTCGGCGGGCACGCCGTCATCGTGTGGGTGAAAAGCTCGGGATCCGCGAGCTCCTACGACGCCTGGACGAGCACGCCGACTTTCAACATCGCCAGCACGGTCACCAACCCGTCCTTGACGGCGAACCGGTCCTTCGCCTCCCCCGTGGGAACCTCGATTACCTGGACGGCGGCGGCGAACGGACCCGCTCCGCTTCAGTACCGATTCTGGCGCAACGACAACGCCGTCTGGACGATCGTTCAGGACTACAGCTCGGCCAATACCTACACGTGGACGCCGACCGGCAACGACGTGGGCCAGCACGCCGTCGTCGTATGGGTGAAGAACGCGGGCTCCGCGGCCGCATACGACGCCTGGACGAGCACGCCGAACTTTCAGATCGCCAGCCTCGTGACGATCGGTTCGCTGACCGCAAATCGCGCCTTTCCCTCCCACCCGGGGACGTCGATTACGTGGACCGCTTCGGCGTCGGGGCCCGCAGCCCTCCAGTACCGCTTCTGGCGCAAGGACAACGGCGCGTGGACGATGGTCCGCGACTACAGCGCTCTCAATACCTACTCGTGGACGCCGGCGGCGGGAGACCTGGGGACCCACGCCATCATCGTGTGGGTGAAGAACTCGTCCTCGCCCGCAGCCTGGGATGCCTGGACGCCGACCGCCGACTTTCAAATCACTCCCTGAACCGACGCCGGGGCGCTCGTCTCGGACGCCCCGGCGACTCTCCGGATTCCCGAGCCGACCCGCGGGCGCGCGAGCGCCGCGCGGGTTGTTCTTTTGGGAGCGCCCCTCTATGATCGGGAGGTCCCTATCGCGCGGAGGTTGAAACGGTTTCTCGGCCTGATAACGGAAGGTCCCTCGGCAGGACCCCTCGCGCGTGAAGCAACTCGGTTTCCCATATATCTCGGCGTCCCTCGGCGTTGCCATGCTCGTGACGCTCGCCCTCGTGCCCGTCGTCCGCCATTGCTCGATCGCGCTCGGATACGTATCGAGGCCCCGAGCCGACCGATGGAATCCGGATCCCGCTCCGAGGGCCCTGTTCGGTGGGATCGCCATCCTCGTCGGCTTCTGGTCGGGGTTGATCCTCACGGGCCACTCTCTCTCGCTCTGGGGCTGGAAGATCCTTCTCGTGGGCAACATCGCGTTTGCGATCGTCGGATTCGCCGACGATCTCATCGAGTTTCGGCCCTCGACGAAGGTGCTCTTCCAGCTGGTCGCCTCGATGGTTCCCATCGGGTTCGGTTTGAGGATCCCCGGATTGAATCCCGTGATGAGCCAGCTCGTCTCGATGATCTGGATTCTCATCGTCGTCAACGCCGTCAATCTGCTCGACAACATGGACGGACTCGCGGCCGGAGTGTCGGCGATCGCGGCGTTTTTTCTGCTGCTTCACGGCATTCAGAACAGGAACGCGCCACTCGTGCTCGCGGCGGCGGCGCTCGTGGGAGCCTGCCTCGGATTCCTCTATTTCAATTTTCCGCCGTCGAAGATTTTCATGGGGGACACGGGAAGCCATCTTCTCGGCTACACGCTCGCCGTACTGACTCTGCTCGACGTCGCCCAGCCGCGGAACACGATCCTCACCGCGCTCGTCGGACCGGTGCTCGTTCTCCTGGTTCCGATCTTCGACACCTCGCTCGTCGCGCTGAGCCGGATCTCGAGCGGCCGGTCGGTGTTGCGCGGCGCGCCCGACCACAGCAGTCACCGGCTCATTTCACTCGGCTTGACCGAGCGGCAG
Organism: Thermoanaerobaculia bacterium; assembly: GCA_038329555.1. Lineage (GTDB taxonomy): Bacteria > Acidobacteriota > Thermoanaerobaculia > UBA5066 > Gp7-AA6 > JALYUA01. Next base: position 3,869 of record JBBQNC010000155.1, read on the forward strand.
ACGGCTCTCCTCCTCTACGCCGTCTCCCTCGGGAGCGGGGTCGCGTCCCTCCTCCTTCCACACGGGTCCCTGGCAGCAGTGACGGTCGCATCGCTCCTCCTTCTGCTCGGGCTCTACTACTTCGGCAGCTTCTTGAGCCGCGTGCCGATCTATGCGCGCACGCCGGAAGGAATCACCAAGGCGCAAGAACGCCGGATGGCGACGTTCAACGCCTTCATTCCCCACAAATGGTCGCTTCTAGACCTCGTCGCAGACTTCGTGATCGCCCTCGTCGCGTACATCGGCGCGTATCTCCTTCGATTCGAGGGTCACATCGACGACCACAACCTGCTCCTCATCGCCCGGTCCCTTCCGGTGGTCCTCGCCGCAAGACTTCTCTGCTTTCAGTTTTTCGGCCTCTATCGGCGGGTGGCGGGGCACTTCTCGATTCCCGACGTCGTCAACATCGGCAAGGCAGTCCTCACCTCCTCGCTCGTCCTCGTGGCGTTTCTGACGATCGCGTTCAAGTTCGAGGGCTATTCGCGAGCCGTGATGATCATCGACGGCGCGCTCGTCTTTGGAATGGTGGTCTGCGGCCATGCGTCCGTGGCCTTCTTCTCCGAGTTCTTTCGCGGTCAGGCGCGCGGGACGGTTCGGACCGTGATCGTCGGCGCGGGGGACCTGGGCGCGGCCGCCGCAAAGCTCATCCGCCGCGACCCGGGCATGCATCGGACGATCGTCGCCTATTTGGATGACGACCCTCAGAAGATCGGACGCGTCCTCAACGGGATTTCGGTCGAGGGCCCGATTTCCCGCCTCGAGGAGGTCATTCACCGGTACAAGGCCGACGAAGTCGTCATCGCGTCGTCCCGCCTCGTCGACGAACGGCAGCGTCACATCCGATCCATCTGCGAGGGTCTGGGGCTCGCCGTCCGGCGGGCGCTCCTGGAGTAGCGGGCCGCTTCACTTCAGGACGGTCGAGTAGATCTCCGAGAGGTCTGCAAGCAGCCGCGGTAATCCATGGTGTTCCCGGGCGTACGAGCGGCCTCGCGCGCCGAGCGACGCCCGAAGCTGCGGGTCTCGATCCAGACGGAGGAGCTCGCGCGCAAACTGGCCCGAGTCGCCGCGAGAAACGAGCAGGCCCCGCGGCTGGGGCGATTCGACGAACCGTCGCGCCGTCACGCTTCCCACCGCCTCGCGGGTTAGGAGATCGCGGACGCCCCCCACGTCCGACGAGACGATCGGGCGGCCCGCCGCCATCGCTTCGATGAGCGAAAGCGGCGTTCCCTCGTTGTGGCTGCTCAGCGCCACGACGTCGAGGCCCGCATACACGCCGGGAAGATCCGTTCTGGGCCCCAGGAAGTAAGTCCGATCGGCGAGACCGATCTCGGAAGCCATGCGTTCGAGCCGTCCGCGGCCGTCGCCGCCGCCGACGATGACGAACTTCGCGTGCGCGGATTCCGCCGCGACGAGGCGAGCGGCTTCGAGAAAGCCGTCGTGGTCCTTTTGGGAGGCGATGCGCCCCACCATTCCGACCACGAAGTCGCGAGCGTCGAGTCCCAACTCTTCCCGGAAGACCTCGGCGGGAGGAGGCGCGGCGTAGGGATCCAGATCGAGCGCGTTCGGGACGATGAACACTTTCCCGGCGGGGGCGAATCGGAAGCGGTTAACGATCTCGTCGTGCTGGCCGGGCGAAAGCACGACCACCGCGTCGGTCGCGCGGTGGGAGAGAAGGCGCTCCACCATTCCGAATGCGGCTCTCCGCCAGCCGGTGAAATTGAAAGAGATCATGTTTCCGTGAAATGTGTGCACGGTCGCGATGCGAGGCCGCCCGGCGCGGCGGCGCGCGCGGTTCGCGATCTGCGCCGCGACGCGGCAAACGAAACCGGCTTTCGAGTGGTGAGAGTGAATCAGGTCCGGATCGAACTCCCGGATGATGTCAAGAATCGCGCCGACCGCTCTTGCGTCGCTGGCCGGGTGCACGGCTCGTCGAAGGGACGGGACGTCGCGAACCACGACGCCTCTCTCCCGCGCGAAACCCGCGAGGTCATCCTCGCCGGGAGCGAGGCGACCGGCCGCCAGCAGGCTCTCGTATCCCCAGGCGGGCAGGCCTTCGGCGAGCCACACGACGTGGCGCGAGGGACCTCCCGCATTCAGTCGAGTGATGACCCGGAGCACACGAATGGGACGGGAAGCCTTCATCACGCGAGGGGACCGGCCGGGCGAAGCAGAACGTCGAAGGCGCGGACGCGAAGCTCGTCGTCGGAGAGCGCCCGAAATGGCGGAGCGATCTTGGAGCGGGGGGTCGGGAGCGCGTCCCAGCGTTCGACCCGGAGAATCTCGACCGCGAATCCCGCCCCGCGAAAGAGCTCGATCAGCTCGGAGTAACGAAGTCGGTTCGTGTAGAACCCTCCCGAGGACATCCACTCGCTCTCCCAGATCCGCTCGGAAAAGCGAAGGTTGTTCAGGCCGTCCGAGAGATGGTCCGTGAGGTCCACGCGGTGAGAGGCGACTCCGGTCGGCGCCATGACCCGGCGGAGCTCACGCATCGTGTCCGCAAACTCGCGTTTCCGAACGTGCTCCAGGACCGCCTGGGACCAGCAGAAATCGACCGAGCCCAGAGGCATCGAGGCGAGCGACGCGAGGCCGCGGGTCTCGTAATGGGCGCCGCATGCGGCGAGCAGCTCGTCGAGAGAGCCGTTCGGGTCGAGACCGGGGACGGGAAGTCCTTCTCGGCGAAGGAAATCGATCATCGGCTGGTACGACCTTCGGTCGCGCCGCGCCAGAGGCGCCACGTCCACGAGATGCGTTCGACGGACTCCGAAAGCGTGGGCGACGAGGGCGGAGAAGAGAGTGTCACCGGGACCGATCTCCATCGCGACGAGATGACGAGAGCCATCCGGGACGCTCCGCCTCCAGTGATCTCGGAAAACGTGAAACGCATATTCCGGCTGTTCCATGTACCCGAGGCGGAAGACATCCACGCGGCGCCAGAACGACTGCCGCGCCGGGATTCGCGACAGGAGAAGCTTCGCGGCTATCTTGACCGGCCACGGGACAGCCGATTTCCAGGAGCCCGCGCTCAATGCCCTTCCGACGCCCGGAACCGTTCGAGCCAGGCTTGAAACATGAGGACGGTCCAGAGTCGATACTGCCAGTTGAAGCGCCCGGAGAGGTGTTCGGCCCAGCACCGGCGCACCAGGGCGGGAGACAGAAAGCCCTCCTCGCGAAGGCGGCTTTCAGAGAGCAAAGACTCCGCCCAGTCCCGAAGCGGCCCTCGAAGCCAGACGTCGATCGGAGAGCCGAATCCCATCTTGGGACGATCGAAGAGCGACGCGGGGAGGTAGCGGGAAAGAACCCGCCGCAGAAGCCATTTGTCCTGGCCCTCCCGGACCTTCAGGTCGAGCGGGAGCTGCCACGCGAGCTGGACGACTCGGGGATCAAGCATCGGCACCCGGATCTCGAGACTCACGGCCATGCTCGCGCGATCCACCTTCACGAGGATGTTTTCCGGGAGGTACGTGACGAGATCCAGATACATCATCCGGTGGGTGAACTCTGCCAGATTCGCCCACTGCGCCGAGTCCCCGAGCGCCGAGACGGGCTCGGCGGACCCCGGCACGAGATCGCCCGGCCGCTGCCACACGGACATCATTCGAAAATAGAGGAGCTCGGGGTTCTCCGCCCCGATCACCTCGGCGAGGCGGCGCGCCTTGTCCGCGCCCGTCTGGAGCGATCGGCCTTCGGGAAGAAAGGGGCGAACGGCGGCGGTCATGGCATCGGCGGCCCATCCGGGCACGACACGCAGCAGCCCCGAGACGATACGGCGGCCGGCGATCGGCCACGGCGCGAGACGCCGCCACAAGCTTCGTCCCCAGAAATACCGCCCGTAACCCGCGAAGAGCTCGTCGCCCCCATCGCCCGAGAGCGCGACCGTGACATGGCCGCGCGCGAGGCGTGAGACGAGAAACGTCGGGATCTGGGAAGGGTCGGCGAACGGCTCGTCGTAGATTTCCGGGAGGCGAGGAATGACCTGCCTCGCTTCCGAGGAGGTCACGTAGAGCTCCGTATGATCCGTACCGAGATGCGTCGCGACCCTCCGGGCGTGCGGCGCCTCGTCGAAGCCCTGTTCGTCGAAACCGATGGTGAAGGTGCGAACGGGGCGCGGGCTCTGCGCCTGCATCATCGCCACGACGGTCGAGGAATCGATTCCTCCCGAGAGGAACGCGCCGAGAGGAACGTCGGCCACCATCCGCATCCGCACGGCGTCGAGAAGGAGAGCGTCGAGACGGTCCTCCGCGTCGCGAGGGGAGCCGTCGAAGGGTTCTCGCGCTCCCTCCTCGGCCACGCCTCGGGCGGACCAGTACGGAGCCAGGACGGGAGGCGTCCCGGGGCTTCGTGCGGCGAGACACAGGGACGTCGCCGCCGGCAACTTGGAAATCCCCTCATAGATCGTGACCGGCGCGGGGACGTAGGCCATGCGCATGTACGCGGCGACCGCGCCCCGGTCGA
>JBBQNC010000156.1:0-8321 GCA_038329555.1 Thermoanaerobaculia bacterium
GATCCTCCGGGGCAGTTAGATCGGAAGGTCAGAGCGTCGCGCGGTCGCGACCCGTAGCCGAATGGTATCCCGCGCGAAGCTCTCCTCGTGCTCGCCCTACGGTCGCCAGTGCCGAAAACCGGTTGAGTGTTCTGGGGAAAATGGTGGCGGTGCAGGGATTTGAACCCCGGACACAGCGGATATGAGCCGCTTGCTCTGACCAACTGAGCTACACCGCCGGAGCGGAAGGACCGGGGATGCTAGCACAGGGGAGCGCGGACGGCGTTTCGCGTCTCCGACCGTATACTCGTCCGATGCCGGGTCTCTCCGACAAGTGCGGCGTCTGCGGAACGACCTACCTCTTCAGTCTTCCCCGATGCGGGTTCTGCCATCGCGCCACGTGCGCCAATTGCGCCGTGCGCGTCGGAGGGTCGCTCTTCTGCGGCAAGTCGTGCGGGCATAATTTCTTCTACGGCGCCGAGGAAGACATCGACGAGAACGCGGCCGAGGACGTCGAAGACGAATGAGCTCACCGGAGCCGGCGACTCCTTCCCGCCCCTCCCGTTTCGGACGGTTCTTCTGGCGCGATCCCAACACCCAGTTCCTGCTTCTCGCGGCGGCGGTCGGGCTCCTCGGGGCGCTCGGCGCCATCCTGTTTCGAGCCGTGACGGTCCGGCTCACGACCCTCCTGATGGACGCCGGGGACGTCGTGGCCGGGGCCGAATCGCTCCCCGTCGCGCTCCGGCTCTTCTTCCCGGCGGCGGGAGGCTTCGTCGGGGGATTGATCATCCGCAGCTTCATGAAGGGCGGAGAGACCCACGGCATCTCCGAGATGATCGAGGTCGTCTCGCTCGGACGCCGCAGCGTGCGGATGCGTGCGGCGGTCGCCCGCGTGCTCTCTTCCATCGCCGTCATCTCGACGGGGGGCTCGGAGGGGCGAGAGGGCCCGATCATCCAGATCGGCGCCGCGATGGCGTCTTCGCTCTCCCGGCGGTTGAAGCTCTCTCCCGAGCGGGTCCGGATCCTGACGGCGTGCGGCATGGCGGCCGGGATCGCCGGCGCCTACAACACGCCGATCGCCGCGACGCTCTTCGTGCTCGAGGTCGTCGTCGGCTCCTTCTCGATGACCCTGTTCGGGCCCGCCGTGGTCTCGGCCGTCCTCTCCACGATCCTCGTGCGGTTCGTGCTCGGCGACGAGCCCGTTTACCGCGTCGCCCCCTTTCACCTCGAGTCGGTGTTCGAGCTCCTCCCGTTCGCGGTCATCGGGCTCCTGGCGGGTCCCTGCTCCGCCGCGTTCGTCCGCGCGTTGCGGGCCGCGAAGAAGCTTTTCGTCGCGACGCGCCTCTCGACGCCGCTCGCCATGAGTCTGGGCGGGGCCGTCGTCGGCGCCATCGGCATCTTTCTCCCGGAGGTCTGGGGCAACGGCTTCGAGGGAACGAACCGCATCCTTCGCGGCAACCCGACGATCGTATTCCTGCTCCTCCTGCTCGTCGGAAAGATCGTGGCGACCGCGGCGACCATCGGGTCGGGCGGAGTGGGCGGCGTCTTCACGCCGTCGCTCCTGGTCGGCGCCGCGCTCGGCGGCGTGATCGCGAAGGTCACGCACCTCGCCGTTCCCGGCCTCGAGGCGCCCGTCGGCGGCTACGCGCTGCTCGGGATGGGAGGGCTTCTCGCCGGCGTGACGCGCGCGCCGCTCCTCGCCGTGATCATGATCTTCGAGCTGACGCAGAACACCGCGATCATCCTCCCGATGATGGTCGTCTCGGTTCTCGCGATCGTCTCCGCCAAGGCCTTCGAGCAGGATTCGATCTACGTGCAGAGTCTCCGCTCGGCGGGAATCGTGTGGGAGACGACGCCCGAAGCGACGACGCTCTCCAGCCTGAAAGTCGGCGACGTGATGCGCACCGACGTCAAGCTCGTGCCCCGTACGCTTCCGCTCCCGGAGATCGTCAACACGTTTCTTCACACGCGAAGCCTCTACCTCTACGTCGGCGACGAGCAGGGCCGCCTTCTCGGCGTCGTCGATCTCCACGACATCAAGGAGACGCTTCCCGAGCGGAACCTCTCGGCGCTCGTCATCGCCGAGGACCTCGTCTCCGAGATCCCCGCGGTCACACCCGAAGAGCCCTTGACGAGCGTCAACGAGAAGCTCTGGTTCCGCGACCTCGGACAGCTCCCCGTCGTCGATTCTCCCGAGTCGCGCCGCTTTCTCGGGATCGTCACCCGCCGCGACCTCCTCGGAGCGTTCGACCGTGAGGTGCTCCAGCGCAACCGCCTGACCGCGCGCGTCCGGTTCGGAGAGGACCTCTCGCAGGTCTCCTACTTCGATCTTCCGGAGAAGCACCGGCTGCTCCAGGTGGACCTTCCGCCCGAGCTCGCGGGCAAGACCGTCGGGGAGGCAAGCCTGCGGCAGCGATTCGGGGTGTCCGTTCTCGCCATCAAACGTCTGACACGCGAGGGACTCGAGCGGAGGTTCGTCCCCGCTGCCGACGACCGGCTCGAGCCGGGCGACGTCCTGATCGTTCTCGGAACGGACGACGCGATCACGAGCCTGCGGTCCGGGGCTCCGTCGAAGGCGACGTAAAGCACGCTGCCGGATGGAGATCCGCGCTCCGGAGTGCTATCCTCGGGCCCGGCCAAGTCCATGAACAAAGGGAGAGAGAGCGAGTTCGTCACCCTTCGGGGGAAGTGGCAAAAAGAGCGCACCCGGTTGTACGACCGGGATACCGGTCTGCCGACGATCGCCACCCTGACCGAAGACCTCGCCAAGGAGCTGCAGGCCCGCGGCTCCCTCGCGGTTCTCATCTTCCGGCCCGGGTCGGAGGGGCGAGTCGAAGAAGTGTGGGGCTTCGAGGCCTACGACGACCTGCTTCTCGACTTCGTGCGGCGGTTGAAGGCGTTCCAGACCGACGGCATCGTGCCCGCGGGGAGCTTCTGCCTTCCCTACGTGCGCTCCGACGAGATCATCCTCATGGTCGAGCCGGGCACGAAGCTTCTCGAGGAGCCGGGCGCTCTCGAGCAGAAGGCGGCGGAGCTCGATCAGCTGATCCGCGGCTACCTCGCGGAACGGGCGGACCTCTCGGGACGATTCCGGTCGTTCGTCGGCGCGGGTCGTATTCTGTTCGACACCAAGTACCGGCTCGAGCGGTTGATCTACCGCGGTATCCAGGAAGCCCGCGACCAGGTGACGCGCAAGACGGTGCGCGCCGAGATCCGCGGCGGCGAGCTGCTCCAGGACGCGATCGCGCGCCGGGACATTTCGCCCGTCTTCCAGCCGGTGTTCGACCTGCAGACGGGCGACATGATCGGGATGGAGGCCCTCTCCCGCGGCCCGCGAGGAAGCGAGTTCGAGAGCGGGGAGACCCTGTTCTCCCTCGCCGAGCGCACGGATCTTCTCGTTCCGCTCGAGCGGGTCTGCCGCCAGCGCTCCCTGGAGGCGGCGGCGTCCTCGCCGGAAGACCGGCAGATCTTCCTGAACCTCTCTCCCGCCGCGGCCTCTGATCCCGAGTTCCTGGGGCCGATGTTCCTCGACCAGGTGGCCAGGCTTGGCCTCTCCCCGCATCGCATCGTGCTCGAGATCACGGAGCGCACGTACGCCGTCTACGAGGGCCTGTTCCGGGAGGTCCTGTCGCGCTTCCGGCAGCAGCACTTCCGCATCGCGGTCGACGACGTCGGCACCGGTTACAGCAATCTGACGTCCCTCGCCGAGATCGAGCCGGACTACCTGAAGTTCGACAACGTCTTCGTGCGCGGCATCGACCGCCGCAAGACGAAGCAGGACCTACTCGAGGCCCTGATGAGCTTCGCCCGCAAGATGAAGACGAAGGTGATCGCGGAGGGCATCGAGACCCGCGAGGAGCTCAAGGTGCTGCAGTCCCTGGGAGTGCCGTACGGCCAGGGTTTCCTTCTCGCCCGCCCCATGCCGGTGGCGGAGATCGAGAACGTGCAGCGCTTCCGGTTCTGAACGCGGATTGCGCCGGGAGCCGAGTCTGTCCGCGCGCCCTTCCGAGTCTCCGGGCGGCTTCCTCCGGTTCCGGAAAGAGGACGTCGAGCAGTCGATCCCCGCCCGCTTCGAGGAGCAGGCGCGGAAGCACGCCGGGAGAGTCGCCGTCCGGACGCCGCGACACGAGCTGACCTACGAGTCGCTGAACCGGTTCGGCAACCGAGCCGCGCGGGCCATTCTCGCCGAGCGCGGGGAAGGGGAGGAGCCGATCGCCCTTCTTCTCGAGCAGGGCGAGACGCTCGCGGCAGCGATCCTGGGCGCGCTCAAGGCGGGCAAGATCTACGTGCCGATCGACCCTTCCTATTCTTGCGATCGGATCGACGTCATGCTCGAGGACTCGGGCGCGGGGATGATCGTGACGGATGAAGCGAACGGAGACCTCTCCCGACGCTTCGAAACGCCCCGCCGCCGTGTCCTCTCGATCGAGGGTCTCGAGCGCGATCGAGGCCTCTGCGACCCGAACGTCGGCCTCGATCTTTCGCCCGACCGGCTCGCGTACGTCTTCTACACCTCGGGCTCGACCGGCCGCCCCAAGGGCGTGGTCGACTGCCACCGGAACGTCCTCCACAACGTCCTCCGATACACGAACAGCCTCCGCATCGGCCCCGAGGACCGGCTGACCCTGCTCCAGGGCCCGAGCTTCAGCGGCTCCGTCTCGAGCCTGTTCGGGGCGCTGCTGAACGGCGCGGCGGTCTTGCCCTTCGACCCGCGGCGCGAGGGGCTGGACCGCCTGGCGGACTGGATGGACGCCGGCCGGATCACGATCTATCACTCGGTCCCGGCGATCTTCGAGCACCTCGACGCGTCGGGGTCGGGCTTTGCGAGCGTGCGCGTCGTGCGGCTCGAGGGCGACCGGGCCTCGTGGCGGCACGTCGAGATCTTCCGGCGGAGGTTCGGAGAAGGCTGCGTCCTCGTCAACGGCCTCGGCGCCACGGAGACCGGGATCTCGCGGCAGTTCTTCGTCGGCCGGTCGACGCTCGAGTCCGGGCCCGTGCTGCCGGTCGGCCGCGCGGCCGAGGACGTAGAGTGCACGGTCGTCGACGAGTCGGGCCGCGAAGCCGCTGCGGGAGAGGTGGGCGAGATCTTGGTCAAGAGCCGCTACCTCGCCGTCGGGTACTGGCGGCGGCCGGACGAGACGCGGGCGGCCTTCCTCAGGGACCCGGACGACGCCGCGAGCCGGATCTACCGAACCGGAGACCTCGGGCGCATGAGGCCGGACGGCTGCCTCGAGCACCTCGGCCGGAAGGGCCTCGACCCGAAAGTCGGTGGCGTCCGCGTCGAAGTCGAGGCGATCGAGAGGGCGCTCCTCGACGAGGCGGGGATCCGCGCCGCCGTCGTCGCCGTCCGTGAGGAGGAGGGCGCCGGCGCGCGGATGCGGATCGTGGCGTACTTCGTTCCGTCGAAACGGCCGGGGCCGACGGCGAGCGCCCTCCGGCGGTCGCTGGCGGGCCGTCTCCCGGCCCATCTCCTCCCTTCGGCCTGGGTCGCGCTCGACCGCCTGCCGCTCGATCCCAACGGAAAGGTCGACCGCCGGGTGGAGGCGTTGCCGTCGCCCGGTCCCGACCGCCCCGACCTGGACTCGCCGTTCGTCGCGCCCCGGTCGCCGGACGAGGAGGCCGTCGCCGCGATCTGGAGAGAGGTTCTCGCCGTCTCGCGGATCGGCGTCCACGACGATTTCTTCGACCTGGGCGGCGACTCCCTGCGCGCCATGCAGATGGTTGCCCGGGTGCGTTCCCGCAGGGCCGTCGAGATGTCGATGCGCCTCCTCTTCGACCATCCGACCGTGGCGCGCCTCGTGTCCGCGATATCGACTGGCCTTCCCGCCCGGCGTCCCGCTCCGTCGCGCCAGACCGCCCACGCCGGAAAGCACAAAGGAGGCGGCACGGCTCGAGAGCCCGCCGAGGAGAGCGCGGCCGCGGGGGCAAAGTCGATCCCGCCGCCGCCGCCGGGCAGCGGGGCCGCGTAAGATCGATCGACCTGGCAAACGGGGGGTTAGCTCAGCGGTAGAGCTCCTGCTTTACACGCAGGTGGTCGCAGGTTCGATCCCTGCACCCCCCACCAACAAGAACAGCTTGCCGTGTCTGGACGGCCTTTTGTTGCCATCGAGTTCGCCGGCGATTCCGCTAAAAGACGACCGATTCGAAATCGGGCCCGAAAAACCTTCGGACGGTAGCGAGGGTCGGCAGCGCCTGTCATCTGGTCCGTCGGGCGGAGTCGATTCGAAATCTCCACGTTAAGACCGGTGATATGTTTCCGCGTCAAACGGTTGCCCGCACATTTTTGTTCGAGGAAAGGGGGTAGGCCATGATGTCTCCGACGACTTCTCGCGTCTGCAGAGCCCTCCTGGCAGTTCCGCTGCTCGCGGCCGCGTCGGCGTTCGGCCAGTCGCCGACGGTCCCATGCAGCGATCCGGACGGCTGTCCGGACCTCACTGTGATCGTGTCTCAGATCAATTTCGAGACGGTCCAGTTCAAATCGACGGACTGCGCCATCGCCGACGGCATGATCTCCCAACCCGGGAAGCACAAGCTCGTGCGCTTCTCCACCCAATTCCCCAACCACGGGCCCGGCGATCTGATCGTCGGAGCGCCATCGGCCCACCCCGAGTGGTTCGAGTGGAGCCCGTGCCACCAGCACTACCACTTCCGAGAGTATGCGGACTATCGCCTCTGGACGCCGTCGGGCTATCAGGCATGGAGCTCGCTCCGTCAGTCGACGCCGGCCAGCGTCCTCTCGCGCGACCTTCTCGCACAGCGTCCCGACATCGCCAACCAGATGATCGAGGGCGCCAAGCGCGCATTCTGCGCGACCGACAGCCTCCGTTTCGATTCGAGCGCGCCGCCGGCGAAGTACACGAGCTGCAGCTCGAACCAGGGCATCAGCGTGGGCTGGGCCGATCTCTACCCCTGGAACCTCGACGGCCAGTGGATCGACATCACGAACGCAACCGGCGGCAATTACGTTCTCGAGGTCGAGGGGAATGCCGAGCACCTCTTCGACGAAGCGAACTACGCGAACAACTCGACTTCCCTGCCCATCGTCATCCCGGCAAAGCCCGGCAAGGGACGCTGACGATCCGCTTTTCGGTCGCCCGATGAGATGAATCGAGCGACGGTTCATGTCCTGGCAGCTCAAGCCTTCCCGCGCATCTCGTGAGCCGGCCGAGCACATGATTCACGCCAAGCGCCGGCGAGGACCGGTGAGCGGTTGGATCGGTCACGCATTTGGCGTTGCACATCCGCTGACGGCATCGCAGCCTCTCGGCGTCGTTGCCCAGCTTCGATCATCGACATGCCGCTCTTCAGGCGTTCACCTCCTCCTCGCGAAATGAAGACGTCTCCGCGCTCGGCAACAACGGCTTCTCGGATTTCCTCCGCAACGCGTCGCGCAGCGCCTGCTCGCGCGCGAACACCTGTTGAGTCTCGATCCGGGCCGCCGTTACGCCATAAGGGGCGGGCGCCTGCGTCCTGGGGCTGACCGACATGTCGAATTGAAAAGAGGAGTGGAGGGTGCCCGCTTCGCGTCGTTCTCGAATTGGATGCCTGGACGGTTCGGGTTACCCGGACGGGCTCGCGGGCGAGTCGATCCCCATCACGGCGCGCGCGACAAGCGATCAGCGGACATCTTCGACGCCCTAACCACCGCCCGCGTCACCGCGTGGCGCTGAAGCGTCGCTCGCCATCATGGAAGACGAAGTCAGCAAGGGCTGTGGGCGGCCGCCTTCTGGGCGAGTTTCGGGCGGGTCTTGAAGACGCTGCCGGAGGATGACCCCCGCCTCGCCCGGATCGGGGTCCGCCCGTCCGTCGCGCCACCCCCGTAAACCTGGCGCCCGGGGCGGTCCGAGAGCCGGACGGCGAAATAGACAAGCGAGCTTGACATCGACAAATCCCCTGCGCCATGATGGGCGTGGAAAGCGAACTTGTCATGTCACCGGATGTCCGAAACCGGGTCAAGGAGCTGCGCGAGGAGCTCGGTTGGACCCAGCAGCGGCTCGCGGAGGCGGTCGGCGTCTCGCGCCAGAGCATCAACTCGATCGAGCGCAACCGATACGTCCCGAGCCTTCCGCTGGCGCTGGTCTTCTCGCGGGTCTTCGCCCGGCCGACGGACGAAATTTTCGAGCTGGAGGTCGAACCATGAGTGTCCCCGTCCTGGGCTCCGTCATCGACGAACGATTCCTGAGGCACCGGCTCCGGTCGACGAGCGTCGCCGGGATGGTCGGCGTCTGCGTCGCCATGGGCCTCTTCATCTATCGCGACATCGTGGACCACATCTGGAGCTGGGACCTCTTTGCGGTGGGCGCCAGCATGGCCGTGGTGAAAGTCGCACTGATGATCTGGTA
>JBBQNC010000157.1:0-8320 GCA_038329555.1 Thermoanaerobaculia bacterium
CCGCGCGCGGACGCTTTCGCTCTGAGCGTCGTTGTCGGCAAATGCGAAGACCACCGAGTGGCCCTTCCGAAGCGCGTTCTCGTAGAGGTAGAGCTCGTCTTTCGGCAGGCCGTGCGACATGGCGTTCTCGAGGGCTCCGCCCGCGGCGGCGCCGCCTATCGCGCCCCCGACACCGAAAAGGGCGGCCGCGGCGAGACCGACGGCGGCGACCGGCCCGATCCCCGGTATCAGAAGGCTCGCGGCGGCGGCGCCGAGCCCCATGCCCGCTGTAGCGCCCGCGACGCCGCCGACGACGCCTCCCACGGCCTTCCCCATCCCCGGCTGCTCGGTGTCCGACGTCGAGACGCGCGTGCGGGCCGATCCTTCCGGATCACCGGGGGTCAGGAGGTTGACCCGATCGGCGGGAAGGCCGGCCGCCCTCAAACTCTCCGCCGCCTTCTGCGCGCTCTGCCAGTCCCGAAAGATGCCGACGATGGCTTCCATGTTGACCTCCGCCTTGTCGAGCGCAGGGGACGAGTGGACGGCGGGATGCCGTCCGGATCCTCCATCAGAGCGCGCCGATCAGAGCTCTCCCTCTTCCTCGACGCGCGGCCTGTCGCGATCGTCGGTCATCTGCCGGGATTCGCGCTGACTCTCGCCCTCGCCGCTGGCGCTGCGAGCCTCGGAGGCGGCGGAGAAGCCTTTCGTCCCGCCGGAAAGGCTCTCTTCCCGATCGCCGCCGTCCCCGTCTTCGCGGTCGAACGCCGACCGCGCTTCGGCGGCGAGGCCCTTCGCGCGGTTGGCGAGGTCCCGCGAGCGCTTCGAGACGACGTCCCCGGTCTTGTTGGCGAACGAGACGGCCTTGTCGCGCGCCATGGCCCGGCGGCGGCGACCCCGCTCCGGATCGAGCACGTACATCAACGCCGCGCCGACACCGATTCCCGAGAGCAACGCGACGGTCTTCCCGCCCGAATTCTTTTCTACGAAAAATCCCATGATCCACCCCCAATGAAAACGAACTAAATCAGCAAGAAGCGAGCCAGAGAGTTGTCAGTTTTCAGTTTTCACTCCTGAGTCTCGACTGATAACTGATAACCGATAACTCTTTCACCTCACCGGCAATGCCAGTCTCGCTATGCACCCGGTCTCGTCCCGGCGGTTCTCCAGGGTCAGCGTGCCGCCGTGCGCTTCGGCGATCTGCCGCGAGAGGACGAGGCCGATCCCCGAGCCGGAGGGCTTCGTGGTGAAGAATGGGACGAACAGGTTGGCGCTGTTCGGGAGGCCGGGGCCGCCGTCCGCGACCCAGATCTCCGCGCGTCCGGGGCCGCGAGACCATCCCGCCCGGACGGGGCCCGCGGTCTCCAGGGCCGCGTCGACCGCGTTGCGGAGCAGGTTGATGAGCAGCTGCTCGAGCTGGTCCGCGTCCGCGCGCACGACGATGGGCGGCCCCGGGGCGACCTGCACGGGAAGGCGGGTCTCGAGCGCGGCGACGCGGGCCACAAGCGCCCCGACCTCGACGGGCGCCTTCCGGGGCTGCGGGAGGCGCGCGAGCTTCGCGTACGCGCCCGTGAATCGAGAAAGGGCTTCGGCGCGCGCCGAGATGATCGTGAGTCCTCTCCGCATGTCCTCCCGCCAGTCGGAGGGCCGGTCCTCGCGCGCCACGAGGCTTTCCAGGCTCCCCGCCAGCGACTGGATCGGAGCGAGGGAGTTGTTGAGCTCATGACCGAGCACGCGGATGAGACGCTGCCACGCCTGCCGCTCCTGTTCCCGCAGGGGCTCGCTCACGTCCGCGAGGACGAGGAGGTGGTGCGGCAGGCCGCCCTGCCGGAACGCGCTCTGGCGGATCTCCCACCGTCCGGTCCCGCCCGGAAAGGACGCGTCCGCGACGCGCGGGGCGTCCGGCCGCAGAAAGGCGTCGAGACCGAGCTCCTCCGCGCGCGCCCCGAGAAGCCGCGGCTCGGGCTGACCCAGCAGGTGCTCTCCGAAGCGGTTGGTGAGCTTCAGCCGGCCGGAGGCGTCGAAGGCGAAGACGGCCACGTCGATCTTCGCCATGACCTTTCGGAGGAGGGCCGTCGCCTCGAGCGCGCCGAGTCGCTGCTGCCGGAGCGTCTCCGTCAGCGCGTTGACCTCGATCAGGACCTCGCCCAGGGCGTCGTCGGGCCGCGCGCCGCGGGCGCGGATCGAAAAGTCCCCCTCCCGCATCGCGGCAAGGAGGTTCGAGACCGTCTGAAGAGGCACCACGACGCGCTCCCGCAGGGCGGTCGAGAAGAGGAGCCAGCCGGCGGCGATCACGACCGTGAGCGTCCACTGGACGCGGGGCGGAAAGCTCCCGGTCCAGAGCAGGATCAGACCCGTGACGGAGCCTGGCAGGGCGGCCAGGAGGGCCAGGAGCAAGACGCGCCGCTCGTGGGAGAGCCGACGGGGTCCCACGGCTCGGTTAATGGCCGTGCTTCTCGAGCCGCCGGTACAGCGCGCTGCGCGAAAGGCCGAGCGCGCGGGCGGCGTGGCTGACGTTGCCCGCGTAGCGCGACATGGCCTTCTGGATCAACACGCCCTCGACGTCCTCGAGGCTCATCTGGTCGAGCGGAAGCGCGGAGCTCTCTTCCCGCCGAAGCCCGAGATCGGAAGCCTGGACGGTCTCGCTCCGCGCGAGCAGGGCCGCCCGCTCGATCGCATGGTCGAGCTCGCGGACGTTTCCCGGCCACGGGTGCTCGAGAAGCGCCCGCAGCGCGGGGGCGTCGAAAGCCAGAGCCCCCTTCCGGTATCGCTGCGCGTGAGACTGCAGGAAGTACTGAGCCAGCGCCGGGATGTCCTCGCGCCGCTCCCGAAGTGATGGGACGCGGATCTCGATGGTGTTCAGGCGAAAGAGCAGATCCTGCCGGAACCTTCCCGACACCACTTCCGCGTGAAGGTTCGCGTTGGTCGCGGTCAGGATCCTCACGTCCACCTTGCGCGTGCGCGAAGAGCCGAGCCGCTCGAACTCTCCGGTTTCGAGCACGCGGAGAAGCTTCGCCTGCTGGCTCGCGGGCACGTTCGCAATCTCGTCTAAGAAAAGCGTGCCGCCGTCGGCGAGCTCGAAGCGGCCGACGCGGTCCGCCCGCGCGTCCGTGAAGGCGCCCTTGACGTGCCCGAAGAGCTCGCTTTCGAAGACGCCTTCCGAGATCCCGCCGGCATTCAGCGACACAAGGGGGCGGGACGAGCGGCGCGAGGCCGCGTGAAGGGCGCGCGCGATCACGCCCTTGCCCGTTCCGTTTTCGCCGGTGATCAGGACGTTGGCGTCCGAGGGCCCCACGCGGGCCACGAGCTCCAGCACGGGACGCATGGCCGCGGACTCCGCGATCACGGACGGATCCGCCGACTCGTGGCGCAGGATCCGGTTCTCCGCCTCGAGGCGCTGTCCCTTTCGCAGTGCCCGCCCCAGAGCGATCTGCGTCCTGAGGGTCGCGAGCAGGCGCGTGTTCTCCCACGGCTTCTGAACGAAATCGCGCGCCCCGCGCCGCATCGCCTGCACGGCGATATCGACGGTCCCCCACGCCGTCATGACGACGACCGGCAGAGTGGCGTCGATCTCCTGGATGCGCGCCAGAAGGTCCAGCCCTTCCTGGCCCGACGTGGTGTCCCGGGCGTAGTTGAGATCCATCAGGACGGCGTCGAACTCCCCGGCGTCGAGCGCGGCGGTCAGGGCCGCCGGAGAGGAGACCGTCTCGCTGTCCACGCCCTCTCCCTTCAGGAGCAGCCGGAGGGCCTCCAGCACGTCGGGCTGGTCGTCCGCGATCAGAACGCGGGAGGTGGAAGGGCGCATGTCGGGAGCTTAACTTGAGCGAAGCGCGGTCCTTCTCCTACTCCGAGCGCAGCGCCTCGACCGGGTCGACCCGAATGGCCCGCCGCGCCGGCAGCACGCACGCCGCGAGCACGGCGAAAGCGAGGAGAGGGAGCGCCGTGATCCAGACTCCGGCCGTCGAGAGCGGCGCGCCGGCGCCGGCGGCATCCAGGGTCTTTAAGAGAAGGCCGCGCGATGCGAGAAACGCCGCGGCGCCCAGAATCGCTCCGGCGGCGGACAGGCGGGAACCGTCGGACGCGACGAGCCGGAGGATCGAGGACGGACTCGCGCCGAGCGCGATCCGGACGCCGAATTCCCGGCGGCGCATCCGCACGGCATACGACAGGACGCCATGGATGCCGAGTCCCGCCAGGAGCAGCGCGAAGCCGGCGACGAGCGAGGAAAGAAGAGCCCCCTGACGAGGGCCCGCGAGAAAAAACCGCATCGTGAGCAGGTTCGCCCGGTCGAACCCGAGGTCGCGGTTCGCCAGGCGGGAGGCGTTGGCCGCGAGAACCCCGGCGGCCTGGAGCATGAGGAAAACGAGAGCGATTTCCGCGACCGTGGTCGTGGAGAGCAGCCTGCGATGCCCGGCTCCGGCAGTCGCGCGGACCCCGAGAAGACCCGCGCCCGCGGACGAGGTCCGGAAGAGGCGCACGGCCGGCGCGGCCGCCAGAAGGAGCATGGCGAGAGCCGAGAGTCCCGCGGTGTAAGCGACCACGCGCGGCGAAAGGCCGAGCTCCGCGAAGGCGGCGAGGTCGTGCGCGAGAGGAGCCGTCAGCGACGCGAGGAGCCCGCGTGTCCAGACGGCGAGCAGGATCCCCGCTCCCGCGCCCGCGGCGGTCAGGATGACGCTCTCGAGGACGGCGGGGCGAATCTGCCGCGCGATGCCGGCTCCGAGGGCACGCCGGATCGCGAGCTCGGTCTCACGACCCGCGGCCCGCGCCAGAAGCATTCCGGCGAGGTTTGTGCACGCGATCGCGAGAAGGAGCGCAACCGCAGCAAGAAGCACGAGAACGATCTTCGCGCGATCCTCGACGAGCTCGTCACGGAGAGGGATCGCGGCGAACTTCCAGCCGGCATGCGTCGCGGGATCCGCGGCGGCCAGCCGCGAGGCGAGCCCGGAGAAGGAGGAGGGAAGCGCGGCGAGAGAAACTCCGGGTCGGAGCCTTCCAAAGACGTTCAGCCGGTGCGTCCGATCGGCGGCGTCGAACCGGCCGGGAATCCAGAGGTCCGCGTCGTACGGGAAGTTCATCCAGCGGGGGAGGACCCCGACCACCGTGAAGGACCGGCCGTCTAAGAGGATCGAAGCTCCGAGAGCGCTCCCGTCGCCGCCGAAGCGCTCGTTCCAGAGACGATCCCCGATCAGGGCGACCGGGCCGGCCGCCGCGGCCTCCTCCGGGAGGAAGTCCCGGCCGATCACCGGCCGGACTCCCAGAAACGCGAGCCATCCCGCGGAGACGCCGACGCCGCGCACCTGCTCGGGGCGATCTCCCTGGGAGAGGTTGTACCGGCGGAAATCCTGCGCGACGACGTCTTCGAAAATGCCGGAGTCGCGCAACGCGAGGAAGTTTTCGGGAGAGGTGTTGATCGCGCGCGTCGCGGCGCCGGACAGCCGCTGCACGTCGCGCACCCGGACCAGGCGCTCGGAGTCGCGAAAGGGAAGGGGCCGAAGGAGCGCGGCGTCGACGACGGCGAAGATTGCGGAGTTGGCGCCGATCGCCAGGGCGAGCGTCGCGATGACGGTCGCCGTGAAGCCGGGCGTCTTCGCGAGAGCGCGCCGCGCGTAGCGGAGATCCTGCAGCAGAGATCCCATGATTCCCTCCCTCGTCGTGACGAAGCGTCAGTCCGTGCGCATCGCGATCACGGGATCGACCCGCGTCGCGCGCCGGGCGGGAATCGCGGTAGCGAAAAACGAGACCGCCGCCATCAGGGCGACGAGCGCCGCGAAGGTCGCGGGATCGGTCGGGCTGATGTCGAACAGGAGAGCGCCCAGGCTTCGCGTAACGAGGAACGCCCCCAGTATGCCGAGAACGATGCCGGTCGTCGTCAGCGCGAAGCCCCGCCGCGCGACCAGCGCGAAGACGTCCGATCGCTGCGCGCCGAGCGTCATGCGGATTCCGAACTCGCGGCGGCGTTCCGAGACGAGCTGCGAGAGGACTCCGTAGACGCCGAGCGAAGCCAGCAGAAGCGCGGTTGCGCCGAACACCGTGAGCAGCAGCGTCGAGAAGCGGCGGCGGACAAACGTGCGCGAGACGATGTCCGACATCCGGGTCAGGGAGGGGACGGGAAGATCCGCGTCGAGGGACCAGATCGCCTTCTGGACGGGCCGGAGGGCGGTCTCGGGAGGCAGCGTCGTGCGGATCAGCAGCGACAGGGTGGGCCGCGGGTGCTGCGCGAAGGGGAAATAGATCTCCGGGATCGGGACTTTGTCGAGCCTGTTCGCCCGCACGTCCGCGACGACGCCGACGATCGCGCGCCATTCCCGGTCGGATCCCCACTCGACGCGGATGCGGCGCCCGAGCGGACTCTCCCCCGGCCAGAAGCGGCGCGCCATGGTTTCGTTGATCAGTGCGACCGGAGTCGCTCCCTCGCGGTCCGCGTCGTTCAACGCGCGCCCCGAGCGCAGCGGTATCTCGAGCGTCTTCCAGTATCCCGGGGAGACGACCCGGTAGTCGGCGATCGGGTCCTGGCCGGGCGGCCAGTCGGGCCGCCCCTCGATGTCGAAATTGCCATTCGTGCTGTTGTTGTCGAGCGGCGGAGCGTTGACGGCGGCGACGGCGGAGACCCCCGGAACCGAGGCGACGCGGTCCGCCGCCTCCCGGACGAACCGCCGCGCCGCGTCCTCGCTCCCGTATCGGGATCCCGGAAGGGCGAGCCGGAGCGCCAGGACGTTTCGCGCCGCGAACCCGGGATCCACTCCGGAAAGGCGGGCGGCGCTGCGCACCATCAGGCCCGCGCCGATCAAGAGCGCGAGGGCGATCGCGATCTGAGCGACCGCCAGGACCGCCCGCGCCGGGCCTCGCCCCACCCCCGACGTCGTGCGGCTGCTCGTCTTGAGGGCGGCGGTCAGGCTCTTGCTCGAAAGGGTCAACGCGGGAACGAGGCCGAACACGATCGAGGTTGCGATGGAAGCGGCGAGGGTGAACAGGAGGACCCGGCCGTCCATCCGCGCCGCGCTTGCCGGTCCGAGGTTCCACGGCGCCGCCTTCGACAGGAGCTCGATGCCCCAGGCGGCGAGGGCGACGCCCGCGAGGCCGCCCGTCAGGCCGAGAAGGACGCTTTCCGTCAGGAGCTGGCGGACGAGGCGCAGGCGTCCGGCGCCGAGCGCGGATCGGACCGCCAGCTCGCGTCCACGCGCGGCGTTTTTGGCGAGCAGAAGATTCCCGATGTTGACGCACGCGAGAAGGAGGACGAGCGCGACGGCACCCAGGAGCACGACGAGCGTCCGGCGGAGCGGTCCGACGAGCTCTTCCCGGAGCGGAACGATGCGAGCCCCGTGGCCGGCGTTGGTGTGAGGGTATGCGGCGGCCAGCCGCGCTTCGAGTGAGGTCATCTCCGCCTGCGCGGTCTCGATCGAGGCGGCGGGTGCCAGCCGCCCGATGATCTGGAGGTAGTGCGACTCGCGATTGGCGCGGGATTCCGGGGTCAGCGCGAGCGGCATCCATGCCTGGACGCCCTGCGGATAGTCGAAGCTCGCAGGCATGACGCCCGCGATCGCGTAGAGCTCGCCGTCCAGCCGGATCGTCGAGCCCGCCTTCGGGCTTCCGAGACGCCGCCAGAACGAGTCGCTCAGGACGGCGCGCCGGTCCCCGCCCGCCGAGGACTCGGAGCCGGCGAGTCCCGGGCCGAGACGCGGCGAGATGCGCAGAACGGCGAACAGATTTTCGGTGACGCCCGCGGCGACGACGCGTTCGGGCGCCCCCCGGCCGGTCATGGTCACGACGCGGAATTCGCTCGCCGCGAGCGCCTCGAAGCTCTTCGTCCCGGCACGCCAGTCCAGAAAGTCCGCGGGGCTCGCCGGCGCATCCTCGATGTCGGGCTGGGTCTCGCGCACCCAGACGAGCCGGTGCTCCGACGGGTAGGGCAGGGGGCGGAGAAGCACGCCGTCCACGAGGGAGAAGATGGCGGTGTTGGCCCCGATGCCGATCGCGAGGGTCGCGATGGCGATCGCCGTGAACGCCGGCGCCTTGGCGAGCGTCCGGAGGGCGTGGCGGAGATCCTGAAGCAGTCCGGTCATGGTTCCTCCTGGCTTCTTCTCATTCGGAGCGAAGCGCGTCGATACGGCGCAGGCGCGCCGCGCGCAGGGCGGGGACGACGCATGCAAGGAGGGCGACGGCAACGAGCAGAGCCGCGATCGAGACGAAGACGAGGGGATCGCGCGCGCTGACGTCGAAGAGCGGCGCGCGCATCACCCGGGTCGCGATCAGGGTGGCCGCACAGCCGATCGCGACCGCGTCGAAGCCGGCGCTTCTCTTCAGAGTGGACGGACGCGCCCAGCCGATTCTGCGCGAGCGAGCGCGA
>JBBQNC010000158.1:0-8310 GCA_038329555.1 Thermoanaerobaculia bacterium
TTCGAGCTTCGGGAGTTGCTCCTTCTTCAGGACGGTGGTCAAGCCGGAGCAGAACCCGACATGGTCGAGCTTGCCGTCCGAGTCGTAGAGGCCGAGCAGCAGCGATCCGAGCGCCTTCCCCTTGGAGGCGTAGCGGAAGCCGCCGACGACGCAATCCGCGGTCCGGAGAAGCTTGATCTTCTCCATCCCGACCCGCTCTCCGGACCGATACTCGAAGTCCCGGCGCTTCGCGATGACGCCGTCCATCGCGCCTCCCGCCGAGCGCAGCCATTTCTTCGCCTGCGCGAGCTCGCCGGTCGCCGGCGAGAGGCGGATCCCGGACTTCTTCCCGAGGTTCTTCGTCGCGAAGGCCTCGAGCTTCGGGCGCCGCTCGGAGAGCGGCCGGTCGGCGAGAAGCTTCCCCTTTTCGTCCACGAGGAGGTCGAAGACCAGGTAGAGACCCGGCGTCTCCGCGGCGAGCTTGCGAATGCGGCTCTCCGCGGGATGGATCCGCTGCAGGAGGTCGTCGAACGACAGCGTCTTGCCGACGGGAATCACGATCTCGCCGTCGAGCACGAACTTCGAAGACGGCAGGGCTCTGAGGCTCTCGACGATCTCGGGGAAGTAACGCGCGAGGGGCTGGCCCGCCTTCGACTGCAGCTCGATCGCGTCGCCGTCGCGGAAGGCGATGCACCGGAAGCCGTCCCACTTCGGCTCGTATTGCCATTCGGCGCCGGCCGGGATCTCCCCGACGAGCAGCGCCGACATCGGAAGGTAGGGCGAACGGATCGGGAGCGTCACAGGAACTTCTCCAGCGCGAACCGCCCTTTGGACTCGAGCAGGGGCTTCCAGAGGTCTCCGAGCTTCGCGACCCGTTCGGGCACGTTGTCGATCCGGAAGTCCTCGATCCGGACGCCCTTCTCGACTTCCGCCCAGGTCACGGGCGTCGACACGGACGCCCTCGGCTTCGGACGCACCGAGTAGATCGACGCCAGCGTGCGGCCCCAGGCGTTCTGGTTGTAGTCGACGAGCACACGCCCCTTGGGACGTTTGGCGATCCGGTACTCCGCGGTGACGAGCTTGGGATCGCTCGTCTCCATCGCCTTCGCGAACTCCTTCGCGAACGTCCACACCTGCTTCTGCGTGGGCCCCCGTACGATCGGGACGTAGACGTGGATCCCCTTCGAGCCGGTCGTCTTCGCGTAGCACGGCATCCCGAGGGACTCGAGAGACTTCCGGACGAGAAGGGCCGTCGCCAGGATCTGCGGCATCCCCGCGTCCGGCACCGGATCGAGATCGAAGTGGACGTAGTCCGGCCTGTCCACGTCGTCGCACCGCGCGTACCACTGATTCAGGTCGATGCAGCCGAGGTTCACCACCCAGAGGAGGGAGGCGAGGTCCTGGACCATCGGGAAGTCGATCACGTTTCCCGACGCATGCTCGATCGAGCAGATCTCGATCCAGTCCGGCCGCGGCGACGGCGCACGCTTCATGAAGAAGAACTCGCCGGAGGCGCCGTGGGGATATCGCTTCATCACCATCGCCCGGTCCGCGAGATGCGGGAGAAGCACCGCCGAGACGGACGCGTAGTAGCGGAGCAGGTCGCCCTTGGTGATGCCGATCTCCGGCCAGAAGAGCTTGCCCAGGTTCGTCAGCTTGACGGCGCGGCCGGAGATCGTGACCTCGGCGTCTCCGTCGAGCGGGATCTCGACGGCGCCGCCGGCTCCTTGACGGATGCCCCGCGCCCCCGCCTTCGGCGTCGGCTTCGGCTGCGGCTCGTTGGGGCGCCGCGAGGGATGCCGGTCCCGGGTTGCTCGCGGGAGCCCCCCGCCCTTCGCGGCTTTCCCGGGAGGCGGGGCGCCGGCGGCGCTGCCGCCGCTCGGAAATCCCCGCCTCGTGCCGGCCGTTTTCCGCACCATCGCGTGCTCCTATTCAAGAACGAGGCGCGGTCTTTCGCAGAGAAGCTTCGGCGGCCTCTTGCCGTGCCGGACCGCGCCCGCGACGGGACGGTACTCGAGCTCCCGCCCCTCCCGAACGCAGCGAAGGAGCAGACCGCCGCGGCTCATGTCGCCGCGGCCGACGAATTCGCCCGGGAAGCGGAGCCGGTCTCCGAACGCCTTCTGGAGGACGTCGACGTACTTTCCGGTCGCGATGCTGCCGAGAAGCACGACCTCCGCGTCGGGCCCCACCGCCCGCGCGAGCTCCTTCGCATGGCGCGCCAGGGGGCGCCGATATCGCGGCTCGGCCGCGTCGATCCGCACGCGGGCGAACCGCCGGAGTCGCGCGAGCGTCACCAGCTCCTCCGCCGGGAGCAGGCCCTCGTTCGACGTGATGACGAGCACCCCCGGCGCGCCGGGCGGAGGCGCGGCAAAGGCCCGCGCGTACAGGAGCTTGCCTCGGAAGTAGAGGCCGGACAGGAAGCTGAAGACGTCGCCCAGCGCGGCGCCCTCCTCCGAGCGCAGCCGGACGGCCAGGTCGAAGCGCGCGCGCTCGTTGAAGACGAGCCGCGCCCGCTCACCGCCGGTGCTCGCCGGAGAAAGAAGGAAGACCCGGCGGGGCGCCGCCGTTCGAACCGGATCGCCGGGATCGTCCGGGCCTCCCATTCGCGTCATGCGACGGGGGATCGGCGGGTCATCGGACCTCTCCGCGACCTCCTCTCCACCCGCGACAGCGGGGGGAGAGGGCGGGGTGAGGGGGCAAGCCGTGCTCGTTTTCATCCGCCGCGGACTTCCCGTCGTTGTGAGAGTGAGGGAAAGGGACGCTTCGGGCGCGAGGCGCTCGATCGATTCCGTGGCGCGCATGGGCCCCGAGGATATCCAAGGACGGCGGGAAGTCGAGGGCCGTCGGGAGGGTGCGCGAAAACCCCCCTTGACACGCATGACGACGCCGGATAATAGTTAACCATATGGTTAATAGTTTCTCGCTCGACGCGACGTTCGGAGCCCTCGCGGATCCCACGCGGAGGGCCATCCTCGCGCAGCTCGCCGGGACGGAGAGCTCCGTCGGCGAGCTCGCCCGCCCGTTCGCGATGTCGCTGCCCGCGGTGTCGAAGCACCTGCGGGTCCTGGAGGGGGCGGGCCTGGTCGCCCGGCGCCGCGAGGGCCGGATCCACCGGCTCCGGCTGGTCGCGGCGCCGCTCTCCCAGGCGGAAAGCTGGATCGAGCGCCACCGCACCTTCTGGGAGGAGCGGCTAAACGCTCTCGACGCCTATCTCAAAGAGACCGCCGGCAAGGAGGAGGAAGCATGGCCGCAGAAATCGAGCCGAAAGAGTCGCTCCGCATCTCGAGGACGTTCGAAGCGCCGCGGGAAAGAGTCTTCCGGGCGTGGACGCGGCCGGAAGCGCTGACCCGCTGGTTCTCGCCGACCGCGAAGCACGTCACTCGCGTTCCGGAGCTCGATGCGCGCGTCGGGGGCCGCTACGCGATTGAGATGGAGCTCGACGGAAAGATCTATCGCGTGGCCGGGACGTACCGGGAGATTCGTTTCCCCGATCGTCTCGTCTTCACGTGGCGATGGGAGAGCGAGCCGGATCACGGAGACGTCGGAGAGACACGCGTGACGATCGAGCTCCACGAGCGCGGGGCGGGAACCGAGCTCGTTCTGACCCACGAGGGCTTCGCCCGCGCCCGCCCGCGGGAGGAGCACGAACAGGGCTGGGCGGGATGCCTGGCCGGGCTCGAGAAGTTTCTGGAAACGCCGTAGAAAGAGTCGAGGGTCACCGCAATACGGGGGCCGTTGGCCCCAGGGAGAAAACTGATGGACATCCTGCATCGCATCACGATCGACGCGCCGCCCGAAGCGATCCTTCCGGCGATCACGACCGCGAAGGGTTTTCGGGAGTGGTGGACGTCCGACTGCGAGGCCGTTCCGACGGTCGGAACAGTCAACCATTTCCGGTTCATGGGAGGATCCGTCGAGTTTCCGTTTCGGGTGGACGAATTGACGCCGCAGCGGGTCGCGTGGACCTGTCTTCCGGGCCCTAAGGCGCCGCCGGAGTGGGTCGGCACCCGGGTCACTTTCGATCTTTCCGGCGCGCCGGAGGACCGAACCGTCCTCAACTTCGCGCATCGGAACTGGCCGTCAGCCGACGGAGAGCTCCCCCAGTGCAACACCGTATGGGGGGACCTCATGCACCGGCTCAAGGCGGCCGCCGAGGGACATCCCCGCGGCCCGTACTTCCCGGCATGAAGGACTCCTCGGAAGGCCAACGGGGTCAGTCGTGCATTTCGGCCTTTTGAACGCAAATCCGCCACGCCGGTCTCCCCTTGGGGAGTCTGCCGTAGCCTCCTCTCGGAAACCGATATGAGCGAACCCGCCGACATTGTCCAGGGAAACCGATTCGCAAAGCCCAATCCGGCGGCGGGAGAAAGCCGCTTCGATCGACAGAGAATTCGAAAAGGGAGGACATCATGAGACGTCGGGTTTCACGAGTCGCCGCGATCGCGATCGCAGTTGCAGGTTTCGGGTGGGCGCTCACTCTCTCCGGAACCGACGCGCCCCGCGCCGGCGGAGGCAACGCCGCGTGGGAATCGATGAAGTCGCTTCAGGGCGAGTGGGAGGGGCTGGCCGACGCGAAGGTCAAGACGTCCGCGACCTACCGGCTCGTCTCGAACGGGACGGTGCTCATGGAAACGCTCGTCTCTCCGGAGGCGAGCGAGATGATCACGATGTACCTCCGGGACGGCGCAGGCCTCGTCATGACGCACTACTGCTCCGAAAACAATCAGCCGCGCTTGCGCTCCGCGCAAACGGCCGACCCGAAGCGCATCCAGTTCTCGTTCGTGGACGCGACCAACCTGGCGGCGCCGGACGCGATGCACATGACGGGCCTCGTCATGACGCTCTCAAACCCGAATCACTTCACGCAGGAGTGGACGGCGTCGGTCATGGGGAAGCAGCACACGTCGCGCTTCGAGTTCACGCGGAAGAAATGAGGCGCCTCCCGGGGCCGGCGGGGAGTATCTAACTTCCCGCCGGCTTCTTCCGGGAGAACTCCTCGATCCGCTTCTTGAAGTCGGAGGTGAGGTCGTTGGGAATCGGTATCGAGAGGTTGTACTGGGCGATCTCCCAGCCCCCGCCCGTCTTCAACAGCACTCCCGACCCGCGCGCGGGGCCGAGGTTCGGAGTCGCCAGCGCCTCGTCGAACCACGCGACGCCGCCGTCCGGCGAGAACGCGACGTGTCGCGAGACGGCGCGAAAAAACCACGCCTTCCCCTTCGCGAAGTAGGGGTGCGCGAACCGGCGGAAGTCCCGGGAAGTCCAGCGCTCGCCGCCGTCCGTTCCGAGAAAGACCGCGTCGGGCGCGAAGTGGCCGAAGTAGCGGGCCTCGTCCGCGGCGGCGGCCGCAGCGTGCCAGTCGTCCAAAACCGCCGCGACCTCCCTCTCGCGGGCGTCCGCCGGGGCCGCCGGGGCCGCCGGGGCCGCGGCGGCGATGACGGCCGTGATGCATCCGAACAGGGCGCATTTGAGAATCGCGAGACCGACCCGGCGGATCCTGGTCATGGTTTCCTCCTCGAAAGCGCGCGGTCGCGGATCCCGCGCAGCATGGCCATTCGGATGACGCCGCTGAAGATCTCGATCGTGGCCCAGTAGATCCGGAACCGGCGCCGCGCCCCGGTGCCGAGGCACTGCACCCTCGTCTCCGTCGAGAGCCGCGACGTCCCGTCGCTCACCGGCTCGACGGCGAGATTCCAGGCGGCCTTCGCGAACCCTTCCTCGCGGAACGCCTCGAACTCCGGCGCCGAAAGGGCCCGCAACCCGCCCGCGGGGGTCCAGAATTTTCCGACGAGCCCAAAGACGAGCTCGCGGCCGGGGCGGCCGCCGAGGGGGACGAACCCGCGCCCCGCGAGGGACGCCGCGAGTCCCTCCGTCCGCAGGGGCCGGCGGAGCCGGCGATATCCGCGAAGCACCATGAGGAAACGCGTGACGCGCGACTCCCGCATGTCGTAGGACTCCATGGCTTCGAACGCGACGGCCGCCGGGGCGTCGACCGCCAGGCTGTAGGTCTTCGAGACGTCGAAGCGCGGAAGGACCTCGTCGAGCCGCGTCGCGGGGACGCCGTCGCTACGAGGCGTGCTGGGCTTCGTTCGGGATCTCCACCGCGGCGACGTGCGAGGCTTCGTGCTCGCTCAGATACGCTTCGGCCCGCATCATGCGCTGCGTCCGGAACAGGACGCGGGTCAGGTAGGGAATCTGGGCGGGCCGGACCTGCCGCATCCACTCGACCCAGGTCTTCTCGCCGCTGGTGTTCAGGATGGAGCGCCGCCAGGTCTCCGCATAGAGCTCGAAGAAGCGCTGCGCGCCGAGACGCGGCTCCCAGAGAACGTGGTGCATGTCGTACTTGAACCAGGGCTGTCCCTGCAGGATCGGCGCGAGCTTCTGGAAGAGCTCCGTGCCGGGCAGCGGCGTCAGGATCGTGTAACCCGCGCGCTGGAAGCCATGGAGGGCGACGAAGTCCCAGAGCTCTCTGAACTGCTCTTCGCTCCAGTCGGGATCGACCAGGAAGTTGCCCGTGACGCCGTATCGCATCGACCTCGCGACCCGTGCCGCGTCGACGCTCGAGGAAACCTGGTTGTCCTTGACGACGTGGGCGAGACCCTCGTCAGACGCCGCTTCGAGCCCGAAGAAGATGTCGAAGTCCTTCGCGAGCGGGCGCCACGCCTCGAGAAGCTCCGGGTGGCGGCAGACGAGGTCGGTCCGCGTCTGGACCAGGAGCCAGCGCTTGAAGACGCCCCGCCTCTTCAGGGCCTCGGCGAGCTCGAGGCTGCGCGCCGGATGGTTCCAGAACAGGTCGTCGGCGATGAAGACGGAATCGCCGACAGAGGCCAGGTCGTCGACCACGGCCCCGATCGAGCGTTCGCGGAAGGAACGCCCATAGAGCTGCCACACCGAGCAGAAGTTGCAGCGAAAGGGGCAGCCGCGCGCGGTCTCGACGAGCCAGACCGGCTTGAAGAGCAGGCAGTGATACCCGTTGCGGTAGCGTTCGACGAGGTGCCGCGCCGGGCTCGAGATCCGATCGAGGCTCGTCCGCTCGGCGAGAGGCGGCGTCGAGATCCATCCCTCGCCGTCGCGGACGCGGAGCGCGGGCACCGTCGTGACGGGCCGTCCCGCGGACAGCGCGTCCACGAGAGCCGGGACGACCTCTTCGCCGTCGTCCACGCAGACCGCGTCGATCACGCCGTTCTCGAGGGGCTCGGAATAGGCCGCCGCGGCGTGTCCCCCGACGAGGATGAAGGCTTCGGGCGAAAGCCGGCGCACCTCGCGCGCGGTGTCGAGGACCCGGTCGAACTCGAGCGCGTGCATCGCGGAGATCCCGACGACGCTCGGACGCGTGCGCCGGACCCAGGTGGAGAGCCGGTGGGCTCGGAAGCGCAGATCGACGATCGACGCCTGATGTCCTCGCGCCTCGAGAGAGGCCGCGACGTACTCGAGCCCGAGCGGCTCGACGCGGAAGAAGGGACCGAGGCCGAACCGCTCGTTACCCGGATCCGGCCGAAGCAGGAGGACGTTCATGGAGCTCCAGAATTGTATAGTCGTTGCACGATGCGGAACAGGGGGACCGAGGCTCCCGCCGAAGTTTCGCCCGCGGCATCGCGGGCGCGAAAAAAGTGGGTCAGCCACGGGCTGTCGAACGCGATCGTGTACGGCGGCTTGCATTACGGCGCGCAGTGGCTGCCCATGGCGGTGCTGAACGGCATCAACCTCGTCGGCAACTCGATCGCCATCACGTTCCTGCGTCAGACGCAGCGGGGCATTCGCGAGAACTTCCGCATCGCTCTGGGCGCCTCGCCGCGGGACGCCGCCCGGCTCGCGAGGCGGCTCTTCTTCGAGTACGGGCGGCACACGATCGACGTCTGGCGTTTGCGGAGCGAATCGTTCGTACCGAAGATCACGACCTTCGCCGACGACGCGAAGGCGCTCGCCGGAAGCCGGCGCGGGGGCCGCGGCTTCCTCCTCGTCACGGGTCACGTCGGTAACTGGGAGATGGGAGCCGTGACGCTCCGGAGGCACGGGCTCACGCCCTCGGTGGTCGGACAACCCGAGCTCGACCCGAACGTCCAGGACATGCGCCTTCATCTGCGCACGCGCCTCGGCGTGGAGTCGATCGACATCGGCTCGTCGATGGGGACGGCCTTCAAGGTCCGGGCGGCCGTCGACCGGGGACGCGCCGTCGCGCTGCTCGTCGACCGGGCCTACCCCGAGGACCAGGTCGTCGTCCCCTTCTTCGGGCGTCCGACGCCCTTCCTGCGCTCCCCCGCTCTCCTCGCGCGCTTCTGCGGCTGCGACATCCTGCCGGGCTTCTTCCTCCGCGCGCGGGACGGGTCTTACTTC
>JBBQNC010000159.1:0-8290 GCA_038329555.1 Thermoanaerobaculia bacterium
GAGCCTGTATTTGGCTTTTGAGCTGGGCTTGAAGACTTGGAAGGTTGCCTTTACGGTGGGCCTGGGCCAGAGGATCTGGGAAGTCTCGATTCCGGCGAGGGATCTGGGGCGGCTAAAGGAAGCGATCGATCGAGCGCGTGAGCGGTTTGGTTTGCTGGCGAGGTGTCGGGTTGTCAGTTGCTACGAGGCGGGGCGGGACGGCTTTTGGCTCGACCGGTTCTTGAGGGCTTCGAGCATCGAGAACCTGGTGGTGGATTCTTCCAGCATCGAGGTGAACCGACGAGCTCGGCGCGCCAAGACGGACCGGTTGGACGCCGTGAAGCTGCTTTCGATGCTCCTGCGTTACGACCTCGGGGAGAGAAAAGTCTGGAGCGTGGTGCGGGTGCCGTCCGAGGGGCAGGAAGATGCCCGGCATCTGCACCGCGAGCTGCGGACGCTCAAGAAGGAGCAGACGCGGCTGATCAACCGGATCAAAGGGCTCTTGGCGAGCCAGGGTGCGACCGCTCGAACCGGCAAGACGGGTCTGCTTGATCCGCTCGAGACGATCCGGAGGTGGGACGGCTGTTCTCTGCCTGAGGGCTTGCGAGCTCGGCTGCAGCGGGAGATCGACCGTCACCGCTTCCTCCACCAACAGGTTTTGGATCTGGAAGCGCAGAGCAAGAAGATGGTGCGGCACGGCTCGCCAGCGGCCGCGGGGAGCATCCGGCGGCTGATGCGGTTGCGTGGAGTCGGGCGCGTCTGTGCAACGATCTTTGTCCGAGAGTTCGGCTGGCGCCACTTCCGCAACCGTCGTCAGGTTGGTTCGCTGGCGGGGCTGACGCCGACACCCTTCCAGAGCGGCCAGATGTCGCGCGAAAGAGGCATCAGCCGCGCCGGTAACCGCCATATCCGCGGCATCGCCATCGACCTGGCCTGGGGCTGGCTCCGTCTGCAGCCGCATAGCGATCTGTCCCGGTGGTACCAGAGACGCTTTGCGGCCGGCGGTAGCCGGCTGCGCAAGATCGGTATCGTCGCCCTCGCACGAAGGCTGCTCATCGCCCTCTGGCGGTACTCGGCCTTCGCCGAACGACCCAAGGGGGCTCTGCTAAAGCCCGGTACCCTCTCCATCTGAAAGCGTTCGACGCCGAAAAACACATGATGATCCTGCGTTGGCCTGAGTCGCCCGTACCCACCCTGGGTCTCCCAGCCGAGACCGTGGGTCAGATGGGGCGCTTCACCAAGGGCTTCCTCCAATCGCCTTCGGGCGAACAAAGCATCGGGTGTCCGGCCCTCAACGGCCGGCACGGATAGAAGGTCGTTCGAGGCCTCTTCGGCCCAACTCTTAAAGGAAGCCACCAACACAGCAACCAACGCTCAACCGCCACCAAGGAGGAAATCTAAGACAAAGAAACCGACCTACCGCTCACGAGAAGGCTTGACGGCCGTCGCGTCATAGAAGGGTGAGGGGGGCGAGAGCGCCAGCTCTCGCGACGTGTGGATCAGGGTTTCGCGGTGTCGGCGTAACGCTTGTATCGCTCGATCTGCTCGTGCAGAACGGCGTCGACGCCGGATGCGATCTCCTTGAATCCTCCGCGGCTGTAGCCTCCGACCGCGTAACGGACTTCGACCTTCGTGCCCTTGTCCGCGGGCTCGAACTTCCACTCCATGCTGCCGGCGACTCCCATCGCCTGGAGAGGACCGAGCCCCCCCTCGAGACGGATGGTCTTTCCCGGCATCACGAAGACGACCGCCATGTGGCGCACGCCGCCCGTCCCCGGCAGCTTCTCGCACCAGCAACTGTTGGCTTTCGGCTCGAGCGAGAGGTTCGTCGCGTCTCCGGAGTACGTGTGCTCGGAAGACCACCACTTCCCGACTTCCACCATCGCGGCGAAGGCTTTCGCGGGGGGCACGGAAAGCGTCAGCGTGTCGCTCAGCGTGAAGCCGTTCTCGCCGGCGTCCGCCACCGCAGCCGATGCAACCGTCGCGGCGCTGATCCACAGCAATCCGGCGATTGCAGGGGCCAGGTTCCTCATGGACATTCGTCTCCTCCGATCTCGAAATTTCCCGATCGTTCGTTCCCCACCGGGAGCTGTTTTCAACGATATCGCCCGTTCCTTTAGGCGACCGAGCGGCGACTTCTTCTCGTACTCCGTCTGCAACGTAAGCCCCGACGGCTGTGTTCTCACGGAAAGAGAATTCATGTCGGGGTCAAGATTCCCGGAAGGCAGGGGCGCATGGCACCCACGGAGGATCTGATCGAACGGCTCCTCGAATGGTCGCCCGAGGTCCGCTACGTGGCCGTCGTGCGGAGCGGAATCCTGGTCTCGCGCTCGAGGCCCGACCTCGCTCGGGCGTCCGCGGAGGTATCCGACGCATTCGAGGAGAGGATCGTGAACCCCACCCTCCTGACCCTTCTCGGGCGCCGCGGGGACGTCGATTGCGGCGGGCTGCGCTTCGTCGTGGTCCGCTACGGCAACTTCTTTCAGGTCGTCCTGCCGATTCCCGATGGCCACGTCTCGGTCGCCCTGGAGCTCTCCGTGGAGCCGCCTGCCGCTGTCCGAGGGGTGGTCGAGAGGGTCGAGTCTTTTGCCGCCGCGCGAGGCGCGGGAACGGAATCCTCCTAGAGGTACTTTTCCCGGATTACGGCGGTGTGGTGCTCGACGTGGCCGACCGCGATGTAGGCGAGCGCCCGCACGCTGAAGGGGTTGTCGCTCGCGATGCCCCGGCGCGTCCACGCCGCGGGAGCGAGGTTCCGGAAGAACGTGAGCGACGCGTTTCGCACCGCCCGGAAATCCTCGATGTGTCGCTCCCACGGCACGGCGTCGGCGTCGTGCGCGGCGGCGGAGACGTCCTGGTCGAAGCTCGGCAGCGGGCTGTCGAACCCCCGAGCGAACCAGAACGCGCGGGACACGAAGAGCCTCTCGGTGTCGTTCACGTGGCTCCAGACCTGCCGGACGCTCCACTTCTCCGGCGAATAACGGCGAAGCGATTCGTCGCCCGAGATGCCCGAAAGAAACGTCGAGGTCCTTTCGAGCTGGCTCTCGAGCTCCCGCAGAACGTCCGGACCCTGGACGCGGTCGATGTAGCGAGAGTAGTAGGGCGCCGCCTCGCCTGGTTCCGGTGCTCCGATCATCGGTGCATTGTAGGCTCGCCGCGGTTCGGCCGCTCCGGCGCGGTCCTCGTCCCCGCGTCGCTCCCTTTCGTTCGTCTGATCCGCTTGCAAGTCGGCGGGGTGACGCGGCGCGCCGCCTCGCGGATCGGACCGGGTTACGATCCACCGGTCCGACATCGAATCGTAAGGAGAGACGCATGACCCGCTTGCCCGCGAAGCTCACCCGGCGCGGCGCCGCACTGGCCGCAATCGGGGGCGCGCTGGCGATCGCCGTTGGTGCCGCCGTGGCCGCCGCCGCGACCAATAAGCCTCCGCTTCACGCGAAAACGTGGCTGGCGATCACCGGCAAGCCGCTCGCCGCCACCGCGGGCGCGATGACGTTTCAGAAGGGCGGCAACGCCGTCGACGCCGCGTGCGCGATGATTGCGGCGACCTGCACCATGTGGGACACGCTCGCCTGGGGCGGCGAGACCCAGGCCCTGATCTACAACCCCCACACCGGGAAGGTCATCGGAATCGACGCGCTCGGCGTCGCGCCGACGGGAGCGACGCCGGACCTCTTCCGCTCGAAGGGGATGCCGTATCCGCCCGAGTTCGGGCCACTCGCGGCCCTCACGCCCGGAACGCCCGGCGGAATCCTCGTGATGCTCGCCGAGTACGGAAAGCTCCCGCTCGCCGACGTCCTCGCGCCCGCGATCGAGATGGCCGACGGCTATCCGATCGAGCAGCAGCTCGTCTCGACCGTCGTCCGGCAGAAGGAGTGGCTCCTCAAATGGCCCGATTCGCGCCGCGTCTTCTTCCCCCACCCGGGCGACGGGCCTCCCGACGCCGGCGAAATCTTCCGTCAGCCGGATCTCGCGGCGACGCTCCGAAAACTCGTCGAGGCGGAGAAGCAGGCGCTCGCGGCGGGCAAGAGCCGCAAGGCCGCGATCCTCGCCGCCTACGACCGCTTCTATCGCGGCGACATCGCCCGGGAATTCGTCCGCGGCTCCCACGAAGTCGGCGGCCTCCACACCGTCGAGGACCTCGCCCTCTGGAAGGTCCGGATCGAAGAGCCGCTCAAGACCACCTACAAGGGGATCGACGTCTACAAGCTCGACGTCTGGACGCAGGGTCCGGCCATGCTCCAGGCGTTGAACATTCTGGAGACGATGGACCTCAAGGCGATGGGCTACAACAGCGCCCGGTACATCCACGCGATCTACCAGGCGATGAACCTGGCGTTTGCCGATCGCGACTTCTACTACGGCGATCCCTACTTTCCTCCCGAGGAGCCGACGCGCGGCCTGCTTTCGAAGGAGTACGCGAAGGCCCGCGCCGCGGGGATCGACTGGGTCAAAAACGACGCGAACGCGAAACCGGGCGACCCCTACCCCTTCCAGGGCGGCAAGAACCCGTACGCGGACCTCCTCGCGAAATGGCCGCCGCCCGCTCCGAAGAAGGCGGCCGCCGCTTCCACGGAGGCGGCCTCGCGAGGGCCGGGGCGCGAGCGCTCGCGTTCGTACGAAGAGGAGTTCTACGCCGGAACGACCTCTGTCGAGGCGGCGGATGCGGAGGGCTGGGTCGTGTCGGTCACTCCGAGCGGCGGCTGGGTCCCCGCCGTCATCGCGGGAAAGACCGGCATCGGCATGAGCCAGCGCATGCAGAGCTTCGTCGTCGATCGCGCCGAAAACCCGTTCAACGTGCTTGAGCCCGGCAAGCGCCCGCGCGTGACGCTGACACCCACGCTCGCGATGAAGGACGGCAAGCCGTACCTCGCCTTCGCCGTGCAGGGCGGCGACTCCCAGGACCAGAACCTGCTCCAGTTCTTCCTGAACGTGGTCGAGTTCGGCATGACGCCGCAGCAGGCGTCGGAGGCCGCGAACATCAACAGCGAGCAGATGCGAAGCTCGTTCGGAGCCCACGAGTCGAAGCCCGGCTACCTGATGGTCCATGAGTCGCTTCCGCCGTGGGTCCGCGACGAGCTCTCGAAGATGGGGTACCGGCTCGACCCGCGCGCGAAGACGAGCGGCCCGATCAACGCGATCTGGCTCGACCGGGCGCACGCCACGATGTGGGGCGGCTCGAGCGACCACGGAGAAGACTACGGGATCGGCTGGTGACCGGCTCATCGCATCCAGCGATGCGACGACGTCCCGAAGAAGTTTCGGAGGATCTGACGCGCGCGCGCGTCTATCCGGCCATCGGCGGCAGATCGGGCCATCGGGCCATCGGGCCATCGGGCCATCGGGTCATCGGGTCATCGGGCCATCGGGCCATCGGGTGTCCGCTTCGCGGAGTCATGGCGCGGGTCGACGGTGACAGCGCGGGGGGAGGCGGCGAGAGTCAGGGAGTGAAGAAAGACGGAGATGCCCCAGCGGCGCGGCGGCGAAGCGCTCCCCGGCGCTGAGTCCGGGGAGTCCGCGTCGATTCTCTGGCGGCGCCTCGACCGGCGCGGCCACGAGGCCTGTCGCGTGGAGCGGTCGGATCGGGGATGGCGGCTCGCGGGAAGCGCCGTCTTCCAGCACGAGTCCGGCCCCTGCCTCCTCGACTATTCCGTCCTCGCCGACGAGGCCTGGAACACGGTGTCCGCGCGGGTCGACGGTTGGGTCCGGGACAGGACCCTCCGAGTCGAAATCGACGTCGACCCGTCTCGTCGCTGGTCGTTGAACGGCGTGTGTCAGCCGGAGCTCGACGGATGCGTGGACGTCGATCTGAACTTCAGTCCCTCGACGAACCTCCTTCCGATCCGCCGGCTGGCGCTCGAGGTCGGACGTGAAGTCGCCATCCGGGCCGCCTGGCTTCGATTCCCCGCGTTCGCCCTAGAGCCGCTCGAGCAGACCTACCGTCGCGCCTCGGCCTCGCTGTATCGCTACGAAAGCGCCGGCGGGCGATTCGTGGCCGACCTGGAGGTAAACGTGGCCGGCTTCGTCACGCGGTATCCGGGGTTCTGCGAGGTCGAAGCGGCATCCGACTGAGGGATCCGCCTGCAGCGCGTCGGGCGACGGCCAGCCCCTTCTCGGTGATCGACGCCCGGCTGGTCTCGCGGCGGGCGTCCGTCCGGCGGCTCCCCCCGGCGCGATCCCCGAGGGAGCGGGGGCTTCACGGCGAGGCGGTCAGGAATTCTTCGCGACGACCTGGATCAGGTCGACGGGAAGCGCGTTGTAGTTCTCGATCTCGATCCGCTTGGCTTCCTTGTCCCACGTCACCTTCGCGGCGGGAACGAGCTTGCCGTCCCCCTTCCCGTTGGCGTCGAGGTGCAGCTCGATCAGGGTCAATTGATAGTCCATCGACCGGGTGTTGTTTACGGCTTCGCGAAAGCTCACGCGGCGGTTGGTCGCCACGACCACGCGACGAGTTCCGTCCGGAATCGGATGGTTGCGCGCGTAGTAGAAGTCGTATCCGATCGAGTTCGGCGTCCGCATGTAACCGATGCGCGGACGGATCTTCTGGAGAGTCTCGATCAACTTGTCCTGCCCGAACTCCTGGAGCGTGGTCAGGAGCATGTCCCGCTCCTGGTCCGTAGGATGGAGCTCTTGCCCGTCCCCAGCGCCGCCGCGAAGGCGGTGAAGGTCTCCGGGGAGGGATCGGGGTTTCACGCCGGGAGAACTGGAAATCCCCTCGGAGGCCGGGGTTAGCAGGAATCGTTTCGCTCGAATCGGAGGGAGCCGCGAAGGCGAAGGCGAAGGCGAAGGCGAAGGAAGAAGAGGTCCCGGCGGACGGCCGTCCCGTGCCGGACGGCCGCCGGGGACTGGTGCAGGCTAGTGCCGGCCGCGGCCTCCGCTCGAATCGCCGCCGCCGTGGTGGCTTCCGCTTCCTCCGCGGAACCCGGAATGACCCTGGCCGCCCCGATGGCCTCCCCATTGGGAGTGCCCGCCGCGGTGTCCTCCGCCCCGGTGAAACCCGCCGCCGTGGAATCGGCCGCCGATGAAGATCGAGCCCCCGAAGCCGTAGCCGTACCCGTAGCCGTAGGGCGAACAGCCGAAGCCGTAGGGCGAGTAGGCGTACCAGTACGGGTAGGGGTACCCATAGCGGGGATAGACGGCGACCGCCGCTCCCGCATCGTCATCCGGATCGACGGCGACGGCGGAATCGCCGCGCGATTCGGAATCGCCCCGCGATTCGTACTCGAGCTCCCGGTCGCGATCCCCGTCGCGGTCACGGTCGACGTCCTGGTGTCCCGGCTCGGTGCGGACTTCGATGTCCGCGACGCCCGCCACGTACGCGACGACTGTTTCGCGGACGCCCGCGCGACGGAGACGGATCAGATCCGCGGCGGTGACGTCGGCTTCGAGCCGCGCGCGCCTCGCTCGGAGATACGCGACGATCGTGGCGTCGGGGAGCTCCGCTCGCGTCATCTGGACGACGTCGTCCAGGAGCGGGTTCGCGAAACGTGTCTCGGAGCGGGGCCGGGCCGTTGCGGAAAGGGCGGAGAGCAACAGGATCGCGGAAAGCGCGAGGGCTCGCTGGATGGTGGTCATGAAGGAAATTCTACTCCCCGCGGCGGGGAGCCGGGGATCCTGGGTCCCGGGTTGTCTTCCAGAAACTTCGCGTCGCGCCGGGTCAGTGCGGTCCGCGGCCGCCTTCGGGATGGCCGCCGTGCCCGCCGGCATGGCCGGATCGTCCCGGTCCGGCGTCGCGGCCTCCGCGATCCGACTCCGGACGGTCTCCCGGCCGTCCCCCTCGCCGGTCGCCGCTGCCCCGGTGACCGCCGTCGGCCGGTCCGGCGCCCTCGCGCACCCTCCCGCGGTCGCCATGACGGCCCCGCCCGACGAATCCGATGCCCCCGATGAAGATCACGTCTCCGCAAGCATCGGACGGAGCGCCCCATCCGG
The DNA here is from genome assembly GCA_038329555.1 of Thermoanaerobaculia bacterium. Taxonomy (GTDB): domain Bacteria; phylum Acidobacteriota; class Thermoanaerobaculia; order UBA5066; family Gp7-AA6; genus JALYUA01. The sequence continues at coordinate 7,906 of JBBQNC010000159.1, forward strand.
GGGGCCAGCACGGGTAGTCGTTGATCGGAATCGGGTCGTACACGCCCATCACGAGTCCTCCGTCGTCGACGGGAACCGGCTCGACGTCGGCCGGCTCGGAATCCGGTGTCTCGGCGGGCGGTTCTGCCTCGGCGGCCGCGGGTGCTTCTCGTTCGGGAGTGGCGGCCTCCTCGAGGCCGGCGACTCCCGCGATGTATGCGACCACTTCGTCATGGACGCCGGCGCGGTGAAGGCGAATGAGGTCCTGCGCCGTCACGTCGGCGTCGAGCCGGGCCCGCCGCGCCCGGAGAAAGGCGAGGATGGTCGCATCGGGCACTTCCGCCCGCGTCATCTCCACGACGTCGTCCAGGAGGGGATTGGAGAACCGTTGTGCTTCCCGGGGCAC
>JBBQNC010000160.1:0-8283 GCA_038329555.1 Thermoanaerobaculia bacterium
GACTCCGCGCGGCGCCGCGGGTCCTCCCTGCGGCCGGAGCACGATCCGCCTCCGTCAGGCGAGTTTTCGAAGCCGCCGCAACCGCGCGACGAGCTCCGACTGCGCGCCGGGCGCAGGATCGCGGCCGCCGAAGGCGCTCTCGCAATAGATCGCCACCACGGCGCGGGCGTCGTCGCCGGCGTCGGGCACCTCCTCGGCGAAGAGACGCGCGACCTCCGCGGGCGGGGTCGAGGCCGAGAGGCCGCCCAGTCGCCGCGCGAGCATCCCGCGCAGGCGGAGATAGGCCCGGGTCGGCGCGGGCACGCGGCTCCGGCGAGCGCGCAGACTCCGCAGAAAGGCGAGGAGTGAGAGCGCCACCAGAACGGCCGCCGCCGTCCGGACCGCCGGCGCGATCGGCCCGGAAAACGGCCGCCACCCGGAGACGCTCTCGGCGGCGCTCCCGACCGATTGACGCGCGACGTCCAAGAACTGCGCCTGATCCATCGCGTCGAATCCGAGGATCCTCCGGTCGTAGAAGGACTCGGACTCCCGCCCCAGATTCGCGATCCCTCTCCAGAAGGATCCCTGGGAAACGGCGGGTGGCACGCCCCCCGCGGGCGTCGGGTCGAAAACGGAGAAGCCGGAGCCGTCGAGCTCCGCCTCGACCCAGGCGTGAAGATTCGTCCCCCGGACCAGGATCGCGGAGGAAAAGAATCCGGCCTCGCCGCCGTAGGAGCCCGTGACCAGACGGGCCGGAATCCCTCGCGCCGTCAGCATGAGCGCCGCAGCCGACGCGAAGAACTCGCAGTGGCCGGCGCGGGACCGAAGGAGAAAGTGGACGATCGGATCGCCGGTGCCGCGCGGGGGGTCGAGCGTGTAGACGAACTTCTCCGAAAAGTTCTCGCGGATGCGCCGGGCGAGTTCGGCGGGATCGGTGACGTCCCCGGCGATCCGGGCGGCGTACTCGCGGATCTCCGGCGGCACGACGGCTGGATCGATCGCGCTGGCCCCGAGTCCGCGCGGGTCGCTGCGACGGACCGCGGCGGTATAGCGCACCGACCGGCGGCTGGCCGAGAGGCGCACGATGCCGTCCGTCAGGGCGACCGGATAGCCCCGGTCGAGCGCGAGACCGACCGCTTCGTACGGAAGAAAGAGAAATCCGTTGACGAAAGGATTCAAGTCGATCGCCACGCGGCCTGCGAGAGCCTGATCGGGGCGGACTCCGGGCAGCAGCGAGGCGGTGCGCGCCCCGCGCCGCGTTACGAAGCCCGTCCTGTGGGGGTCCCGGGTCCAGACCCCGCCCCGGTAATCCGTGAATACCGCCTCTCGCAGCCTCAGGACGCGGGGGCGGAGACGGTCGGGGGCCACGAGCATGCGGAGCACGACCCGATCGCTTCGCTTCGCGGCGCCGAAGCCCTCGAGGTCGACGCGATCCGCCGCGAGGGCCGTCGAAAGCGCATCGTCGATCCGGATTCGCGCCGTGACGTAGGGGCTCCGCACGCGGGGGAGCGCATAGAACAACGGCGCCGTCACCAGGGCCGCCGCCACGATGACCGTCGCGGCCACCCCCCGGGTCGGGACCGCCCGGAGGACCCGGTCGGGCGGAGCCTCGTCGAAGTCGGCGAGGACCGCGAGGCGTCCGAGGGCCCGAAAGCCCAGAAAGGCCATCGCGGCGAAATAGAGCAGGGACGCGACGTGCGTGGCCGACGAGGCGGACGCAAGCGTGATCAGGAACAGGACCAGGAGCGCCGTCCGCGCCTCGCCGGGGCGTTTGAGCGAGGCGAGCTTGGCGATCGCCGTGAAGAGGAGGAGGTGGGAGACCGATCGCAGCAGGCCGTGGTGGAAGACCGCGACCTCGACTCCGAGCCATACGAAGTACGAGATGCCGAGGGCGTTCAAGATCGAATCGGAGAGCCGGACGGGATGATCCGATCGGGCCCGCCACCACAGGAGGAGCAGGGAGAGCTCGTAGGCGGCCAGAGCGAGAGGCAGGACTCCCTCGGTCCAGAAGAGGGGTACGGGCGCGAGCATCGCCACGGGAGCCAGCACGAGCAGGTACGCTCCGCGCAGCCCCTCGGGGATCTCGGGGGTATCCCGCAACCAGCGCTTCATCGCTTCATCCAGACACCAGGATGCGCAATTGCCCGGGGCCGAGAGGTGGGAAGCCGGGAGCTCCGGCGGCCGGGATGGCCTCGAGACGGCCCAGGGCGTCCAGGATGCGGCCGCGCTGCGTCCGGCCCGACGACGCGGCCACGCGCATGCCCCGCGCCTGGAAGCCGACGTCCGAGCCTCGCGAGAGCAGAAGCAGGGCCTCTCCGGCGCACCGCGAGATCGCGCGCTCGAGGCTCGCCAGAGCGATCGGGTCTTCGGGGACCGGTAGCGCGTTGTCGACCGCGAGCACGACCGCCCGGTCGCGCTCCGCCTCTCTTTCGCGCACGATCCAGCGGCGCATCCGGGCCGACTGCTTCCAGTGCACGTCCCGGGGATCGTCTCCGGGAACGAAGTCGCGCAACGTGCGGATGTCGGCCCCGCCTCCGCGCCGGCCCCTGTGAGGGCGGCCCCCGGGCGAGATTTCGGGCGCCGGCTCCTCGAATCGCGCGCTCTCCGGGGCGGGATACACGACGATCTCGCGGGCGAGCTTCGCGCGGCGGTACTTGCGGAAGAGGCCGAGCGGAAAGCGGGAGAGGAGACCGGCGTCGGGCTCACGGACGATTCCGCGCCGCGGGTAAGAGCCCTCGACGAGCAGCTCGCGGCGCTCTCCGGGAGCGAGGGGCTCGACCCAGAGCGGACCCGGAAGCCCCCCGTGAAGGAAAAAGAGCGCCTGGGCGGTTCCGGATCTCAGACGGTTCTCGAGGGAGACCTTCAGGAGCGCGGGGCGCCCGGCGAACACCTCTCCCACCGGTTCCACCTCGCACGTGACGCCGCGGACGTTCCGGCGCGAGACGAAGCCCGAGACGGCCATCGAGGCGAGCATCGCCGCGAGCACGAGATAGAGGCCGTTGTTCCCCGTGTTCGTCGCGCCGATCGCGACGACGAGGCACATCAGGATGTAGCCGAGCCCGAAGTTCGTGATCCGGATCTCCCAGTCGGGGATCAGGCGAGTCATGAGGAGTTTTGAGTTTTGAGTTTTGAGTTTTGAGTTAACGCGGGGGATGTCATCTCAAACCGAGAACTCGAGACCGACAACTGAGGACTCACAACTCACAACTCAGACCGGCACCGGCACCTGCGAGAGGATCTTGCGCACCACGTCCCGCTCGCGGCCGCCGGCCCCGAAGCCGTCGGACGCGGTCGAGAGGATCCGGTGCGCGAGGACCGCTTCGGCGATCGCCTGAACGTCGTCGGGGATGGCGAAGTCGCGGCCCGCGAGCAGCGCCCGGGCCTGGGTCGCGCGAAAGAGCGCCTGAGCGCCGCGGGTCGAGATCGGCAGACGGAGGTCCGGCGTCTTTCGGGAGACCTCGACTAAGACGTGGATGTAGTCGAGAAGGCGGTCGGAAACGGCCACGGCTTCGGTCCGGTCCTGGAGCTTCAGAAGCTCGGCGGGACCGAGGACGGCCGGGATCGCCGCGAGAGCGCGCTCCGTACCTCCCCGGCGCAGAAGCATCTTCTCCTCATCGGCGGCCGGATATCCGAGCGACAGACGCAGGAAGAAACGGTCCATCTGCGACTCGGGAAGCGGGTACGTGCCCAGATACTCGATCGGGTTCTGCGTGGCGACCACGATGAACGGCTGCGGCAGGACGCGGCGCTCCGAGTCGAGCGTCACGGCTCCCTCGTTCATGGCTTCGAGCAGCGCGGACTGGGTCTTCGGGGTCGCCCGATTGATCTCGTCCGCGAGCACCACGTTGGCGAAGATCGGTCCGGGATGGAACTCAAAGCGTTCCGTGCCGGACTGGAACACGGACACGCCGAGAACGTCCGCGGGCATTGTGTCGCTCGTGAACTGAATCCGCCGGAAGTCGAGCGACAGGCTCCGGCCCAGGGCCCGGGCGAGAGTCGTCTTTCCGACCCCGGGGACGTCTTCGATGAGCACGTGGCCCCGCGAGAGCAGCGCGATCAGGACGAGATCCACCGCCCGGGGATCTCCGCGGTAAACGAGCCGGACGTTGGCTCGCAGGCGGTCCAAGGGCGTCGCCGTCTCGGTCATCGTCGATGCCATGTTCATGGGGTGTACGGTTTCAACGCTATTTTGCACCCGACTCTTCCCGTTTCGATGCCTCGACCGCGCTTTTGAGCTCCCGCTCGCGCTCGAAGGGCAGCACCAGGATCCCCGCTTCCCCGAGGACGATCGCGGAATCGGAGATGCCCGGGGCAATGACCGGGCGATCGGCGACGATCAGGTTCCCCCGCTCGTCGGAGGGCCCCTTGAGCTCGCGGATCGCCCTCCAGGTGCCGACGTCGCTCCAGCCGGCGCGAAGGGGGATCGCGCGGACGCCCACGGCCTTCTCCATCACGGCATAGTCGATCGAGATGTCCGGGAGGGCCTCGTAGGCGGCTCTCGCGGCCGCTTCCCCGCCCGGGCGGCCCCGGGCCTTCCGGTAAGCCTCCACGCCGGACACGAGATCGGGCGCCACCCGTCGCGCCTCCGCCAGGAAACGGGAGGGTCGAAAGACGAAGATCCCGGCGTTCCAGAGACACCCCGCCCGGACCAGCTCTTCCGCGCGCTCCAGGGACGGTTTCTCGACGAAGCGCAGCACGTCGAGCGTCCGGGACCTCGCGTCCGGACGGACCTCCAGATACCCGTAGTCCGTCTCCGGGCGCGTCGGAGGGACTCCCAGCAGGACGACCGGCGCCGCGTCGGCCGCCTTTCCCGCCGCGCGGATCGCGGAACAGAACGCGGAGGCGTCCGCGACGGTCTGGTCGGAGGGGATGGCCGCGGTCAACGGGTCGCCGTCCTCCGAGAACGCAAGCGCGGCGAAGATGACGGCGGGGCCCGAGTTGCGCCGGCAAGGCTCTGCGAAGATCCGTTCCGGCGGGATGTCGGGAAGCTCGCGGCGGACCTTCTCGGCATGGCGCGAGGCGGTGGCGACGAAGACCTCGCCTCCGAGCGATGCGACGCGGTCCCGCGTCTCGGCCAGGAGCGAGCGGGTGGTGACCAGCGGAAGGAACTGCTTGGGGGTCTCCTCCGTCGAGAGGGGCCAGAGCCGGGTGCCCCCGCCGCCCGCCAAAAGGAGCGCCCTCAAGGATTCCACCGGAGACCGAGCATTTCCACTTCGGGAAACAGAGTAATGCCGAACCGGGCGCGGACGGCGTCCCGCATGCGCTCCATGAGCGACAACACGTCGCCCGCCTTCGCGTCGCCGCGATTGACGATCACGTTCGCGTGGCGCTGCGAGACCTCGGCGTCGCCGCAACGCGCGCCCTTCAACCCGCAGGCCTCGAGGAGCCGGCCGGCATGGTCGTCCGGCGGGTTCTTGAAGACACTCCCGGCGTTGGGCTCGGACGGCAGAGCGCCGCGGCGTTTGCCCGCCACCTGCCGGGTCTTCTCGGCGATCGCTTCGCGCGCTGCCGGCGCGAGGCGCATCCGGGCGGACGCGACGATTTCCCCGGTCTCGCACAGCCGGGTCCAGCGGTACCCGTGCGGAATCTCCGAAGCCGGCGCGGTGCGCGCGGCCCCGGTGCGCGAGACCAGGCGAACCGACTCGAGCACGTCGAAGATCTCGCCGCCGTACGCCCCCGCATTGATGCGGACGGCGCCGCCGATCGAGGAAGGGATTCCCGAGATCGCCTCGAGGCCGGACAGGCCCGCGCGCGCCGCCGCGGCGCAGACGCCGCCGAGCGCGGCGCCGCCGCCGGCTTCCAGCACCTCGCCCCGGACCTCGACCTTCAGGAAATCGCCGGACAGTCGCACGACGTAACCGGGAAAGCCCTCGTCCGCGGCGAGGACGTTCGAGCCCATGCCGAGCAGGGCGAGGGGGAACTGATCCGACGCCGCCTCGGCGAGCACGCGCGAGAGCCCTGCTTCGTTCCGGATCAGGCAGAACCAGCGCGCCGGGCCGCCGATCCGCCAGGTGGTGTGGCGCGCGAGCAGCTCGTCTGGAAGAACGGCGCCCTCCTCCGGCGCGAGGACGACGCTCACCCCGAGAGCGCCCCGCCCACGAGCACCGTGAGTCCGCCCGCGAGGGCGCCGGCGGCCACGTCGTCCGCCATGATCCCCAGGCCGCCCGAAAGGTCCTGGAGGCGCCGCACCGCCCCCGACTTCCAGACGTCGAAGATCCGGAAGGCGAGGAAGAACCCGAGCCAGGCGCCCGCGGCGCGCGCCGCCGTCGCGTAGGCGAAGAGGGGCACCGCGGAGCACGCGATCAGTTGTCCGGCGAGCTCGTCCAGAACGATCGCGGCCGGGTCCTTCGCGCCCATAACGCGGCTCGCGCGGCCCGTGATCGGTATTCCGAGCGCCCCGACGGCGAGCCCGGACGCCAAGAGTCCGAGCGCCGCGGAGATGCTCGGGGTATGCGAGGGATGAAACAGGCGTACCGCTCCGAAAGCCACGGCGAGCGCGAGCGCGGATCCGACGGTTCCGGGCGCCCGAGGCGCGATCCCGACGCCGAACCCGGTCGCGAGAAGAGTCGAAATGGGACGCTCACGAAATCCGCGCGCGACGGACGGCGTTGACTCCGCCGAAGGCGCGGGAGAAGATGGCGCGGTCCTCATCGGCGTCGGTCACCGAGTCTATAATCGCGCCACACGCGCGAATCACTCTCACTGCTTTCCCGTTGAAAGGATGAGGACATGTCCAGCGTGAAACCCGGCGAAACCAGCGTCAAGTCCAGCGAGAAATGGCGCGCGATCGAGACCGCGCTGACTCAGATCGAGCGGCAGTTTGGCAAGGGCTCGATCATGCGACTCGGCGACCAGCCCGAAGTCGTCATGCAGGTGATCCCCACCGGCTCTCTGGCCGTGGACGCGGCGCTCGGAGTCGGAGGCATACCCCGAGGGCGCGTCATCGAGATCTTCGGCCCCGAGTCGTCCGGAAAGACGACCCTTTCCCTCCAGATCATCGCGCAGGCTCAGAAGACGGGCGGCCTGGCGGCGTTCATCGACGCCGAGCACGCGCTCGACGCCGAGTACTCCCGAAAGCTCGGCGTCGATACGGACAACCTGCTGGTCTCGCAGCCGGACAACGGCGAGCAGGCGCTCGAGATCACGGAGATGCTCATCCGCTCCGGGGCCGTGGACGTGGTCGTCATCGACTCGGTCGCCGCGCTCGTGCCCAAGGCCGAGATCGAGGGCGAGATGGGAGAGGCCCAGATGGGGCTTCAGGCGCGCCTGATGTCCCAGGCGCTCCGCAAGCTCACCGCCATCGTCTCGAAGTCCAAGACCAGCCTGATCTTCATCAACCAGATCCGCGAAAAGATCGGCGTCATGTTCGGAAATCCCGAGACGACGACCGGCGGGCGCGCCCTGAAGTTCTACGCGTCGATCCGGATCGACATCCGGCGGATCGCGTCGTTGAAGGACGGCGACACGGTCGTCGGCTCCCGGACCAAGGTGAAGGTCGTCAAGAACAAGTGCGCTTCCCCGTTCCGCCAGGCGGAATTCGACATCAATTACGGGGAGGGGATTTCCCACGAAGGCGAGCTGCTCGACATGGGTCTCGAGGCGAAAATCGTCGAGAAATCCGGCGCCTGGCTCTCGTACGGCGACCTCAGAATCGGGCAGGGACGCGAGAACGCGAAGCAGTTCCTCCGCGAGAACCCGGAGCTCGCCAACGAGATCGACATGAAGCTCCGCCGCAGCCTCGGTCTCCTCCCGCCCGACCCGGCGGATACCACGCCGCCGGTCGACCCCGCCCCCGAGAAGGAGAAGGCCGCGGAGAAGGCGCGCCGATAAAGGGTTCTCCCTCGTTGCCGCACTCCGTCTCGGGTGCCTTCGACCCCCCTCACCCTGACCCTCACCCCCGTCCGCGGGGGAGAGGGGAATCGTTGTCGCACCGTCGCTCCGGAGCAAGGCAGTGTCTGTTCTAGCCTCTCCGACCCATCCGCTCGCAGCGCGAGGAGTCTCCCGAGCGTCGCGAAGGGAGGAGCCTCGCGCTGCGGGAGCCGAAGCGAAGCGAAGGCGACGTGAGCCTTGCGTCGCGGGAGGCGGAGCGCAGCGGAGCCGACGTGCGAGCCGCAGCGAAAGCAAGGCGACGTGCAATACTTCGCTCCCGAATGGGAATGAGCCGACTGTCGAGCGCCCGCCTTCTCGCGGGCGCTTTCTTCCTGGTCGGCGCCGCCTCCGCGCGCAGCGCGCTCGCCGCTCCGCGGCTCCAGCTCGCCGCGGAGCGTTCGGGAGGCCCTTGCACCGAGCGGTCACCCGTTCTCG
>JBBQNC010000161.1:0-8218 GCA_038329555.1 Thermoanaerobaculia bacterium
CAGCGGGAGGAGTCTCCCGTGCGCCGCCGATGGGTGGAGCCTCCCGCTGCGGGACCCGGAGCGAAGCGCAGGCGACGTGTAGCCTCACGTCGCGGGAGCCGCAGCGCATCGGAGGCGACGGTTGCCGCCAATATAATTGCCGCCAAAACAAAGGAGCCAGGCCATGACGCACGGACGATCCAGGTCTCCTCTGCTTCTCTGGTTCGCGGTGACGTTCGCCGCGCGGGTTCGGCTATGGCCGACGCTCCGGCAGCTTGCGCGGGGACCCCGCAGGACGCCTGGTCGCGTTCGCGTGACGCGGTGGCGACCGGCGACGCCGGACGCGTCATACTCATGTTGACTCCGGCGGCGAGGACCCGGAACTCCGCGGAGTATGCCGTGGGAGCGGCGATGACGATCGGGTTGAACGCGATGTCAGCCGAGCTCTCCAAGAAGCCGGGGGCCGTGAGCAAGGCGGAAGCTTCGGCAAAGAAGCTCATGGCCGAGCTCGACGGCATCCTCAGGAAGCACAAGGCGCCGACGATCCAGGAAATCGGAAAGCCGCTTCTCGGCCGCATGGAGGCGCCCGAGGTGCTGGCGCGATTCGAGAAGATCGACCATCCCGCCTATGCGCGGGACATGGAGAAGTCTTCGTGAAGGTGGACGCGGCCTACAAGGAAGCCGGCGGCACTTCCGGCGGACCGCTCAAGGTCGACGAGCTCGTGGTGGGAGGCGGGGACTTGACCGCCCCGCTCGCCGCGCCGAAGGCGACGGGCGATACGGCTCGCGCCGCGGCCGGCAAGATTACGATGCTGTTCCGGAAGGTCGAAGGATGCTGGCTCATCGACGGGCGCGAGGAGCCGGCGCTGTAACACCGTTGGCTTCGCTTCGCTGCGCCTCCCACAGCGTGAGGCTCCTCCCTTCGCGACGCTCGGGAGACTCCTCACGCTGCGAGCGGATGGGGGGGTTCGCCGAAAAGGATTCCGCGCCTCATACCTCTCTCCCGGCGGGGAGAGGGCAGGGTTGAGGGGGTGCCCTCGCGGCGCGAGCGGCCGCGCGGAATGCCGTGTGGTCACGGCGGGTTCTCCCGATCCACGAAGCCGATGCGAGACGAAGACACCCTCAGCCGCCGCAAGTTCTTGACATTCGTCGCGGCGGCGGGCGCGGCCGCGGCTCTTCGTCCCTCCCGCGCGGCGGCTCGTCCCGAGGCCGCAGCGGCTCGTCCGGGACCGCTCCTCACCCGCCCCATCCCGTCGACCGGCGAGAAGCTGCCGCTCGTGGGGCTCGGAAGCTGGATCACGTTCAACGTCGGCGACGACCCGGCCGGGCGGGACTCGTGCGCCGAGGTCATGCGCGCCTTCTTCGCGGCTGGGGGCCGCCTGATCGACTCCTCCCCGATGTACGGCTCCTCGCAGGAGGTGATCGGATACGGCCTTCGCAAGCTCGGCAACCCGTCGCAGCTCTTCTCGTCGGACAAGGTCTGGATCTCGTCGGGCACGCGGGGACCGCAGCAGATCGAGGAGTCGCGGCGGCACTGGGGCGTGCCGAGGTTCGACCTCCTCGAGGTCCACAACCTCACGGGCTGGGAGGAGCATCTTCCGAATCTCTTCGCCATGAAGGCGGCCGGCAAGCTTCGGTACGTCGGAGTCACGACGTCCGAAGGGCGGCGGCATCCCGAGGTCGAGAAGATCATGCGCAGCCAGCCGATCGACTTCGTGCAGGTCTCCTACAACGTGCTCGATCGGGACGTCGAGGAGCGGATCCTGCCCCTCGCGCGAGAGCGCCGCATCGGCGTCATCTGCAATCGGCCGTTTCGCCGGGGTGAGCTGATCCGGCAGGTCGAGCGCGCTCCCCTGCCGCCCTGGGCCGGAGAGATCGACTGCGCGAGCTGGGCTCAGGTCCTGTTGAAGTTCATCGTGTCGCATCCCGCCGTCGTGTGCGCCATTCCCGCCACGACACGCGTGGACCACGTGAGAGAGAACGTCGGCGCGTCTTCCGGTCGAATGCCGGACGAGGCCATGCGCCGGCGCATCGCCGCGCACGTCGAGAAGCTCTGATGTCGGAGTGGTGGACTTATCACCTCTCGGACTTTCTGCTCTTTTCCTCCCGCACCTACTACCGGCTCTTCGAGATCTACAACGCGGCGATCTGGCCCGCGCAGATCGCGGCCGCCGGCCTGGGTCTGGCGATTCTCGCGCTCCTGCGCCGGCCCTCGGCGGCCCGCGGCCGGGCGATCGCGGCGATCCTCGCGGCCTGCTGGCTGTGGGTCGCGATCGCGTTTCACGCGGATCGCTACGCGACGATCAACTGGGCCGCCGTCTATTTCGCCTGGGCCTTCGGGCTCGAAGCGGCGCTGCTGATCGGGTTCGGCGTCGTCCGCATCGGGCCTACGTTCGAGCCGCGGGCCGATCGCGCGAGCCGGGCGGGGCTGGCGATCTTCCTCTTCGCGCTCGCGGCCGAACCCTTCGCCACGCCCCTCCTCGGCCGGGGATGGAAGGCCGTCGAGATCGTCGGGACGGCGCCCGACCCCACCGCGATCGGCACGCTCGGACTTCTTCTCATCGCGCGAGGCCGGGGTCGCGGGTGGCTAATGGTCCTTCCGGCGACCTGGTGCGCGGTCTCGGGCTTCACACTGCTGGCGATGAAGTCGTCAGCCGCCTGGATTCCCCCGCTGGCGGCGCTGCTAGCGATCGTTCTGGCGGCCTCGCAGACACGCGCGCGCCGCCGGCGCAGGCCGAGTCTCGCCACAGGGGCAACCGTCTGACGTCGACGGGAGAGCGGGCCTGGTGAACGATAAAGATCTGACCCTAAGTCCGCTCGCTCCGGACGAAGCGGACCACGGCGGCCACCAGAATCGCGTCGATCAGGAGCGCGCCGATGCCGAACATGACCCGGCCGGAGAGACCGGAAGTCGCATGGCGCGCGGAGAGGAATGGCATCGAGAAGGTGGATGAGAACTGGCGCGGGCCGGGACCGAACGCGATCCAGTGGAAGGGCGCGGCGAAGAAGAGCAGCCCCGGGAGCAGGACGAGAAGCTGCAGGCGCGGGGACGGGAGCGTCTCCTTCTCGCGGGTCGGGTCGTAGCCCCTGGCGTAAAGGGCGCCCGTCCAGCTCCCGAAGACCAGGAACGAGCCTCCCGCGCAGGCGACCACCCAGCGAGGCGCGTGAAAGCCATCCGGCTTCGCGAAAAAGGCGACCCCGATGATCGCGAGGCCCGTGAGGGCGACCACGGCGCCCAGGAGAATCGCCGCGTTCCTCGACATCGGACGTTCGGGGGCCACGCGCCGGATTGTGCGCGGGAAGGACCGTCCGGTCCAGTGGTCCGCGCGTGGGGATGGCAGGAGGCTCGCGCCGGGGACCATTGCTCGCTGGCACGCACGGGCCCGCACACCGAAGAATCTCCCTTCGCGGTGATCCGGAAGGCTCTACCGCCTCTCTAAGAGAAGGGTTAAGAAACGCTCAACTGGCGGGCCGATTGATGTGATTCGCGGCACGGTCCACTGATGCGACCGCACTTTTCAGGAGGACGCCATGGTCACGTCTCTGTCATCCCGGTTTTCCAGGGTCGCCGTCTTCGTGGGTCTCGCCGTGCTCGGTGTCTTCGTCGGATTCTCCGTATCGAGCGTCGCCGGCGAGCACGAGGCAAAGACGCACCGGCAGGTGATCGTTCCCGAGGAAGACCGCTTCACCCCGTTCGCGTTGACGATCCGCGCAGGCGAGGCGGTCAAGTGGATCAACAACGACACGGACGATCACACAGTCGTCAGCGACGACTTCTTCAACACCGCCGGGCACAACGGCACGAACGTGCTCATCGTCGGGACTGACAACAACGGAGGGCGGCCCGGGACGTTCACGCTTCGATTCGACCATCCCGGGACGTTCGTCTATTACTGCCGGTTCCACTCTCACCTGGACGAGGCGCATCAACCGGCGGCGCCCGGACCGGACGGCGGGATCCAGGACCCGAACGGCAATTTCGGGACGCCCATGATGGGAGTCATCACGGTGCTCACGCGCGGGGAGCACGAGAGGGACTAGACCGCCGCGCTTCCGCCTCCGCTGCGCGGTCTCCCAGATCCTCCTCTCCCCCGGGACGCGGGGGAGAGGGTCAGGTGAGGGGGACCCGTCGCTCCCGCCGCGTCGGCCTCCGGTGATAGCCTTCGGCGCACTGTTTTAACGACAAGGAGGGTTCCATGAGGCCCAGAAACGTCCTGGCGTTTGCCGTTTCGTTCCTTCTGACGGCGGCAGTCCTGGCGCAGGCATCCGGAGAGCCAAAGGCTAAGAGCGTCCTGAAAGCGGGAGCCGCCAAGGCCGTCATCGTCCCGAGCAGCGACTTGAAATGGACCGATCTCGACCCCAACGCTCCGGGCGTCAAGAACGCGGATGTGTGGGGCGACCACACGAAGGGCGCGTTCGGCGGGTTCACCAAGTTTCCGGCGGGATTCGTTGCTCCGCTGCACACGCACACGAATGCCATGAAGATCGTCGTCATATCGGGGACGTTCATTCACGGACCGGAAGGAAAGCCCGAAGTCCGACTGGGACCCGGCTCCTACCTGATGCAGTCCGGCGGGAACTATCGGCATACAACGAGCTGCGACAAGGCCTCGGAGTGCCTGTTCTTCATCCAGAGCAACGGGAAGTTCGACATCAAGCCGGTCGATGCGGCGAAGCCGGCGGCAGCCGCGAAAAAGTAGGCCGTCAAGGCCGCACTTGTTTCGCTCCCCGGCGAGAAGATCCCCCTCACCCTGACCCTCTCCCCCGAGCCCGGGGGAGAGGAAATTCTTGGGGACCCATTGCCTCGGGAGGCGGTCCTCTCGTCTCTCGTCTCCCCAGGGATCGGGTTCCCGGAGAGAGAGAATGGCCACAACGAGGAGGGGTCTATGAAAAGTAGCCGGTCGAAGTTCGCCATCTTCGTGGCCATCGCCGTCGTCGGCGCGGGAATCATCGGGATCAGGGAGTTGAAGGCGCAGAGCGCGACGGCGGTGAAGCGTACGGTTCTCATGAAGCAGGACTCCACCGTCCCGGGGCGCGAAGCGGTGATGGTGCCGGTCGAGCTGCCGCCCGGCGCGGCGGAAGGCAAGCACACCCATCCCGCCGACGTGTTCGCCTACGTTCTCGAGGGCACTCCGACGATGGAGATCGACGGCCAGCCCCCGAGGACGATGAAGGCGGGCGACGTCTTCAAGATTGCGCCGGGACAGGTGCACGAGGGGACCAACAAGGGCAGCACTCCCGCGAAGCTCTCCGTCGTGTTCTTCGCCGAGAAGGGCAAGCCGCTCACGTCACCGGTTCCATAGCCAGTCGTGCGGGACCTCAGAAGGTCCGCGGTCGAGCCGAAGGGGCGGATCCCCCTCACCCTCCTCTCCCCCGCGTCCGGGGGAGAGGGGAATGCCTCGGGTGGGCGCGTCGCGTGAAGAGTGAGCCGGCGGTGTGAAGAAGCGTTCGAGCCGTCCCAAAGCCACGATCCGTCCTCGCATCCGGATCACCCGGGCGGAAGACATTCTGCTCGGGCCCGGCAAGGCGGACCTTCTCGAGGCGATTCAACGGTTGGGCGGACTGCGCGGCGCGGCCGACGAGCTCGGAATGTCGTACATGCGCGCCTGGAAGCTCGTTCAGATGCTGAACCGGGGATTCCGGGCTCCCCTGGTCCTCACCGAGCGCGGCGGGGCGGGTCACGGAAAAGCGTCCCTGACACCGATGGGAAAGTCCGTCCTCGCTCTGTACCGCCGCATGGAGACCTTCAGTCTCGCGGCGATGAAACCGGCCTGGAAGCGACTGCGGAGCCTGATCGCTCCCTGAGAGAATTCCCCCGCTTCCTCTTCGTTATACTTCGCCGGATATAACGGAAAGGAGGCGGCCGGACCGTGAGGATTCTTCGATACGACGCGCTCGCGTTCGCCGCCTGCCTCGGCTTTTCTGCGTCCACCGGGTGGCTCGGGGCGGCCGAGGTCCGAGTCTCCGCGGCGTCGAGCCTCACGGAGGCGATTCAGGAGGCTTCCGCGGCCTGGACCAAACAGGGCGGCGACGCGGTCGTCCTCAACGTCGGGGCGTCGAGCCTGCTCGCCCGGCAGATCGCGGAGGGTGCACCGGCCGACCTCTTCTTTTCCGCCGACGAAGCCAGGATGGACGAGCTCGCCGCCGCGAATCTCCTCGATCGGAAGACGAGAACGAGCCTCCTCTCGAACACCCTCGTGTTCGTCGTCTCCAGGGACCGAGCCCCCGCGGTCGCGTCTCCGGAGGACCTCCTGAAACCGGACGTCCGGACGATCGCACTCGGGGAGACACGGAGCGTTCCCGCCGGTATCTATGCCCGGCATTACCTGCTGCAGAAAGGGCTCTGGGAGCGAGTGAAGGGGAAGGTCGTGCCGACGGAAAACGTCCGGGCGGCGCTCGCAGCCGTGGAGGCCGGAAACGCGGACGTGGCCATCGTCTACAGGACGGACGCCCTCGTCTCGAAGAAGGTGCGCGTGGCCTTCGAAGTTGCCGCGTCCGAGGGCCCGCGGATCTCGTACCCGGCCGCCGTACTGGTCCACGCGAAGAACCCGCACGGCGCCCGCCGCTTCCTCGAGTTTCTCGCGTCGCCCGGCGGGTTGGCCATCTTCCGGGGACACGGGTTTCAGGTGGCGCGGTGATCGACTTTCTCTCCTCGGAGGCCGCGTGGACCATCTGGTTCACGCTCCGGGTCGCGGCGCTCGCCACGATCCTCATGACGGCTCCCGCCCTCGCGGTCGCCTGGGTCCTCTCTCGAAAGACCTGGCGCGGGAAGGCGGTCGTGGAGACTCTCGTCGCGCTGCCCTTGGTCATGCCTCCCGTCGCGACGGGGCTGATCCTGCTTCGGCTGCTCGGCCGGCGCGGAGCCCTCGGGTCCTGGCTCGACCGGATGGGAGTCGAGGTGATCTTCACGTGGAAGGCGGTCGTGCTCGCGATGATGGTCATGTCGTTTCCGCTGCTCGTGCGCGGGGCGCGCATCGCGTTCGACGACGTCAACCCGCGCCTCGAGCAGATGGCGCGAAGCTTGGGGGCGGGCGAGCCGCGCGTGTTCTTCAGCATGACTCTCCCGCTCGCGATCCGCGGCATCGTCGGAGGTCTGCTGCTCGCCTTCGCGCGCGCGCTCGGTGAGTTCGGAGCGACGGTGCTCGTCGCGGGCAACATCCCGCGGAAGACCTCCACCATGTCTCTCGCCATCTACAACTTCGTCCAGATCGGACGCGACGACCGCGCCTGGCCCCTTCTCGCCGTCTCGGTCGCCATCTGCTTCGTCGCGGTCTGGATCGGCGAGACCATCTTGAGCCGCCGCGGCCGGCTCGTCTGACAATGCTCGAGATCTCGCATCTCGAGCTTCCCCTGGCCGAGTTCACGCTCCGCGTCCATCTCGAACTCGGCAGCCGGGTGACGGCGATCGTCGGCCCTTCCGGAGCTGGAAAGACCTCGCTGCTCGAGACGATCGCCGGGTTCCGGACGCCGGTCCAGGGCCGCATCGCTCTGGACGGAAAAATGCTCGTCGACGCCGAGCGGGGAAGGGCGCTCCCGACGCGCCGGCGGCAGATCGGGTACGTCCCCCAGGACGAAACCCTCTTTCCTCACCTGACGGTCCGCCGGAACCTGATGTACGGCGCCGCGGCCGAGCGGAGCGCCTCGGCGATGCAGCCGTTCGACCGAGTCGTGGGCGTCCTCGAGCTGGGAGCCCTCCTGGACAGGGGAATCGCGAACCTCTCGGGGGGGGAACGCCGCCGCGTGGCGGTCGGGCGCGCGCTCCTCGCGGACCCGCGGCTCCTGCTGTGCGACGAGCCGCTCGCCGGCCTGCATCCCGAGCTGAAGTCCCGGATCCTTTCGTACCTGAGGGCGGTTCGCGACGAGTTTCCGATTCCCATGCTCTACGTCGCCCACGACGCCGCGGAGGTGCAGATGCTCGCCGACGAGGTCGTCGCGCTGGAGCGCGGAATCGTCGTCGGCCGCGGGCCAGCGGCGCCGTTCGCCGGCCACGAATCGACGCCGGGAGAGGCTCCGCACCGGCTGGCCGTTCCGGCCGGACCCTTCTCGCCGGATCGAAAGGGGCCGACATGATGACGATCGGTCCCGCGCCCCTCCCCTTCCTGGTGTCGGTCGTCGATCATCGACGAAGGCGCAAAGATCCGTGCGTCGAATTCCCTGTGCGTGTGCTTTCATCCGCCCGATGACGAACGGCCGCCGCCGCCGCCGCCCCAGAATGCCTGCCGCCTGGCTTCTCGGGTGG
>JBBQNC010000162.1:0-8069 GCA_038329555.1 Thermoanaerobaculia bacterium
GAGATGCGATCAGGAGGATAGTTGGGGTCGAGCGGCAGATACGATCCGCCCGCCTTGAGAATCCCGAAGAGGGCGACCACCATGTCGAAGGACCGCTCGAGAAACAACCCGACCAGGACTTCGGGGCCGACTCCCATGGCACGTAAGTGCCGAGACAGTTGATTAGAGCGCCGGTTCAACTCCTGGTATGTCATTCGGTTGCTTTCGAACTCGACCGCGATCGCATCCGGCGCCCGCTCCGCTTGCTCCTCGAAAAGACGGTGCATGGGCTTCTCGCGCGGATACTGAGACTCGGTGCGATTCCACTCGACGAGGACCCGATGCCGCTCTGCGGGTGTCAGCAGAGCGAGCTCGGAGAGCGGCCGATTCGGATCCGCCACGATTCCCTGAAGCAGGACCTCGAGGTGAGAGAGCATGCCTCGAATCGCCCAGCCATCGAACAGATCCGTGTTGTACCGAATCGCCGCACGCATCCCGCCCACCCGCTCAACAAAGGAGAGCCAGAGATCGAAGTTTGCCGTCTCGGGTCCGAGTCCGACTGTCGTGACCGATAGATCGCCCAGCCGGAGGGAAGCGGAGGAGGCATTCTGCACGGTCATCATGACCTGGAAGAGTGGCGAGTGGCTCAACGTCCGCTCTGGATTCAACTCTTCGACGAGCTTTTCGAATGGAAGGTCCTGGTGGGCATATGCGCCGATCGCCATCTGGCGAACCCGTGCCAGGAGCTCCCGAAACGTGGGATCTCCCGACAGATTGGTGCGTAAGACGAGCGTGTTGACGAAGAAGCCGATCAAGCCTTCGATGTCGCTTCGGTTACGTCCCGCGACGGGAGAACCCACGACGATGTCCTCTTTCTGAGAGTGGCGCAGCAGGAGAACGTTGAAGGCGGCGAGAAGCGTCATGAAAAGCGTGGCCCCTTCGCGCTGAGCGAGCGCGCGGATTCGCTGAGTCAACTCCGCCGAGATCGCGATCGACTCCGTGGAGCCTTGGAAAGTCTGCACCGGAGGGCGGGAGCGGCTCGATGCGAGCTCCAGGATCTCCGGAGCTCCGTCGAGCTGCTTCTTCCAGTAGGAGAGCTGCTCCTCGAGAACCGCCCCCTGCAGCCAATTTCGTTGCCAGACGGCGAAATCGACGTATTGGATCGGAAGCTCCGGAAGCGGTGAG
This sequence comes from Thermoanaerobaculia bacterium, assembly GCA_038329555.1. Taxonomy (GTDB): domain Bacteria; phylum Acidobacteriota; class Thermoanaerobaculia; order UBA5066; family Gp7-AA6; genus JALYUA01. Next base: position 1,165 of record JBBQNC010000162.1, read on the forward strand.
GGTCGGCCCGCCTCATAGGCTTCATAAAGAGCCGAAAGCTCCTGCTGGAAGATGTTGCCCGACCAGCCGTCAAAAACGATGTGATGGACCGTGACCAGGAGAAGGTGATCCTCGTCGGTGAGTCGCACCAGCGTCGTCCGAATCAGCGGCCCCCGCGACAGCTCGAAGCGTGTCGCCGACTCTTCCCGCGCAATCCGTGAGGCTTCGCTCTCTCGGGTGTCTTCCGGCACGTCGGAGAGATCCAGGACCGAAAGCATCCCTCGTCGGGCCGGCGACACGACCTGGACCGGATCCCCGTCGGCGAGAAGGCAGGCACTGCGCAGAATTGCATGACGCTCCCGGATCGTCTCCAAGGCACGCTCGAGAGCCCCGACGTTCAGCGGGCCCCGGATTCGAAAGGCGTGCGGAATGTTGTAGAACGCCTTCCCCGGTCCGAGACGGTCGAGGACCCAGAGACGCTGTTGCGCGAAGGAGAGAGGCGCCGGGTTGTCGTCGGCCCGGCGGGGGATGCGGGCCTCCGCCGACCGCTCGGTCTTGGCGAGGCGCCGCTCGAGGGCGGCGCGCGCCTCCGGCGAAAGGTTCGCGATTCGCTGGCCGAGGTCTCTCATCGAGACGAGCCCTCTCCGGCTGAGCTTTCGAGCTCGGCCAGGATGCGTTCCATCTCCGCGGGCTCGATCTCCTGGGCCTGTCTCTGAGCAACGGCCAACGCCAGTTGCGCGACGGTGGGGTGCAGGAAAAGGTCACGTAAAGGCAGATCCACGCGAAACGCATCACGCGCCCGGGAGACCACCTGCGTCGCGAGAAGGGAGTGCCCGCCCAATTCGAAAAAATTGTCGTGAACCCCCACCCGTTCGATTTTCAGGACTTTTTTCCAGATCTCCACGAGAGTGTGTTCCGCTGGGGTTCGAGGAGCCTCATACGCGCTGTCGACATCGGGACGATTCATGTCGGGCAAGGGAAGCCGCGTCAGGTCCACCTTGCCACCCGCGGTCCGAGGCAGCTTCTCGAGCGATACGAAGAAGGACGGGATCATGTGCGATGGGAGAGTCTCGGACAGCATACGGCGAAGCTGGCTGAGCGTCAGTGGCGTTATCGGATCTCGCACAATGTATCCGGTCAATCGAGTCTCTCCGGGCGCGGCCTCTCTGGCGCGGACGGCGGCCTCCCGGACTCCCGGGATCCGCCCCAGCGCCGCTTCGACCTCCCCGAGCTCCACGCGAAATCCTCGGACTTTGACCTGTCCGTCGATTCGTCCGAGGTATTCGAGGACCCCGTCTGGTCGATACCGAACCCGGTCTCCCGTCCTGTATAGCCGGCCGTCTCCGGTGAACCGGTCCGGCAGGAATCGGGCGCGGGTGAGTTCCGGGCGCTTCCTATAACCGCGGGCAAGGCCCACTCCCCCGATATAGAGCTCCCCCACGAACCCGGTCGGAACCGGTTCCCCGGTTCCATCGAGAACGTACGCTCGAACATTGTTGATCGGGCGCCCGACCGGGACTGTACTCAGGAGGCCCTCCCCCTCAGCGGCACCGTTCCAGAAGGTCGCGGCGATGGTCGCTTCCGTGGGTCCGTAACCATTCAAGAACTCGACGCGTCCGTTTGCCAATTTTTGCCATTGCAGGAACCGTTCCGGGAGCGCACGTTCCCCCCCGACAATCATCATCCGGAGCGAAGGGGGAAGCTCGAGCCGCTCCGCCGAAGCCGCCTCGACGAGCTCGTGCCAGTACGCGGTCGGTAGGTCGAGGACAGTCAGGTTCCATTCACGGCACCGCGCGAGGAAGGTCTCCGCGGTCCCGATCATGTCTTCCGAGCGAAGGACGAGCGTCGCGCCGGCCGTCAGCGTCGAGAAGACCTCCTCCGCGGCCGTGTCGAAGCTCAGAGATGCGAACTGAAGGACACGGTCTCCCGGCCGCAAACGAAACCGTTCTACGGCGAATGACACGTAGTTCGTCAGGGACGAGTGTTCGATCTCCACTCCCTTTGGCACACCCGTCGAGCCGGACGTATAGATGATGTAAGCAAGACTGTTGGGCGAGGTCCCGCTGTCAACACTCTCTTCGCTCTCCCCGGCGATCGCCTCGGAGCATTCCTCCAGGAAGACCGTCCGAGTCGACGCATCCTCCGGGGGTGCCGCCAACCCGCGGCGGGTCAAGAGCAGGGCTGCCCCCGAGTCCTCGAGCATGAAAGCGAGGCGCTCTGCGGGATAGGTCGGGTCGAGCGGCAGATAGGCTCCCCCGGCCTTCAAGATGCCGAAGAGCGCGACCAGCGTGTCGAGCGACCTCTCGAGACACAACCCCACCGGAACATCAGGTCCGACCCCCAGTCCGCGGAGGTAACTCGCGAGTTGGTTGGAGCGGCGATGCAGCTCTCCGTAGGTCAGAGGCCGTCCCTCGAACTCAACGGCCACCCTTTCGGGCGTCCGTTCCGCCTGCTCCGCCATCAGATGGTGCACCGCCTTTTCCCTGGGATATTCGGTCTCCGTCTGATTCCACTCGACCAGTACCTGGTGACGCTCCGATGGCGTCAGGAGCGGCAGTTGAGACAGTCGGCGATCCGGATCGGCGGCGATCCCCTCGAGCAGCATCTCCAGATGCTTCAGCATTCTTCGAACCGTCGAAGCGTCAAAGAGCTCCCGGCGATACTCCAGAGTGCAGGAAAGCCCATCGGACTTTGCGGCCGCGCTCAGGCTGAGATCGAAATGCGCGGCTTCGCGAGAGATCCTCACCCCGTTCACGGTCAAACCGGGGATTTCGATCTCTTTCCCCGCATTCTGCAGGCTGAACATCACTTGAAAAAGCGGAGTCACGCTAAGACTGCGCACGGGTTGAAGCTCCTCCACGAGCTTCTCGAACGGAACCTCCTGATGCGCATAGGCGTCGATCGCGACTTCGCGGATCCGCCCGAGCAATTCCCGAAAGGTCGGGTCGCCCGAGAGATCGCTCCGCAGGACGAGCGTATTGACGAAGAATCCGATCAGACCTTCGGTCTCAATCTGAGTCCGTCCCGCAATTGGCGAGCCGATCCAAATGTCGTCCTGCCCGGTATACCGCGCGAGCAAGGTCTGGAACGCGGCCAGGAGTGTCATGAAGAGGGTTGCCCCTTGCGCGCGGCTGATGGCGTTCAGCTCGTCAAGAAGCGCGCCTGAGAATTTGACTCCTTCGACCGCTCCACGAAAGGAGGGAACCGCGGGCCGTGGCCGGTCCGTCGGGAGATCGAGCTGGGTCGGGATCCCGCTGAGCTGCTCTCGCCAGTAAGACAACTCGCGAGCGAGAGCCTCGCCTTGAAATCCCTGGCGTTGCCAGATCGCGTAGTCGGCATATTGAATGGGAAGCTCCGGCAGAGGAGAACCCTCGCCGTTGCGAAACGCGTCGTAGAGGACGCCGAGCTCCCTCAAAAAGACGTCGACAGACCATCCATCGGAAACGATGTGATGCATGGTGACGACGAGAACGTGGTCCTGATCCTGAAGCCGAAACAGCTTTGCTCGGAGGAGGGGTCCTTCCGCGAGGTCGAAAGGTCGGGCGGCTTCGAGTGACGCCAGGCGCGACGCCTCATTTTCTCGCTGGTCGGGGGGGATGTCGGCGAGGTCCGTCGGCAGAAGATCGATCGGCCGCGGGGGGATCACGACCTGAACTGGAACACCGTCGCGCACGGGAAAACGGGTTCGCAATGCATCGTGGCGCCGCAATATCTCGTTGAGGCTCTCGGCGAGAGCGTTCGTGTTGAGATGACCGCGCAAGCGCAGCGCAACCGGCAGGTTGTAAGAAGAGACGCCCGGTTCCAGATAGTCGAGGAACCAGAGCCGTTGCTGGGCAAACGACGCGGGAAACGCAACCGCATCGCCCTGTTCGAGGGAGGGCTTCGAGTTGGGGACTTGGGTCATTTCTTCGCGGGGCCTTCGATCCGCGAGGCTGCGTCCGAGATCACTCGGCGAGAGACGGGAATGATTGGCGAAGGGCGAGGCGATCCGACCGAAGCTTCGATCGCCTCAATGGCGGCCGACAACTCCGCGACCGTCGGTAGCTCGAAGAGGGCGCGGAGCGGCACCCTCACGGGCAGGACGCCTTGAAGCCGCGCGAACACAAGCGTGGCGAGCAAAGAGTGGCCGCCGAGCTCGAAGAAGTTGTCGTGAACCCCAACCCTCTCAAGGCCGAGGACCTGGCTCCAGACCTTCGCGACCGCCGCTTCGACGGGTGTTCTCGGCGCGACGAAGACCGGGTCGAGATCGGGACGCGACGGATCCAGGGCCGGGAGGGCGCCCCGGTCGACCTTCCCGTTCGGCGTGAGCGGAAGCTCCTCGAGAAAGATGAACGCCGACGGGACCATGTATTCCGGAAGCGTCGTCTTCAGGAATGCCCGTAACGCGGAGATGGAAGTGGGGATCTCGCTGCGGCCGACGACGTAGCCCACAAGACGGCGGTCTCCCGACGCCTCTTCCCGCGCGATGACCGCGCAACCCCGGACGCCGGGGTGCCGCGACAGCGTGTTTTCGATCTCTCCGATCTCGATGCGGTAGCCCCGGATCTTGACCTGCTGATCGACGCGTCCCAGGAACTGGATGTTGCCGCCCGCAAGGAACCGGGCCCGGTCTCCGCTCTTGTACATCCGGGAACCGTCCGCCCGAAAAGGGTCTGGCAGAAACCTCTCCGCTGTGAGATCAGGGCGATGGAGATACCCTCGGGCCACCCCGGCGCCGCCCAGATAGAGATCGCCGGCGACTCCGACCGGCACGGGCTGCAGGTGCCGGTCCAGGATGTAGGCGCGCTTACCCGGCAGCGGGCGGCCGATCGTCGCGGGCCCTTCCGCCGTACGGGTCGCGCAAGTCGAGTACGTCGTGTCCTCCGTCGGCCCGTAGAGGTCGACGACGCGTCGAACGCTTTCCGTCGCGAGAATCTCCCGCACGAGAGACGGAGCGAGCGGCTCTCCCGCGAGGTTCACGGTCCGGACCGACGCGGGCAGACCCTTGAGCCGGACGAGCTCCGTCATCGCGGAGGGGACGGTGTTCACGAGCCGGACGTCGGCGGACGCCGGAAGCTCGGGCAGATGCAGAGCGTCCTCGATCAGGATCACTCTTCCGCCCGAGGCGAGCGGCGCGAACAGCTCGAAGACGGAGAGGTCGAAACAGATGGACGTCGAGGCGAGGACGCCGTCCAGCTCCTCCCGGCCGAAGCAGTCTTTCGCCCACGCGAGGAGCGCGACCGCGCTGTGGTGCTCGATCGCGACACCCTTGGGAGTGCCGGTGGATCCGGAGGTGTAGATGACGTAGGCGAGGCTCTCCGCCGTCGCCGTGCTCTCCGGGTTCTCCCCGCTCTCCCCGCTCTCCCCCTCGATCTCTCCCCAGTCCGCGTCCAGACGCACCCGCTCGTACGAGCCCTCCGGCAGCACGTCCATCAGACGCTGCTGCGTCAGCACGACCCCTGCCCCAGCGTCCTTCAACATGAAGTCCAGCCGCTGAGCCGGATATCCCGGATCCAAAGGCACGTACGCTCCCCCCGCCTTCAGAATCCCCAACAACCCAATAACCATCTCCAGCGACCGCTCCACGCACACACCCACCAGTACTTCCGCTCCGACCCCACGACCCGCCAGATATCGGGCCAAACGGTTCGCTCGTTCATTCAACTGCCCGTACGTCAGACTCTCCGTCCCGAACACCACCGCCACGGCGTCCGGCGTCCTCGCTGCTTGCTCCTCGAACAACCCGTGCACCGTCCCCCCGCTCGGATACTCCGACGCCGTCTCGTTGAACTCTTCCACCAACTGAATCCGCTCCGACTCCGACAGCATCGGAAGCTCGGACACCGTGGCGGCGGGATTTCGAGCGAAGTGCTCGAGAAGAGTCGCGTAGTGGCCGATCATGCGTTCGATTGTCTCCGACTCGAACAAATCCGCGTCGTAAATGAAGGTGCACGAGAGCGCGTCGGGCTTTTCCCACACGTGCACTTCGAGGTCGAAGCGAGCCGTCCGGCTCGAAATCGACACAGGATCCACCTCGAGCCCGGCGAGCTCAAAGGAGGACGCCGGCGCGTTCTGGAGCGCGAACATGGTTTGGAAGAGGGGATTATGGCTCATGTCCCGCTCCGGTTGCAGCTCCTCGACGAGCCGCTCGAAGGGCAGGTCCTGGTGGGCGTAGGCGTCCAGGGCGACCTCGCGCACCCGGCGCAGCAGCTCCCGAAACGTCGGATCTCCCGACAGGTCGGTCCGCAGCACCAGCGTGTTGACGAAGAACCCGATCAAGCCCTCGATCTCCGCATGGTTGCGGCCCGCGATCGGAGACCCCACCGCGATGTCCTCCTGCCCCGTGTACCGCATCAGCAGCACCTGAAACGACGCCAGAAGCGTCATGTACAGCGTCGCTCCCTCGCTCCGGGAGAGGCCTTTCAGACCCTCGACGACCTTTCTGGAAAAGGTCAGAGAGCGCCGCGAACCGCGGAACCGTCTGACCGGTGGACGCGGGTGATCCGTCAGCAGCTCGAGGACGGGGAGGGCGGCGAGCTGGGTACGCCAGTACGCAAGCTGTTTCTCCAACAACTCTCCCCGCAGCCATGTGCGCTGCCACCGAGCGTAGTCGCCATACTGAACGGCGAGCGGAGGAAGGGCCGCCGGTCTCCCGACCGAAGCCTCCTCGTAGAGCGCAGCAAGCTCCCGGAACAGGATTCCCATGGACCAGCCGTCGCTCACGATGTGGTGCATGGTAATAGCAAGTTCCCATTCGTTAGGACCTGCGGCTCCCAGTGCCGCGCGAAGCAAAGGCGCCTGGTCCAGCTCGAACGGAAGTGATGCCGATATTCTGGTCTCGGCAACGCTGCCGACAGTGACCTTTATCGCGGCATCGGGATGAATCGTTTGCACCGGTGCGCCGTGCGTGTTGCTGAAGCTGGCGCGGAGTGGTTCATGGCGGGCAA
>JBBQNC010000163.1:0-8035 GCA_038329555.1 Thermoanaerobaculia bacterium
ATCCCCCCGTCCTCGTCGACGACGGCGATCATCCCGCGATGCGCCGACTCCGTCTTTCCGCCCCGGAGGACGCGCGCGAGAAGGGGAAGCGGGTCGTCTTCGGGCATCGACCGCCTTCTATCATGCGACCGGGGAGGGAGCTTCCCGCGGCGTCGGGAAAGCCGCTATTCTGAAGAGGGACCGGCGTTTGGGGGGAATAACCCCCGCCGAGGGCCGGTTCGGAGGTCCGATGCGCTCCTTCGCCCTCGCGCTCGTTTTCGCGAGCTGCGCCGCGGCTGCGGCCGCCCAGGATCAGGGGCCGTTTCCCGATCTCGAGTTCGCCGGAGCCGAAGGCGGCGGCGTGCGCCTCTCCCAGCTGAAAGGCAACGTCGTCCTCATCAATGTCTGGGCGACGTGGTGCGGTCCCTGCCGCCTCGAGCTCCCGGTCGTCCAGAAGATGTACGACCGGTACAGCGATCGGAACTTCGTCGTCATCGCCGTCAACATCGACGCCGATCGCCGCCGCATCGACCCCTTCATGAAGCGCTACAACATCTCGTTGCCGATCTACTACGCGACCCCCGAGGACGCCGGACAGATGACGGCGACGGGGATCCCGTCGACGTTTCTGATCGGCCCCGACCGCAACCTGATCGGGAACTTCGTCGGGTACTCCGCGGACGTCGAGGAACGCTGGAAGCAGCTCATCGAGAAGCACATCAAGGCGCCTCGCAAGCGTTAACCCCCGGCGGCCCGAGCGTCTCCACCCCTCCCATGTCGCGTCCCTCCTTCCTCCGGCGGCCCTCCAGCGCCGGAACTCCATCCACGTTCGTCCTTGCGGAGGTTCCCCGATGAAGACCCGGATCGCGATCGCCGCTCTCGCCGTCATCCTCGCCGCGTCGGCCGCTTCGGCCCAGACCCGACCCGTCGTCGAGCTCAATCCGTTCGGCGGATATCTCTTCGGAGGGAAGTTCTCCCGCGGAACGAACGCCCTCTTTACCTCGGACGTCGACGTCGACGACCACGTGACGTACGGCGGGCGGCTCGGCTTCTACGTGACGCGATCCTTCGAGATCGAGCTCCAGTATTCTCGGACCGAGACCGACTTCGTCACGCGCGACGGAGGCGAGCTCTTCGGCCCGGGATCCCATCGCCTGGGCGGCCTCGACATCGACTACTACCTCGGATACATGACCTTCAACTTCGGCCGCAATCCCCGGGTCGTCCCGTACGTGACGATCGGGGCCGGCGGGGCTCGCCTCGACCCGCACGTGCCGGGCTCTTCGGCGGGCAGCGAGAACAAGTTCACGGCCAGCGCCGGGGCCGGCATCCGCACGATGTTCACGCCCAACTTCGGTCTCCGATTCGACGGCCGCTACTACGCGACCCGCGTCCGGAACCGGGACAACGGCCGCTGCGACTCCTTCTTCGACGATTGCAATAGCAATCGTCGCGACTGGCTCACGAACGGCGACGTCAACGGGGGCTTCGTCTTCACGTTCTGAGGCTGAGGCGGTTCATCCACGGACGCCGATGCGGAGTCAGCGGGAGCGCACGGCCGGCTCCCGTCGCGTGACGCGGATCCACCGCCCCTCCTCGTCGCGGCGGCGCTCGAGGAGGACCTCGATGGTGGCGGGGATCAGCCTCCCCGCCGCCTCGCCGGGCCACTCGACGGCGACGGGGGCGCCTTCGAGAGCGTCCGGGATGCCGATCGACTCGAGGTCGCGGGCGCGATCCGCCACGCGGTAGAGGTCGACGTGCCGAAGCACGATCCGTCCGTCCGGCGCCGCGTATTCGTTGACGATCGCAAAGGTCGGAGACGCCACCTCCCCCGGCAACGCGCCCACCCCCTGGGCGAGACCGCGGGCGAAGCAGGTCTTTCCCGCGCCGAGGTCCCCGACCAGGTGCACGACGTCCGAGGACGCGAGTGTGCGGCCGAGCTCGCGTCCCGCGCGTTCCGTATCCTCCTCTCGAGGGGCGAAGATCGAGAGGGCCGGCGCCGCGCTCACCCGTCCCACCCGGAGCGCAGGAGGCGCCGGACTTCCGGCAGCGCGTCGGCGAGCTCCCGCGCGAGAAGACCGGCGTCGCCGAGGCGCTCTGCGAGGCGCTCCCCGGCCGCGCCGTGCAGCCAGGCGGCCGAGAACGCGGCCGCTTCGGCCGCGAGCCCCGCGGCGAGCAGCGCTCCCAGGGCCCCGGCCAGGACGTCCCCGCTGCCGCCGGTCGCGAGGAGCGGCGTCCCCGTCGGGTTCACGGAGACGCGCCCCGCGGGCGTGGCGGTCAGCGTCGCGTCGCCCTTCAGGACGACGACGGACCGCGACTTCGACGCGAGTCGCGTCGCCGTCTCCAGGCGGAGCCCCTGGACGCTCGACGCGGAGGTCGACAGGAGCCGGCCGGCCTCACCCGGGTGAGGCGTCAGGACGGTCGCGGCGCGACGTCGCGCGAACGCGTCGGGACGGCCGGGAAACGCGTTCAACGCGTCGGCGTCGCAGACGAGGGGAATCCGGACGGCGAGGATCTCCTCGACGACCGCTCGGATGGCCGGGCCCGTCGAGAGGCCGGGCCCCACGACCGCCGCGTCGAAGTCGCGGAGCGCCGCGCGCAGTTCGGGCCCCGCCTCGAGAGCAAGGGCGCCATCCCGCTCGGGCAGCTCCCGGGTCATCGCTTCCGGAAGGCTCGCCACGACCGCGGACGCCACGGAACCCGGGCAGAAGACCGTCACGAGGCCCGCTCCGGCGCGCAGGGCACCGCGGGCGGAGAGCACCGCGGCGCCCGCCTTGCCGCGTGAGCCGGCCACGATCGCCAGGCGGCCGTAATCGCCCTTGTGGGTGTCGGACGCGCGGGGAGGCAGCAACCGGCGGACGTCCGCGGCCTCGACCATCCGGATGCGGGAGCGCTGCCGGAGAAGGATCAGCCGGGGGATTCCGATCTCCCGGACCACCACCTTTCCACAGAGGTCGCGTGCGGGCGGGAAAAGGTGGCACGTCTTAGGAGTGCCGAGGGCGACCGTTCTCGCCGCACGCACGCAGGGACCGATGGGAACGGCGGAGTCGGCAGAGAGGCCCGAGGGGAGATCGGCGGCCACGACCGGCCGGCCCGAGGCGTTGATCGCGAGGACGGCGCGCCGGGCCGGGCCCGTGAGAGAGCGGGAGAGACCCGTGCCGAAGAGGGCATCGATGACCCCGTCGGCCCGGCGGAGAGCGGCCGCGAGTCCGCGCCACGCCGCGCGCGACGTCAGAGGCGAGATCGAAAGGCCGGCGGCCATGGCGAGGTCCCGGTTCTCCGCGGCGTCGCCTCGGAAGGCGGAAGGGCTCGTCAGGCTCCAGATCTCCACGGCCGTACCCGCCCCTGTCAAGAGCCGCGCGGCGGCGAGGCCGTCTCCCCCGTTCTGTCCCGGGCCGCAGACGACGACCACCCGGCGCCATTCCGGAAACGCGGACGCGGCTTCGTCGACGATCGCCGCGGCGGCGTTCTCCATCAGCACGAGCGAGGGAACTCCCCCTCGGATCGCCGCCCGGTCGACGGCGCGCATCGCTCGCGCGGTCAACACCGGGATCACGCCATCTCCGCGAGGACACGCGCCGTGGCGGTCGGAAAATCAGAGGAAGCGGGATCGAGAAGCGAGAGGTCGCGGCGCAGGCGATCGAGGTCCTCCGGCCGGTCGACGTCATAGCCGGCGCCGAGGACCGTGAGCCCGACGCCTTTTGAGGCCAGCCGTTCGCGGGTCGCGGCGAGCACGTCCCCGGTCGACCACGGGATCTCTCCGAAGGCCGCGTCGAGGGGGACGCCGGCGGAGAGGGCGATCGCACAGTAGCCTCCGTCCTCCGCGGGGATCGCCGCGGCGCGCGCTCCCCCTTCGAGTGCCGCGACGGCGTCGACCAGGCGGCGGCGGGGCAGCGCCGGATGATCGGACCCGACCGCGAGCGCCGCCGAAGCGCCGCGCGCGAACTCGCGCTCGAAGGCGGCCGCGAGCCGCTCCCCGAGCCCGCCGTCTCCCTGCGGTTCACGCCTCCACGGAGGCGGAAAGAGCGAGACGACGTCCGGGTCGTCGGAGTCGGGATCGACGGCGACGATCGGCGACCAGTCCGCTCCCCCCGCGTAGACCCGGGAAGCGTCCTCCAGAAACGCGCGGTAGAGCGCGAGCGCCCCGCGATCCCCGAGCCGCGCCGCGAGGCGAGTCTTCACGCGGCCGAGGACGGGGACGCGCGCGAAGAGGATGAGGCTCGGCAGCGCGTCGCGCATGCGGGCATCGTATGGGAGACGACCGGCCCCTGTCCCGGCAAGCCTGCTCCGGCCAGGCGGAACGCCGGGCCTGCCGGTCGATGGCCCGGGGTCAGCTCTTCGGCTTCTCCCCGTCCTTTTTCGTCTCGTTCGGAAGCAGGGACACGAAGAAGTTCTTCTGGTAATAGGACGTGGTCCCGGTGCTGCCGTCGCGCACCGCGAAGGCGAGGCGCTGGGCGCCCGGGCCCACCGTCATGGTGAAGTCGTAATACCAGTCCTTCGCCTGCGCGGTGGTCAGATCCTTGACGGGGACCGTGACGGCCTGCCGCTGGATCGCCATGTCCGACTGCTTCTCGGCGGCATCCCGGGCGATGACGTAGACGAAGAAGGCGCCCTCGTAGCGATCGCCCATCGGAAGGAGCCCGAGCTTCCCGATCGGCACCGAGATCCGGACGGGGATCGCGAAGTTCTCACTGTCGTAGGGCTTCTGCTTGCCGAAGGACACGTGGATCCCCAGAGGGTTGTCCTCCCGGGGGTAGGCGAGGCTCGCCAGGACCGACTCGGCCGCCTGCGTCTCGGGGGTCTTCTCGACGAAGCTCCGGCGAAAACGCGCCTTCAGTCCCTTGCGCTTGAGATTGACCTCGACCGAGTGAGGCCGGTCCACCGCCGAGCGGGACGTGCGGTAACCGAGGGAGTAGAAGCTCGAGAAGTCTTTCGCGAGCTCATCTAAATCCTTCTTCCAGTCGTTCGTGTTCACGGCGGCGACTCCGCCGGTCTGCTCCGCCATCATCTGGATCGGCCCCTGCATGTTCTGGCGCATCAGAAAGCTGCTGGGCCGGGCCGTCATGCTCCGATTCTCGGCGGTCGTGAACTCGTCGACGGTGAGACCCGACGCGTCGAGCGCCCAGATCGTGATTCCCTGGGCGTTCGCCGCCTGAACGATCGACGCGTACTTGCCGCTCATGTCGAACTCGAACTGCTCGAGGGTGGAGGTGTTTTCCTTGTACTTCTGCTGCACCGCGTCGAAGAGCTCCTGGCCGGCCGTGGACGGCAGGCCCTCGGAGACGTAGACGAGCACCTTGCGGCCCTTCATGCCCGCGAGACTGTTGATCGTGTCCTTCAGCCCGTCGACGGCGAACTGGAGGTCGTTGCGCAGCGACCGGCTGTACTGCCGCGCCGTCGAGAGCGCCTCGGCCGGCGAACGGGACTCGTCGATCCGCTGGATCGCGTCGCGGCGCTCCCCCACCGTCGAAGAGCCGCCGCCCGTCTCTCTCTCGATCGCCTCGAGCGCCCCGACGATTTCGGTCGAGTCGGCGGTGAATTTCCGCTTCACCTTCAAGGAGCGGTTGTACGTGACCACCTCCGCGAGCGCCCGCGGGCCGACGGTCTGGGTCACGAATTCCTTCAAGCGTCCGAACATCCGGTTTCGGTTCTGCGGCTGAATGTTCAGGTTGTCGATGTAGAGGACGAACCGAGCCTGCATGTCATGGGGCAGCTCGCCCTTCGCATCCGCGACCAAGAGGGGAGCGCTCGAGCCGTCCCCGAAAGTGACCTTGCCGCCTCCGACAGAATAGAAGTTCTCGATCTTCTGCGGGACGCGGTCCTGCAGGACTTCGAAGTCGTCCTTCGTCAGGTCGGTCACCCGGTTCCCCCGGGAATCCGTGACCACGACCTCGATGTTGGTGATGTTGACCTCGACGCGCTCGCCGACGGGAGGGATCGGGGGCGCCGGAGCGGGAGTCGGTTTGGCCGCCTGCGCGAGGGCCAGAGCGGCGACGAGCAGACCAGAAGCGGCGAAAAACGTCTTCAAGGGTTCCTCCTGTCGGACCTGTAGTGCGCGCCGACTGGTCATTATTCCCCGGGGGGCGGGGCCGCGGGCGTCATCGCCGGCGCGGAAAAAAACGCTGTTGCTTTGTTTCCGGGAATTCAACAGAATTCGCTCCTCCGGAAGGTGCCGAAACCGGCCCGGATTAGCGAAAGAAGCAGAGGAGCACCCCAGAATGCCAAGTCGCCGGCACCGCGGCATCGCGGCCGCCCTACTACTCCTGACGGTCGTTTCCCTTTCAGGATGCCGGAAGATCCAGGCGCGCCAGGAAGTCAAAAGGGGCAACGAGTTTTTCAAGGCGGGCAACTACCCCTCCGCGCTCGCCGCCTACGAGAACGCCGCGCGGCTCGATCCCGGCCAGGAGAAGCTCAAGAAGAGCATCGGCCTCGCCTACATGGCGATGTACCAGCCGGGCTCGAAGCATCCGAAAGACGTCGAGTTCGCGGCGAAGGCGATCGAGAACCTGAAGGCGTACGTGGCGGCTCACCCCGAGGACAAAAGGGCCCACGAGTTTCTCGTGTCCCTCTATCTTTCGACGGACCGCTTCGACGACGCGATCGCCTTCTATCAGCAGCGGTTGCAGTCCGATCCGAAGGACGTCAAGGCAATCCAGTCGCTCGCGGCCATGTATTTTAAGAAGGGCGATTTCGACAAGGGCGTCGAATGGCTGCAGAAACGCGCCGCCCTGGAGCCGCAGAATCCCGAGGGCTACGTGATGATCGGTGTGCAGGCCTGGGATCGGTCCTACCATTACCCCGATCTCGACCCCACCTCCCGCGCGAAGATCGTCGAGATGGGCCTCGAGAACCTCGACAGGGCGTTGAAGATCAAGCCCGACAGCTTCGAGGCCCTGACCTACATCAACCTGCTCTACCGCGAAAAGGCCAAGATAGAACCCGACCCGGTCAAACAGCAGGATTTGATCGCGACGGCCGAAAAGTACCGGCAACAGGCAATGGAATTGCGTAAGAAGACCCTGGCGACCACGCCGACGCCGGAACCGGCCAAGTAGAGCCGGTGTCCCAGTCGTCGGGAGGAGACACATGTTCGAAGACGTACTGATCGAGTCTTCCAATCGGAAAGGCGGATCGAAGACGGCGCTGACCCTTCCAGTGTCGATCGCCATCCACGCCGTGGTCATCGGAGTCATCGTCGGCGCCTCGATCTGGTTCGTCGACGACGTGCCGGAGCCGCCGATTCCCGTGACCTTCTACGCCGCCGCTCCCCCTCCGCCCCCGCCGCCGCCCGCCGCGCCCAAGGCGGCGCCGAAGGCGCCGGAGGTCCAGAAGCCCGTCCCGGTTCAGCACACGGAAATGGTTCAGCCCATGTCTATTCCCGACAAGATTCCCGTCGCCCCGGCCTCGCCCGAGCCGTCGGCCAGCTCCGGCGTCGAGGGCGGCGTCGAAGGAGGGGTCGAGGGAGGCGTGCCGGGCGGCGTGCTCGGAGGAGTCGTGGGGGGCACGGGAGGAGCGGGTGGCGGGGACGAGCCGCTCCGGGTCGGCGGTGAGGTCAAGGCTCCCGTGCTGCAGAGCCGGGTCGAGCCGACCTACCCCGAGGCGGCCCGCAAGGCCCGCATGGAGGGCGTCGTCATCCTGGAAGCGATCATCACGGCCAGCGGAAACGTCGAGGAAGTCAAAGTTTTGAAGTCCGTGAACCCGCTTCTGGATGCCTCCGCCGTCCGGGCGGTTCAGGGATGGAAATACAAGCCGGCGACCCTGAATGGGCGGGCCGTTCGCGTCTACCTCACCGTCACCGTCACCTTCAACTTGCACTAGGATTGGCGTCCCGAGCGACTACCGAAGAATTCAGAATGACAAGGAGCGCTTCATGAGTTTTGATCCCGTCACTCTCTGGCAAACGATGACGCCGCTCGCCAAGGGGGTGAGTGTCCTGCTCATCCTCATGTCGATCTACTCGTTGACCGTCGCGGTCGAGCGATTCATCTACTACAACAAGGCCAAGAAGCAGTCGCTCGCGTTCGCGCGCCTGGTGACCGGGTTCTTGAAGAACGAC
>JBBQNC010000164.1:0-8010 GCA_038329555.1 Thermoanaerobaculia bacterium
TCGCTCGACCCGGATCATCCAGCCGTCGCGCTGCTCGAGAGGCGGATCCCCTCCGCGGCCGGCGCACCGCCCCCTCCTCCGAAGCCCGCGGAGCCGAAACGGCCGGTCCCGCCCCCTCCCCCGGATTTCGGCGGGCTCGACTTCGACACCTCCGAGCCGACCGGAGAACCCGCGTTCGGCTCGGACGCGGCCGGCGGATTCGGCGGGGCGACGAACGAGCCCGACATCCGTTTCGACGACGGCGCCACCGTCTCCATTCGCGTCCCGCCGGCCCTGTCCGTCCCGCCGCCTCCGCCGCAGGACGACGCGGGCGGGCTCGACGCTCTGTCCCTGGATTCGCTTTCGCTCGATCTGCCCCCCTCGGTCTCCCCCGTGACGCCCCCCGCGGGCGGACGGTCGGGCCTCGGCGGCCCTCTTCAGAATGTCGCGCCGACTCCGCCGCCGCAGCCTCCTCCCTCCCGCGCTCCGGCTCCGAACCCTCCGCCTCCTCCGCCGCCGCCCCCCATCTCGAACGCTCCACCCGACCTCTGGAGCGAGGAATCGGGGGGGCTCGACCTCGAGGAGCCCCTCGAGGAAGCCGAAGCGCCGCCCTACTCCCCCGGCTCGCCTCCGCCGCCGCCCCTCCCTCGCAACACGGACCTCGAGGAGGAAGCCCGCACCGGAGAGCGCGAGATCGCGGCCCTCCTGAAACAGGGAGACGACGCGGCGCATCGAGGCCACCGGCAGCAGGCGATCGAGGTCTGGTCGCGCATTTTCCTGATCGACATCAACAACTCCGAAGCCGTGACGCGCATCGAGAAGGCGCGGCAGGACATGGCGGAGGGCAACCGCGTCATTTCGGAAGGGTTGAAAACCGGCCGGGAGATCTACGAGAAGGGCGACCTCGCGGGCGCGCGCGAGCACTTCCTGCAGGTCCTCACCGCGGACGAGAACGAGCCGACCGCCCGCTTCTACCTCGATCGAATCCAGGAAGAAATGGCGAATCCGGGCGGCGCTTCCACCGATGCGGAGGCCGATCTCGCTTCGGCGATGGCGCCCGGCGGCGGCACGGGGGCGAAGGTCTCTCCCTCCGCGGCGGCCGCCAAGGAGCATCCGCGCACGGGAAGAATCGCCATCCCCCCGAGGGTGCTCGTCGTCGTGGGCGCCTTCGCCCTGTTCGTGCTCGCCGGCGTCTACTTCTTCGTCCTCCGCGCTCCCCGGCCGAAGTCGGCCGCGGCGAGCTCGGCCGGAACGTCGGCGCCCGGCTCCCTCGCCCGCGCGCGCGAGCTCCTCGGCACGGGCAAGATCGCCGAGGCCCGCACCGAGCTCCGCCGCGTGCCCCCAAACAGTCCGGAGTTCGCCGAGGCGCAGAAGACTCTGACCGAGCTCGAGAAGCCCTCGGGCGAGACGGCGACCGGGCCGCAGAGCGGCGCGCCCATGTCCGTCGCTTCGGAGACGGGCCCCCCTCCTGCGCCGGCCGATGCGGAGCCGGCCCGTCTGAGGGCCCTGGCCGAGCGGAATCTCGCCGAGAAGCGCTACATCGACGCGATGAAGAACTTCAGCCAGGCGGCCCCTGCGTTCAAGAACGACCCCACTTTCGGGCAGTCGATGGGCGTCGCCGCGGAGAAGGTGACGGCGTTGACCCCGGCCGTCAAGCTGTACAACGAGGGGGAGTACGAGACGGCGATTCCGATCCTGTGGCGCATCTACCAGGAGGATCGCGAGAACCAGGACGTGAAGAGCTACCTTCTTCGCGCGTACTACAACCAGGGAATCACGCAGCTCCAGAACGGCATGTACCCGAAAGCGATCGAATCCTTCAACGAGGCCCTGACCCTCGAACCCACGGACTCGGAAACGATCCGCCACCGCAAGTTCGCGGAGCGGTATCAGAAGAACGACCTCGACCTGATGGGCCGCATCTACGTCCGGCACCTGAACCACCGGCCTTGAGCGGGCGGGAAGAGTCAGGCCGGCCCGGCGAGCTTCTCGACTTCCCGCTCCGACAGGAGCGCGGCGAGTCAAGCGGCGAGTCGTTTTCTCTTCCCCTGCCCTCGGAGGGGCCGCGCGTCGAGCCCGCGCCTCCTCGCACGGCTTCGATTCCATCGCGTGCGGGCGCGGCGGCGGCCGACGCGGCGATGATCGTTCTGGTTGTCCTGGCGGCGATGCTCTCGGCAGTGGTCGCTCGCGACCGCTGGCCCTTCACGGCCGGACTTCCCTGGGCGGCGGCCTTCGGGCTCTACGTCTCCTTTTTCGCGCTCGTCGTTCCGCTCGTCCTCTTCGGACGGACGGTCGGGATGGCCCTGGGAGGACTCGTCGCGGTTCCCCGCGGAGGAACCCGCCGGCTCGCCCTCCGCGAGGCGACGCTGCGCTGGGTCGGTTCGCTCCTGACCCTGGCGACGCTCGGCCTGTCGCTTCTCTTCACGGGACGCGACGCGTCGGCGCCCACCCTCGCCGATGCCCTGTCCGGGCGTCCCCTGGTGCGGTCGAGCTCTTCGGCCGACGGCCCGTGAAGCGGCCGGCCGTGAAGGTCGCCGTCGCGCAGATCGACACGACAATCGGAGACTTCGAGGGGAACGCCCGAAAGATCGTCGACCTCGGCCGGCGCGCGGAATCGGAGGGCGCCGCCGTCGTCCTTTTCCCGGAGCTCGCGGTGACCGGATACCCCCCGAAGGACCTCCTGGAGCGGAAGTCGTTCCTTCGCGAGGCGCAGCGCACCGCGGCACACATCGCCCGCCAGACGGGCAGCGCCCTGTGGGTCTACGGCTGCGTGCTCCCGAACTCCTCGCGGTCCGGCCGGTCGGCCTTCAACGCCGCCATCGCGGCTCGGGGCGGCCGCCGCGCGGCCGTATACCGCAAGCGGCTGCTCCCCACGTACGACGTCTTCGACGAGGGCCGGTATTTCGAGCCGGGCACGAGTCCTCTCGCGTTGCGGGTTCAGCGGGCGACCGTAGCGGTGACGATCTGTGAGGACATCTGGAACGACAAGACGTTCTGGAAGCGCCGGCTCTACCCGGGTGATCCGATTGCCGACTTGAAGCCGCTCGGCGCGAATCTCCATGTGAACATCTCGGCGTCGCCGTGGATCGTCGGCAAGGACCGGCTGCGGGAGCGCATGATGCGCCAGATCGCCCGCGGCACGGGTATCCCGCTCGTATCCTGCAATCTCGTCGGCGGGAACGACGGGCTCGTCTTCGACGGCCAGTCCTGCGCGTTCGACGGCGACGGGCGCCTCGCGGCGCGCGGGCTCGCCTTCGCCGAGGACTTCTGGACGGTCGAGCTGCCGGGCGGCTCGGGACCCCGTCCGCCGCGCCTGCCGGACGTGGTCCAGCTCCGCCGGGCCCTCGCGCTCTCGCTCAGAGACTATGCGACGAAGTGCGGTTTTTCGACGGCTGTCCTCGGACTCTCGGGAGGGATCGATTCCGCCGTGACGGCCGCCCTCGCCGTCGACGCGCTCGGGACGTCGAACGTCGTCGGGGTCGCGATGCCCGGCCCCTACTCGTCGAAGGGGAGTGTCCGCGACGCGCGCGGTCTCGCGAAGAACCTCGGGATCTCGTACCTGGAGGTTCCCATCGGGCCGGTGTTCGAGGCGTATCGCCGGACTCTCACCCCGGCCTTCGCGGGCCGGTCGGGAGAGGCGGAAGAAAACCTGCAGGCTCGGATCCGCGGCGCGCTGCTCATGGCGCTCTCGAACCGTTTCGGCCACCTCGTGCTCTCGACTGGAAACAAGTCGGAGCTCGCGGTCGGGTACTGCACGCTCTACGGCGACATGGCGGGCGGCTATGCCGTGCTCTCGGACGTCCCCAAGACGCTCGTGTACGAGCTTGCCGGGGAGTTGAACCGGGAGAGGGTCCGGATCCCGCGCGCCACGATCACCAAGGAGCCCTCGGCGGAGCTTCGTCCTCACCAGAAGGACAGCGATTCGCTTCCTCCCTATCCCGTTCTCGACCCGCTCATCGCCGCCCTGGTCGACCGGTCGATGCCCGTCCCGACGGCGGCGCGGCAGGCCCGCGTCCGGGTCTCCGTCGCGCGCGACATCGCCCGGCGCATCGACCGCAACGAATACAAGCGGCGGCAGTCTCCTCCCGGCCCGAAGGTGACGGCGCGCGCCTTCGGCGAAGGACGCCGGTATCCGATCGCGCAGAAATTCCGCGTTTGAAGGGGCGAGATCGCCGGACCCCCGGGCAGCCGCGCGGCGACCGGTCGCGGGTATCCGATCGCGGATAGCTGATAGCTTTCCGCCCCTCGTGTCTCACCACTCCGAAAAGTACGGCTGGAAGGACATCCCCGGCTCGTCCCACGACGTGCTCCGGCGCCGGATCCGCGCCCTGACGCCGGGCCTGCGCCTTCTCGACCTCGGCGCCGCGGGGGGGCATCTCGGTCGCGCCGTGCGCGACCGTTGCGCCTTTCTCGCGGGCGTCGAGCCGAACACGACCCTTCCCATTTCCGCCCGGGAGGGGTACGACGAATGGAGGCCGGTGGGGGCGGAGGAGGCCGGCGACTGGGACGCCCCCTTCGACGTCGTCCTCTGCGCGGACGTGCTGGAGCATCTGGCGACGCCCGAGTCCCTGCTCGCGAGGATCCACGAGTGGTTGAAGCCGGGCGGAGTCCTCCTCGTGTCGCTGCCGAACATCGCCAACGTGTCCATTCGCGCCGCCCTGCTCCTCGGCCATTTCCGATACACGGAGCGGGGGATTCTCGATCGCACGCATCTCTCCTTCTACACGCTCGCGAGCGCGACCCACCTCCTCGAGGGGTCCGGGTTCCGCATCCGTGCGGTCGAACCGACCGCGATGCCGTACGAGCTGGCGCTGCCCGCGCTCGGCCGCTCACCGTGGAGCTCGTCCGTGCGCGGATTCGCCCGGCTCTCGGCGCGGGCGTGGCAGACGATGTTCGGATACCAGTTCGTCTTCGAGGCGTTCCGGCCGTGAGCCGCGTCGACCGCGCCACCCTCGTCATCCCCGCGTTCAACGAACGCAACCGGATCGTCGGCTCCCTTCAGGCGATCGCGCCGTGGTGCCTCTCGCGGCCGGGAGGCTGGGAGTGGGAAGTGATCCTGGTCGACGACGGTTCCACGGACGGCACGGCCGAGACGGCCCGCCGCACCGCCCTCGACAGCGGCCTTCCCCTCGAGATCCTCCGGCATTCCGAGAACCGGGGTAAGGGCGCCGCCATCAGGACCGGGGTGCTGGCGTCCGCGGGGGATCCTGTGCTGATCAGCGACACCGACCTCTCGACGCCTCTGTCGGAATGGGTGAAGCTCGCCGAACGGCTTCCGACGCACCCCGTGGCCATCGGGTCGCGCGCGCTCGACCAGCTTCTCGTGCGCCGCCGCCAGCCGTTCTACCGGCGCGTGCTCGGCAAAAGCGGCAACGCCCTGGTGCGGCTCTTTGCCGTCCGGGGCATTCGAGACACGCAGTGCGGGTTCAAGCTCTTCCGCGGCGACGTCGCCCGCGATCTCTTTCGCGACACGAAGATCGACGGCTTCGCGTACGACATGGAAGTCCTCCATCTGGCGCAACGCCGCGGTCTCGCGATCGCCGAGGTGCCCGTGCTCTGGTTCAACTCCCCTGAGTCGAAGGTGTCGGTCCTCCGGCACACGCTGCCGACGCTGTGGGACCTGCTCCGGGTGCGCTGGCTGCATCGCCGGGACCATCTGCGGGGGACGCGGGCGGCCGGGGCCTGAGGCCGTCGGACGCCGAAGGGGCCCCGTGACTCCCTCGCCGAAAGCGAGATTCCCCCGCTCCCGCCACCCGGCTCGGCGATAGAATTCGCCAAACTCGATGAAGCCGATCCTCCTCGACCGGAACGAGAACCGCTACGGGCCCGCGCCGGAGTGCCTCGCGGCCCTCCGCGAAATCGGTCCTGAAGTTCTCTTCAACTACACGCGGGATTTCCAGAAGGGGTATTACAGCGTCCTCTCCCGCAAGCTCGCGGAGATGCACGGAGTCGCCGAAGAACGGCTCCTGCTCGGCTACGGCTGCGAAGACCTTCTGAAGCAGGCCATTCACCATTTCGTCCGCCGCGACGAGCGCTGTCTCATCCCCAGCGCCTCGTGGTGGTACTACCGGTCGATCGCGGACGAGGTCGGCGGGTTGACGATCGAGTATCCCATCGTAGAAGGTCCGTCCGCGTTCGACTACGACATCGAAACCCTTCTGCGGATTCATCGAGAGACGCCCGCGCGGATCCTCCTGATCGCCTCGCCGAACAACCCGACGGGGAACGTGTTCCCGCCCGAGCGGCTTCCGGAGATTCTCGAGGCATTCCGAGACGCGGTCGTCGTGTACGACGAGGCGTACTTCGGATTCTCCGAAGAGCCGGGGGCCGATGTCCCCACCCTGGCTCGTGACTACCCGAACCTGATCGTGCTCCGAACCTTCTCGAAGCTCTTCGGCCTCGCCGGAGCGCGGATCGGCTACGGGATCGCGGGAAGCGCCATGGACGGCTTCCGGCGGTTCGCCTCCCGGAACCTCGGTTACAGCCGGATCTCGGAGCGGCTCGCGCTCGCGGCGCTCTCGAACCCGGACTACTACGCGCGGGTTCGCCGCAGCATGGTGGCCGACCGTCGGCGGATCCTGGAGACGCTCCGCGCGTTCCCGGGCGTGGAGGCGTGGGATTCCGAGGCGAACTTCCTCCTCGCGCGATTCCCCTCGTCGACGGTGCCCGGTTTGAAGTCCGAGCTCGACCGGCGAGGCCTCATCCTGAAGTTCTTCACGGAGCCCGCTTTCACGCATTGCGCGCGCATCACGCTCGGAACGCCGGACGAGACGACCGCACTCGTCGGCGCCCTGCAGGAGATCCTCTCGGCCATTCCGGCCTACCGGTAGAGAGCTCTCCTGGCGACGACGGCGAGCTGGTCCGAGGCCTACCGAGCGTCCCTCAAGGCGCCCGAGCTCGAAGAGCGGCTCGACCGGCTCGTCTATCGTCCGCTGGCTTTTCTCGTCGCATGGCCCCTCCGGAGGAGCCGCATCACTCCCAACCAGGTGAGCGTCGCCAGCCTGCTGTGCGGGGTCGTGGCCGGCGCCTTCTTCTGGCGCGGCACGCCCGTCGCGGCGCTCGCCGCGGCCGCGGCCTATTTCGCGGGCAACGTCTTCGACTGCGCCGACGGGCAGCTCGCCCGCCTCCAGGGCGCGTCTTCGCCCGTCGGATACCTGGTCGACGGCGCCGCGGATTACATCGGGACGATCGCGGTTTTCGTCGGAATGACGCACGCGCTCGCCGTCAGCCGCCCGGCGGCCGTCAGCTGGTGGTGGCTGGCCGTTCCCGCGGGCGCTTCGATGGCCTGGCAATGCGCCTTTCTCGACGAGAAGCGGGGGGCGTGGCAGGACCGGGTCTACGCGCGCCGCCGCGACCGTGCCCAGGAGATCGCCGCGATGACGGCGCAGGCGCGCCTCTGGCGGCAGGAGGGGACCCACGCCGGATCCCGCGCCCTCGTCGCGGCGTATCGGCTCTACCGGACCGCCTGGAGCCCCGTCACCAAGGACGACGGAGAGCTCGAGCGCGACGAGACGGTCGATGCGCGGTGGGCCGAACGTCATCGCCCGGTACTTCGACGGAGCGTGTGGGTGGGGCCGACGATGCACGTCACGGCCATCGTCGTGGTGGGCGGCGTCTTCTTCCGGCCCGACGTCTACTTCTGGCTCGCCGTCGGGCCCGCGAACCTCTGGATGCTCTGGACGCTCGCGGGCGAGCGCCGTGCGGACCGGCGCGCGCAGAGGGCGGCGTGACCACCCCCCGCGCCGTTCTGCTCGCGGCCGGAAGGGCCCAGCGGCTGCGGCCGCTCACGGACGCCCTGCCGAAGTGTCTGCTCCCGATCGGAGGGCGCACGATCCTCGCGCGAGCCGTCTCGATTCTCGCGGGCTGGGGGATCCGGGAAATTACCGTCGTGGACGGATTCGAGGGCGACCGGATCCGGTCCGCCCTCACCTCGGAGTTCCCCGCCGAATGGTTCGACTTCGTTCGCAACGAGGACTACGCCACGACCAACAACGCGTGGTCGCTCTGGCTCGCGCGCCGTCCGGTGCCGGA
>JBBQNC010000165.1:0-7977 GCA_038329555.1 Thermoanaerobaculia bacterium
CGCGCCCGCGGCGAACTCGGACATCCACGCGGGGGTGCGGTGGGCCGAGACAATCCGCGACTCGTGGGGAATGCCGAGCGCCTCGAGCGTCTCGGACGCGTGTCGCATCGTCTCCCAGTCGGACTTGCTGCCCATGATGACGGCGACACGCGGGGAAGGGGCTGCGGACGCTCCAGGCATGGTGCGGGGATTCTACCGGGAGCCGGGGAGCGACGTGCAGCCGAGGGTTAGCCGGGGAGGGAACCGATGGTTCGAGACTGGCACTCCGGGACTCCAGTGACCGAGAGCTCAGAACTCAGAACTCCAAACTCGAAACCCGCGCTAGGTCTGGATGTCGCGGGGAAACCGATTGAGCTCCAGCCAGTAGACAGGCAGCATGCGGAGCCGCTGAAACATGAGCTCCGGCGTCTCCGATTTCGAAACGAAGGAGTTCGCGCCGAACTGGTACGCGGTCTCGATGTCTTCGCGCTCCTGAGAGCTCGTCAGCACGACGACGGGAAGACCGCGCGTGGTCGGATGCGAGCGGACGCGCTTCAGGACCTCGATGCCTCCGATGCCGGGCAGGCCGAGATCGAGAAGGATCAAATCGATTTCGGGTTTGCGCACCGCCCGCTCGAGCGCGGACTCCCCGGTCTCGGCTTCCTCGACGGAGATCTCGTCCCCGAACGCGTTGTCGAGGATCCGCCTCATCACCCAACGGTGATTGGGATCGTCTTCGACGAGAAGGATTCGACGGGGTCCGACCAGCAAGTTTCCTGTCCTTTCCATAGCCTGGAGCAGGGCTGCGGGAATCCTCGAAGCAAGACCGATACCCACTCTCGTTTGTCCTCGAAACCGGACGCCTGGGGCCCGACTCGATCCGTTTGGTCCCCGACGGGGATAAGATCAGGCTTTCCGCACACGGGGACGGATGAAAAAAGGGATCTGGCTCGCGGTCGCCCTGGCCATCGGGGTCGCGGGTGCCTGGGGTTACGGGGCCCTCGTACGCCAGGAAAATGACGACGGCCGCAAGGTACGCCTTCTGGCGCTCGCGGAGGAACAGCGCCTCGACCTCTCCTTTTCCCGGAGCGGCCGGCTCGTGAGCCGCGTTCCGGACGAGGGAGAGACGATCGCGGCGGGAGCGCTCGTCGCACGCCTGGAGGAGCCCGGTCTCACACAGGACGCCCGCGATCTGGAGCGGCAGGGCGAGCAGGTCCGCGCGCGGGAAAACACGAGACAGCAGGAAGTCGCACGCCTGCAGGCGCAGCTCGCCCAGACGCGCAGCGAGGAGCGGCGCATCGCGCGCCTCGTCGCGGAGGGCATCGTGCCGGTGGCGGACCTCGAGACGATCCAGCACCGCCGCGAAGAGTACGCCGCCGGAATCCGCGCGCGCGAAGCCGAGAAGGGCGGGCTCGAGGCGGAGGGAAACGCTCTTCTCTCCCGTGTCGACAAGGTGCACCGCTTCGAGCAGGAGGGCGTCCTTTCGTCTCCCGCGAGCGGGACCGTGCTGACGCGACACCACCGGCAGGGAGAGTTCGTCTCCGCCGGGGATCCCATCGTCACGATGCAAATCGACTCTCCTTACCTGCGCGTCGAGGTCCCCGAGGAGCGGCTCTCCGTGTTCCCCGTCGGCGCGACGGTCCGCGTGTGGCCGCAGGCGCGCGCGGGCGCGCCGTTTCCCGCGCGCGTGCTCTCCGTGAAGCCGCGGTCCGAGTTCGCGACCCGGCGCAACTGGGGCCTCCAGACGCGCGATTTGAAGACGTTCTCGGTGCGCTTGAAGCCCGAAGGCGGTGCCGTCGTCTCGGGCCAGACGTTCGTGGTCGAAGCCGGCTCGTGAGCGGGGGATCTTCGCTCGATCCTCCGCCTCCCTTTCTCGACGACGACTGGCTCCCGGCGCTCCCGTTTCCCGACCCGCCCTCCGCGCGCACGCGCTCTCTGCGGCCTTCGATCGAGGCGATCGCCCTGACGAAGCGTTTCGGGGATTTCGTCGCCGACGACGACGTCACCTTCTCCGTGCCTCCCGGGGAGACCTACGGCCTTCTGGGTCCCAACGGCGCCGGCAAGACCACCCTCGTTCGCATGCTGACGACACTTCTTCCCCCGACGTCGGGAGTCGCGCGGATCCGCGGACACGACATCGTCTCGGAGAAGGGGTCCGTCCGGCGATCGATCGGGACCGTCTCGCAGGCCATCACGACCGACGAGAACCTCTCCGTCCGCGAGAACCTCTCCGTGCAGGGGAAGATGTACGGACTCTGGGGCCGCGAGCTTCGGCGCCGCATCGAGCTCCGGCTCGGGCAGGTCGGCCTCTGGGACAAGCGGGCGCAGCTCACGAAGACGCTTTCCGGAGGGATGCGGCGAAGACTCGAGATCGCGCGCGGCGTTCTGCACACCCCACGGGTTCTCTTCCTGGACGAGCCGACGACCGGCCTCGACCCGCAGAGCCGGCGCGCCATCTGGGACCTGCTCGGCGAGATGAAGTCCTCCGACCCCGAGCTCGCCATCGTCCTGACGACGCACGCCATGGACGAAGCCGATTTCCTGTGCGACCGCGTCGCGATCATGGACGCGGGGCGGATCCTTCAGGAGGGGGAGCCGGAACGCTTGAAGCGAGCGCTCGAGACCGGTGAGCACGTGAGCATCGAGACGGACAAACCGATCTCGGACTCGCACCGCGACGCGCTCCTCGCGCTGGGCGCCGCCAACTGGCGCAGCGCGTCGCCCCGCCACGTGGAGTTTCAGTCGCGGCCGGGCGAAGGGGTCGGACGGCGCGCGTCCCAGTGGCTGGAGGACAACGGCTACGCGATCCTGCACGTGACGATCGCGCCGGTGACGCTCGAGGACGTCTTCTTTTCCTGGACGGGTCGGGGCCTTCGCGAGTGAGCCGGTCTCCCGCTTCCTTAAAGCCCGTGCGCGTCGCGCGGGGGCCCTTTCTCGCCGCACTCGGGATGCTCGCGATCTGCCAGCGCGCCTACGCGACGCTCTGGCGTCAGCCGGTGCTCCTCGTCTCGACGATGTTGTTCCCGATCGTCTATCTGCTCCTTCTCGGCAACTCGCTGAACCGCCCGCTTCGCGCCGTGTCGCTCGCGGTGGTGGACGAGGCCGGCAATGCGCTTTCGGCCGAATGCCTTCGCGGCGCGGCCGCTCTCGAGACCGGAAGAGATCTCGTGCGCCTCGGCATCGTGGAGGATCGCGCGGCAGCGCTCGACGGACTGCGCCGCGGGGCCTACCGCGGCGTCTGGGTGCTCCCTCTGGGCCTCGCCCGGCAGGGCCCGACCCCTTCGTTCATCGGCGACAACACGGATCGCGCGTCCTACGAGACGCTCGAGTCCGCCCTGCGCGACATCTGGACCGAGGCGGCCGCGGGCCGCGCCGCGGCTCCGACCGTGCCGTCCTCGCGGCTCGAGGCCTACCCCTATCTCGACTACGTGACGTATCTCGCGCCGGCGGTCGTCTGCCTCGCGATCTTCATGGGATCGATGGTGTCGGGCGGCCTGCAGGTCCTGGAGGACCGGATGTACGGGTACCACGAGGGGTATCTCGTCACGCCGATCTCGACCGGGGCGCTCGTCTCCGGTCACATCCTCGCGGGATCGATCATCGCGTCGATCGCCGGGGCCGCCGTGCTTGTTTCCGTCGTCCTCTTCGCCCCGCTCCCCCTGCTGCGGGCTCCGTCCGTGGGGGCGTCGCTCTTCACGATCTTCCTGACGGCGCTCGCGATCTCGGCCGTGTGGTCCCTCCTCTTTTCCCGCGCGCGGCACGCGAGCGTCCTCCGCGGGATGTTCGGGATCATCAACGCGGCCCTCTTCTTTCCGTCCGGCGCGCTGTACCCGATCGAGAGCTATCCGGCGTGGCTGCGGGCGATCTCGGCGATCGATCCGTTGACCTACGGGGTCCGCGCCTTGCGCGAGCTGATGCTGAAGGGATCGCACATTTCCTCGTGCTACCCGGCCTGGGTGTTTCTCGGCACGTTCACGCTCGTCTGCGGGGTGCTGACGCGGGTGATGTTCCGGAGGGAGATCTGACGGGGTCGAGGACCGGAGCGAACTGGCCGCTGAGCGGCCGTGGCGGGCGAGTCGCCTAGCTGCTCCGAATCAGCTTCTCGAGCTCCTCGGTATGCACCGCGCGAGCGCGCGCCTCGTCCGGCTCGACGAGATTCTCGCGGACCAGGCGGGCAAGCGACTCCTCGAGCGAGACCGAGCTCTGCTTGCGCGTAATCGAGATCTCCTGGTGGAGGTGCTGCAGGGCGTTCTTGCGGATGTGCTGACGCGCCCCGTAGCCGACGAACAGGATCTCCACCGCCGGGACGCGGCCGCCGCCCTTCCGGGGCAACAGGGTCTGGGTCACGATCGCCGCGAGCGCCATCGACAGCTCCTGACGGATCGTCGGCTGCCGTTCCGCCGGAAACGAATCGGCGATGCGCGAGACGGCGGACGCGGCGTCGGTCGTGTGGACCGTCGAGAAGACGAGGTGCCCGGTCTCGGCCGCCGCGAGGGCGATCCGCATCGTCTCGGGATCCCGCATCTCCCCGACCACGAGGACGTCCGGCGCCTGGCGCATCGCGGCGCGGAGAGCCGTCGGAAAATCGGGGGAGTCGGTTCCGACCTCGACCTGCTCGACGATGCTCGACCGGTGAGTCAGCTCGTATTCGACGGGATCCTCGATCGTCACGATGTGGCGGGCGTCGCGACGGTTGATCTCGTCGACGAGCGCCGCCAGCGTCGTGGTCTTTCCAGATCCCGTCGGGCCTCCGATCAACACGAGGCCGCGCGGAAGCCGCGTGAGCGTCTCCGCGGCGGGAGGAAGGCCGAGGGACGCCAGGCGGGGGACCTCGCTCGGGAGCGCGCGGAGCGCGGCCGCCGCGCGGCCCCGCTCCTGGTGCAGGTTGATCCGGAAACGGCCGAGGCCGCGCCGCTTGTGGGACCCGTCGGCGATGCGCGCCTCCGCGTAACGCCCCCGCGCGGCGAAGGACAGGGCGGGCAGAACCGCATCCTCGATCTCGTCTCCGGAGAGCGGCGGCTCCGCGAGCGGGATCACCCGGCCGTCGACCCGGACGCAGGGCGGCGCGCCCGAAACCAGGAGAAGGTCGCTGCCTCGCCGCCGGGTGAGCTCCTCGAGCCACCCTCCGAGCCGGGCGTCGGAGCCGCGCGCCGACTCGCCGAGCGCGGGCGGCGCGTCGGGAGCCGGATCCTCTTCGGCGGGCTCGACCTGCGCCCGACCGCCGGTGTTCAGCTGACGGATCAGCTGGTTGATGTCGTCGTGCTCGTCCACGCCTGCAACCACGAGGGGAGTCTACGGCGCGGGCGCCGTCGCCGTCCCGGGCGGGAAACTAGCCGGCCAGGTCCCAGTCGCTGTGGGGGGCGCGATTCTCGATGAACCATCCCCGGAGCAGCCAGGCGTAGCTGACGGGCGTCCAGCCGATCGCGTCGAAGAAGGGCCGCAGGGCGAAATGGAGCCGCCTCAGGTTGTAAAGCGGCACGCCGGTGAAGTAGTGGTGCTCCAGATGGTATTGCGAGTAGAGGTACCAGAAATCCCACCAGCGGGAGGGGCGCACGAGCGTGCCCCATTTCGCGGGATCGGTCGGATCGATGGCGTAGTGCTGCCCGAGGCGGTTGAGCGCGAAAGCGATCGGGAAGACGAGGAAGTAGGGGACGAGGTAGACGCGGGCGAGCACTCCCGCCCCGCCGGCCGCGAACAGGGCCGCCATGATCCCGAGATGCAGGAGGATGGTCGCCGATCGCTCCCAGGCGATGCGCCGGCGAAGCCGGGGCGGGTACGTCGCCGTCTCGCGCGCCGCCGCGCGGAAGTAGATGGGAAAGAGCGCGGGCGTGAAGTAGAGCGCCTTATACCAGCGCCGGTTCCACCGGGGCGAGAGATAGTGGCGCTTCGGATCCGCGACCCCGTCTCCGAGCTCCGCATGATGGGTCAGGTGCCAGCGCGTGAACTGGAGCGCGGAGATGCCCGAGGGCACGGCATAGAGGATCGAGAGGATCCGCTCGGCGCGGGGGCGGGGTCCGTTGAAGACCGCCCGGTGCACGACTTCGTGGAGCAGCACCGTGAAGTTGAACGCCGTCCACCCCGCGACGAGGGCCGCGGGAATCCAGATCCAGGGCTCCGAAAAGCGCCACGAGACCCAGGACGCGGCGAGGAGCATCGCGAACTGACGGGTCG
Source organism: Thermoanaerobaculia bacterium (assembly GCA_038329555.1). GTDB lineage: Bacteria > Acidobacteriota > Thermoanaerobaculia > UBA5066 > Gp7-AA6 > JALYUA01. The sequence continues at coordinate 6,151 of JBBQNC010000165.1, forward strand.
CGATCGCGAGGTGCCGCAACGGGCTCTTCCGGTGGAGCTCCTTTAGGACCTCGTGGGGAACCGCCTTCGTCAGCTTCGTCCGCAGGTCGCGGGAGGCCTTTGCCCAGTGGTGGTCGCCGCCCATCGGCGGGTATTCCTCGGGGCGGGGCGAGCGAAAGGGGAGGGGATTGGCGCTCATGGGTCCGGGATGAAAACCTCCGTTTGGAGGTGTCTATTCTATCGGGGAGGGGGGGGCGGGAGAATCGGGGGATCGGGTCATCGGGTGATCGGGGGTTCAATCGGGGGATCGGGTCATCGGCGGCGATCTGGTCATCGGGTCATCGGGTCACCTGGGAATGCGGCGCGCGAGTGGAAATGCGGCGCGCGACGACGCGACCCCAAGAACCCCCTCTCCCCCGCGGCGGGGAGAGGGTTGGGATGAGGGGGAGTCGCCGAGACTGTTGAGGGGTAGCGCCTGTTCGTCAGGCGCCTAGCCGGAAGTTCCTGGCGAGTCCCTCCGTTCTCCCTCCCGAAGGAGAAAATTGGATGCGAAGAACCGGGTTCGCCTCGGCCTGGCCCGCCGCCACAGTGCTTCTGCTTACGGCCGGAACGCTCCGCGCCTCCGCGGTGTCCGATTTCCAGGCCCGGCTCGCCCAGACGATCTGGTCGGCGCAGCAGACGGAGTCGATCCTGCGGACCCTGCCGCAGTCCGCGACCGCCGTTTCGACCCCCGAGGGGCTCGCTTCGTACCTGGCGCTGCTCTCCGAGAACGTCGCCGCGCTGGGCGCGGCCGGGACGGCGCGCGCCTCCACGGACGAGCAGCGCAAGGCTGCCGCCAGCGGGCTCGGGATGGTCGCGACCGCCCTGCACGACCAGACCGCCCTCGCCGGCCACCGGGGCCTCCTGGGCGCGGCCGCGATTCTGAGCGAGCTCGAGGAGAACTGTCGGGGCGCTGTCACCCAGCTTTCCGCCGTCCAACCCGCCGCCCGCCGCTGATCCGGCAAAGAAAAGCCCAGCCCCCTTCTCGCCGGGGCTGGGCGTTCCGGACGCGATACAACGGACGCGGTCTAGGCCCCGGGCTCCATGCTCGCGACGGTGATGACCTTCTTCTCCTTGTCCAGGGTCCCCTTCACCTTGACCTTCTTGCCCGCCATGCCCGCGACCTTTCCCATCGTCGCTTCGTCGCCCGAAAGGACGACGACGCTCTTGTCTTCCGGGTTGTAGATGGCCCAGTGGGCGCCCTTCTCCTTCACGCACTTGACGGCGCAGTCCGCGTGCCCCTCCTTGGCGCCGGCCGCGGCGCACTTCGTGTCGGTGACGACGCCGGTCCACGAGCCTTCGTCGGCGAAGGCCGGCAGGGCCACGGCGGCCGCGAGCGCGACGAGAATCGATGCCAGGACAGCTTTCTTCATAGAGTCTCCCTTTTCTTGAGGGGGCATTTTATAAGCTCGACCGGATGAAGGGAAATTGACAGCCGCCGTCCTCCGGGCGCTGTTCGAGGCGGCTTTGCGCGCCGCCGATCCGGCGCCGGCGGTGACGCGCGCGCTCTCGGAGGCACCGCTGCGCCGGGCCCTCGGAGCCGCGCACCGGGTGGGCGTGTTCGCCGTGGGGAAGGCTGCCGCCGGAATGCTCGCCGCGGCCGGCCTCCCCCACGGCCCCGTTCTGGCTGTCCTGCCGCACGGGTATCCCGGTCCGGAGTTGAGGGGTGCGGAGGTTCTCCGCGCCTCACATCCCGAGCCCGACCGGTCGAGCGTCGCCGCGGCCCGGCGGGCTTTTCGATTCTTCGAATCGTTCTCCAGCGAGGACGTCGTGCTCTGCCTCGTGTCCGGGGGGACGTCGTCGCTTCTC
>JBBQNC010000166.1:0-7908 GCA_038329555.1 Thermoanaerobaculia bacterium
CCGGGACCGTCCCGAAGAATGGGTCGAGACGATCGTCTCGACGATCGTTCCCGCCTCGGTGGGACTGGCGAAGTTCTGCGACGTATTCTGCGAAGAGGGCGTCTTCAGCGTCGCGCAATCCCGCCGAATCCTGACGGCGGCCCGGGCGGCCGGTATGGGGATGCGCGTCCACGCCGACGAGCTCGCGCGGTCGGGCGGCGCCCTTCTCGCCGCCGAGCTCCGGGCGGACTCGGCGGATCATCTCCTCCTGATCGGAGAGGAAGAGATCGCGGCGCTCGCGCGCTCCGGCACGATCGCCGTCATCCTCCCGGGGACGGCCTGGTGGATGCGTTCCCGCCAGGCGCCGGCTCGGGCTCTGATCGAGGCGGGCGTGCCCGTCGCGGTGGCGTCGGATGCCAATCCCGGAACGTGCTACACGGAGTCGCTGGCCGCGGTCGCCGCGCATGCGTGCCTCGACTCCGGGCTCTCCGTGGAAGAAACGCTCACCGGCATGACCTTGAACGCCGCCGCATCGCTGGGGCTTGCCGGCGAGACCGGCTCGCTCGAGCCGGGGAAGTCCGCCGACGTGCTGCTGCTCGACGCGCCGGACGATCGGCACCTCGTCTATCATTGGGGCGTCAACCTGGCGGCGGGCGTTTCCCTTCGCGGCCACTGGGTCCCAAACGAGAGATAACAAACATGATGCACGAGTTTCTGAAAGAGACGGTCGGAGAATTCCTCGACATGCTCGCGTCCGACGCTCCCACGCCGGGAGGCGGCACCGCGGCCGCCATCGCCGGCGCCATGGGTGCGAGCCTCGCCGCCATGGTCGCCGCCCTGACCCTGACGAAGGACAAGTTCGCCCCGGTGCACGACGCGATCCGTCCCATCGCCCAGGCGGCCGCGTCCGCGCACTCGGAGTTCGGCAACCTCGCCCGCGAGGACGCGATCGCCTACGACCTGGTCGTCGCCGCGCGGCGGCTCGCGAAAAACACCGAGGCGGAGAAGGCGGCCCGGTCGGAGGCCCTGCAGCTCGCCAGCCGGCGCGCGACGGAAGTTCCGATGCGCACCGCGAAGCTCGCGGCGAGGATGCTCGCGCTCCTTCCCGAGCTCGTCGAAAAGGGGAACCCGAGCGCGGCATCGGACGCCGGCTCGTCCGCTCTGCTTCTCGAGGCCGCCGCCGAGGGCGCCCTGCTGAACGTCGGAATTAACCTTTCCGGGATCGACGACGCGGCGTTCGTGGCCGCGATGCAGCGCGATACCGCGGAGATTCAGGCGGACGCGCAGCGGTTCCGGGCCCACGTGCTCGCCGCGGTCCGCAAAAGCTTCGCGCGTTGAATCTGCTGACCCGCTAACTCGTTCTCTTCCCGCAGTTGCCCGTGGTCATGCTCGGCGGCGAATTCTCTTGACGCTTTCGCGCCCGTTTGTTAGTCTAGATGTATTGAATGCGCGGCACCGGAAACGGACCGCGCGTTTTGTTTTTCCTGCCCTCCGCTTTTTCTTCCATCGCACTCTGCCGCCACATCTTCGCGTGGACCGCGACTCCCGGATCCCCACTCGCTCGCGCGGCGAGACACGTGGAAAGCCGCGATTCCACGCATGTTCGTTGCGTCGAGCCGACGAAATGCGCGCCCCGCCGCTTTCTCTTGACAGATCGATGCGCGTTTGCTATAGTTTTTAAATTCGATCGCGCGACTCCGGAAACGGGTCGCGCGTTTTGTTTTTCTGGCCTCCCGTTTTCGCCCTAATTCACAGAGCGGTCGGGAGTTACGAGTGGCTGCGGCCGAGGCATCCGCGTCGCGGACACGCCAAAGAGCACTGGGCTCGAACAAGACCGGGGACGGGAAGGGTGAAAGCGTCTCTACCGGTAGCGCACCCGCCCCGCCTACCCGATTGAAGCCTCGGTGGAGTCCGGCGAGGGACCTCGGCGGAGCCCCAGAATTTCGCATTGTTCTAAGCGGAGCGCTCTCTCCGCCGCCTGCTCGCGGAGCGAACGCGGCGGCCGAAAGCTCACTAGAATCGCCCTCCGATGGCCGAACCCCCCCGCAAGCTCTACCTCGTCGATGCGATGTCGAACATCCATCGCGCCTTCCATGCGATCCAGCGCCTGTCGACCTCCGCCGGCCGGCCGACCAACGCGATCTACGGATTCGTGACGATGCTGCGCAAGATGCTCCGGGAGCACACGCCCGATCTGGTCGCCATCGCCTGGGACGGGCCCGAGCGCACACTGCGCAAGGACACGTACGCCGAGTACAAGGCGAACCGGACCGCCATGGTCGACGATCTCGCGAGCCAGCTTCCCGAGATCCGCCGCGTCCTCGAGGCCTACCGGATCCCGATCCTCGAGCTTCCGGGCTTCGAGGCGGACGACGTCATCGGCACGCTCGCCGCGCGGGGCGCCGCGGAGGGCTACGACGTCGTCATCGTGACCGCGGACAAGGACATGCTCCAGCTGGTCGGTCCGCGCGTGCGCGTCTTTCACACCGGCAAGGAGGCCTTTCTCGATGAAGCCGGCGTCGAGACCTTCTTCGGGGTCAAGCCGTCCCAGGTCGCCGACGTCCTCGCCCTCATGGGCGACAGCGTCGACAACGTGCCGGGCGTTCCGGGTGTCGGCCAGGTGACGGCGAAGAAATGGATCGCCCAGTACGGAAGCCTGGGCGCCCTTCTCGAGCACGCCGACGAGATCAAGGGCAAGGTCGGAGAGAGTCTCCGGGCCAATCGAGAATCCGCCCTTCTCTCGCGGCGGCTCGTGGACATTCCCGTGGATCTTCCGATCCCGTTCGAGCCGGAGAAGCTGCGCTCCTCGGAGCCCGACTTTTCCCTCTTGAAGGAGCTGTTCGTGCGGCTCGAGTTCCACTCGCTCGCCGCCGAGATCCAGGGCGAGTCGGCGACGCCTCCCGACGTCGTGTCCCGCCGGGTCTCCGCCGCCGGGGGTTTCACGCCGGGCGACGCCCGAAGAGGAATCGCGCTTCTGACCCGCGGGGAGGACGCGCTCCTCGCCCTCTCCGACGGGACCGAGACCGAGATCGCGGAGGCCGGGGCGGCGCGCGCCGCCGAGCTCTGGTCCGCGATCGACGGGCCCGGCCGTTCCTTCGCCATGGCCGACGCGCAGTCGCTCGACCCGTTGCGCGCCCGCCACGGCCGCTCGGTGACGGGAGAGATCTTCGATATCTGCCTCGCGCAGTACGTTCTCTCCTCCGGCGTCGCGAGCCCCGAGCTCGAGCCGATGGCCTTCCAGCGCCTCGGCCAGAAGCTCTTGTCCGACAAGGACGTCGGCGTCTCGGCATGCGGCCTGCCCGCATCCTACGAGATCGCCAACGCGGATCGAGGGCTCGCGGAACGGTCGACCGCCGCCGCGGTGCTCGCCGAGCCGCTTCGGGAGGAGCTCGCGGCCCGGCCGACGCTCGATCGTATCTACCGGGAGATCGAGCGACCGCTCACCCCCGTGCTCGCCCGAATGGAGATCGCGGGCGTCGCGATCGACGTCCCCTTCCTGCGGGAGATTTCCATACGGATGGAGCGCGAGCTTCGCGCAATCGAGCAGCGAATCTGGGCCGCAGCGGGGGAGGAGTTCAACGTCAACTCGCCCGTGAAGCTCGGAGAGATCCTCTTCGAGAAGCTCGGCTATCCCGTCCTGAAGAAGACGGTGAAGACGAGGTCCTCGTCGACGGGCGTCGAAGTCCTGTCGGAGCTCGCCGAGCGGGGATTCCCGCTGCCGAAGATGGTCCTCGAGTTCCGGGAGATCTCGAAGCTGAAGGGAACGTACGTGGACGCCCTTCCTGCTCTCGCGGACGGGGCGGGCCGCGTCCACTCCTCCTTCCGGCAGACCGTCGCCGCGACCGGGCGCCTCTCGTCTTCCGACCCCAACCTGCAGAACATCCCGATCCGGACGCATGCCGGACGGGAGATCCGGAAAGCGTTCATCGCTCCGCCCGGGGGACGCCTCGTCGTGGCCGACTACTCCCAGATCGAGCTGCGCATCCTCGCTCACCTCTCCGGGGACGAAGCGCTGATCCGCGCGTTCGAGGAGGGCCAGGACATCCACAGCGCGACGGCGGCAAAGATCTTCGGAGTCTCTCCGGACCTCATCAGCAAGGAGATGCGGTTCGCGGCCAAGCGCATCAACTTCGCCCTCCTTTACGGAATGGCACCGTTCACTCTCGGCAAGGAGCTCGGGGTCTCCACGGCGGAGGCGAAGAGTTACGTCGACTCCTACTTCGCCCAGTTCCCGAAGGTGCGGGCGTGCCTGGACGGGATTCTCGAGGAGGCCCGTCGCACGCGCGAGGTCACGACCATGTTCGGAAGAGTCCGGCCGATTCCGGAGATCGCGGCCTCGAATCCGAACGTGCGCGGAAACGCGGAGCGGATGGCCCTGAATGCTCCCTTTCAGGGCGCGGCGGCCGACATCATCAAGATCGCGATGGTCCGGCTCGACCGGGCGCTCGCCGAGCGCTCGTTCGCCTCCCGTCTCGTTCTGCAGGTCCATGACGAGCTCGTTCTCGAGTCTCCGGAAGAGGAGGTCGAGAGCCTGTCCACGCTCGTGCGCGAGGTGATGGAAGGGGCCGCGGCATTGCGCGTTCGGCTCGCCGTGGAGGTCGGGTCGGGCCAGGACTGGCTCTCGGCCAAGTAGCGGGAACCGCTATACTCCGCGCCAATCTCATGGCATTTCGGGCGCGTTTCGAGGCGGCGCTGATCTCCGGGCTCCTTCTCGGCGCCCTCTCCGCGGGCGCGCAGGAAACGACGCCCGCCGGCGTTTCCGCCGTTCCCCCCGCGGCGACGCCCGCGGCCCCGGCACCAGCGCCGGCGGCGACGACACCAGCGCCCGCGACCGCCCCCTCTGCGCCCGCAAGCCCGACTCCCGCGCCGTCCGTCTCGGGGTCGGCGCCCCTGCGGCTGACCGATCCCGGCAGCGTCCGCATCGAGCGGCTTCCGTCCGAGAATCCCTTCGGAGTCGCCACGGAATCTCCCGCGGCGCTGCCCGCGAAGCCGGTCTTCACGTAGCAGATCGTCGAGGTCCCCTTCTACGCGGTAGTGCACGTCGATCCGGCCGGACAGGTGCTCGGCTCGCGGCGCGTACGCGACCCGATCCCCTCGCTGACGGCGGACACGAAAAAATCGTTCGAGCGCTGGTCCTTCGATCCCGCGCGGAAGAACGGGCAGCCGGTCCCGACGTGGGCGAGCGTGAGACTCGACCTGCAGGTCGACGTCCGCACGCCGAAGATCGAACAACTTTCGCTCACTCCCATCACTCCGTCGACGCCGATCCCCGTACCGCTCGACTGGGGATCGGACCAGGCGTGGTACGACGGCATCAGGGCGACGGGACCCGCGGACGGCTCCGTCGCCGTCGAGCAGGCGGACACGCTCGCCGTTCCCAAGAAGACGAAGTGGGAAGCCGACTCCTACAAAGGTCCTTTCTCGGTCCGCCTCTGGGTCAAGGTGAACGCCGCGGGCCACGTCGAGCGGGCGATTCCGATTCAGGCGAGCGATCCGGTCCTGATCCCCTACTTCCGCAAGCAGATCGCCGGCTGGCAGCTCCGACCCGCGCACGCAAACAGCCAGGCGGTCGACTCCTGGGGCGAGCTGGCCATCGCCGGCCAGATCGGGTATGCGGTCGAGATCAAGCAGATCGCGAACCTTAGAAAGACCCTCCCCGAAGCCGAGGGTGCGCGCTAGCCGGCTGCCCCCGCCTCCCCTTCTTCAGAACGGCCGGATCTCGGCCGCTCTGACGGCGCTCCTCGCCGCCGACGCCGTGACCCTCGGGAACCGCATCTTTCTCTCCCCGACCGCGGTTCGCGAGATCGACGCGCGCTCCGCAGCGGGATTCCGAATCCTTCGCCACGAGCTCGCCCACGTCGCGCAGTTCGCGCGCGAGGGTTTCATTCCGTTTCTCTTCCGCTACGCGCTCGCCTATCTCCGCGGCCGACGTTGCGGCCTCGATCACGTCGGCGCCTACCGCGCGATCTCGTTCGAAAGAGAGGCGCGGGAGGCGGAAGAGACCGGGGCCTCGCCGACGTCGACGGCCTGACTGGCGCGCGCCGGGGGGGACGTCTACCCCTATGAGCGGAGCAGCATCTCCCGCCGATCGCCGACCCGGCGCGTGACTTTCGCGCCGTCGAGATACTCGAGGAGCGGGATTGCGAGACGCCGCGTCAGCCCGAACAGCTCCTTGAACTCGGCGACGTCGAAGGAGGTCCGTCCCGACGTTCGGAGCGTCTCGACCACACCGTCGACCGCGCCCTTCGCGATCAGCCAGCCGCCCGGAAGCCGGAGCAACTCGCCCTTCTTCACCAGGTATCCCGCCAGGCCCTCCACGACTTTCGCCTTGTGACCGATCGCGCGGGTGACGTCGGCAAGCGACGGAGGGTCGAGGCCTTTCTCCCGGAACGCGTCGGCGATCCGCCGCGAGAGATCCCGATCCGAGACGCCGAGGTCGTCCCGCCCGGGGGGACGCGCCTCTTCGCCGGCGATGACGTAGATGTGGCGTGCGACGAGCGCCGTTTCGATCGCCTCGGCCCAGCGCCCGTCGGTCTCGCCGGGAAGAAGCCTCGCGAGAAGCGTGCGGCGCGACACGCCGACGGCGCCGCCCGAAGCGAGCAGTCGCGCGATCTCGTTCTGCGCCCGATCGGCGAGCCGCGCGAGAATCCCCTCCCCCAGGTAGCGGTCTGGCGAGCGTTTGAGGGCGTGGATCCGTCCCGCGGAGGCGGCGCCCGCGGCGGCCTCGCGGATCGCCTCGCGGGAGATCCCGGCGCGGGCGGCGAGAGCCTCCTCCGTCGCGCCCGCCTCCTTCCCTTGCTCGACCCAGAGCCCGACGCTCTCGGAGAGATCCCCCGCCTCGAGCCGGTCCAGCAGGACGCGGGCCTCCTCACGTCCGCGCCGGACGGGCGGCCACAGCGGATCGAGGACGACGCCGCCGCCGATCGTCTCGACCGGCGAGAGACGCCGCAGCACGAAGCGGTCGCCCGGCGCCGCGGCGACGGGAGACGAGAGCCGGAGCTGAGCGCGACCCGTTCCGCCCGGGACGAGCGTCATGGAGTCGAGCGGCCGGACACGGACGCGTTCCTCGGAGGAGAAATGGTGAAACGAGAGACGGTCTCCGCTCGCAATCTCCGGCGCACCCGGAAGGAGCTCCACTCGCGCCGTGATGAGCGCGGTCGTCGCGAACGCCGAGGGCGTCGCCAGCACGAGACCTCGCCGGAGCTCGGGCAGCTCGACGCCGGCGAGATTCGCGCTCACCCGTTCGCCCGCGCGGGCCTCCGGTGTCTCGCGGCCGTGCACTTCGAGCCGGCGGACCCGCACGGGACTGCGGGCGGGGAGGAGCTCCAGCTTCTGCTCGCGGGAGATCGCGCCGGACACGAGGCTTCCGGTGACCACGGGCCCGAAGCCCGCGACGGAGAAGGCGCGGTCGATCGGGAGTCGGACCAGCTCGGCCTCGCGACCCGCGCCGTCGTCGTCGGAGGCGAGAGCGACGAGTGCCTTCTTCAGCTCGGAAAGTCCGTCCCCGGACCGCGCCGAGACCGGAACGATCTCCGCGCCATCGAGAAAAGAGCCCTTCGTCAGATCGCGCACGTCGGAAACCGTCACCTCGACGAGATCCGCGGTGACACGGTCGATCTTGGTCACCGCGATCACCCCACGCCGGATTCCCAGCATCCGCACGATCTCGAAGTGCTCGCGCGTCTGGGGCATCACCGATTCGTCCGCGGCGACGACGAGAAGAACGCCGTCGATCCCGCCGGCCCCGGCGAGCATGTTCTTGACGAACCGCTCGTGTCCCGGAACGTCGACGAACGAAACCCGCACGCCCTCCCATTCCGCGTGGGCGAACCCGAGGTCGATCGTGATGCCCCGCCGCTTTTCCTCCGGCAGCCGGTCGGCGTCGATTCCGGTGAGCGCCTTGACCAACGCCGTCTTGCCGTGGTCGAT
>JBBQNC010000167.1:0-7904 GCA_038329555.1 Thermoanaerobaculia bacterium
AGGGGAAGCCCGAGCCACTCGAGAGCCGTGCCGTGCAGCAGCCGCGCCCGGGTCTCCTCGGGGAATCCGCACGAATCGATGAGCTCTCCCGGGCGCGCCTCGCCGAGCGGAAAGGGATAGTCGCTGCCGAGGGCGATCCGATCGGGGCCCATCAGGTCTACGAGGTAGCGCAGCATCAACGGGTCGTGCACGAGCGAGTCGACGTAGATTCGCCGTAAATATTCACGCGGCGAAACGTCGTTGGACACGGCGCACAGATCGGGCCGCGCTTCGAAGCCGCGGACGATTCGACCGATGGTCGCCGGAAAAGCGCCGCCGCCGTGCGCGAATGCGATCCGCAGGGCCGGCAGCCTCTCGAGCACTCCGCCGAAGATGAGCGAGCAGATCGCGAGCGAAACTTCCGCGGGCATCCCGACGAGCCAGGGGAGCCAGTAACGCGTCATCCGATCCTTGCCGGCCATCTCCCACGGGTGGACGAAAACGGCGGCGCCGAGCGATGCGGCCGCCTCGAAGATCGGAAAGAGCTGCGGGCTGTCGCGATTCGCTCCGTTGACGTTCGAGCCGATCTCGACACCCGAGAGCCCGAGATCCCGCACGCATCGCTCGAGCTCCGGAATCGCCAGGACGGGACTCTGCATCGGGATGGTTCCGAGACCGGCGAAACGCGCCGGGTGCGCGGCCACGACCCCGGCGATATGGTCGTTCAGGCGCCGCGAGAGGTCGAGCGCATGATCCGGCTCCGCCCAGTAGCTGAACATGACCGGCACCGTCGAGAGAACCTGCACGTCGACGCCCGCCGCGTCGCATTCAGCCAGCCGCGCCTCGACGTTCCAGGCATTGCTTTCGATCTCGCGGAACAGAGAACCATTGACGATCATCCGAGCACTGCCGCTGCCGCTGCGGGGCGTTTCGTGCTCGATTCGAACGAATCGTTCGCCTCCCGGCGCCTTCCGGAAGTCGGGCAACGTCTCGGGAAGGATGTGAGTGTGGACGTCGATCGTCAGCAAGTCAGGCGACCGGCGCGGGCATCACCGTGCCGCACCTCTTGCAGGTGCGGTTCTTCTCGTCGCCGAAGAACCGGTCGAAGGCAGGCGGGAAATCCTTTTCGACGTCATGGAGAGTGAAGAACTCTTCGTACAGTAAAGACGTGCAGTTGTCGCAGTACCACTGAAGCCCGTCCTTCTCGTGCGGGAGCCGCTTGCGTTCGATGACGAGGCCCACGGAATCCGGCATCCGCTGGGGCGAATGGGGGATGCGCGGCGCAAGGAGATAGATCTCGCCGGCGCGAATCGGGATATCCACGGCCTTCCCGTCCTGGATCGTCTTCAGGACCATCTCGCCTTCGAGCTGATAGAAGAACTCGGGTCCCTCGTCGAGGTGGTAGTCCTTCCGGTTGTTCGGCCCGCCGACGACCATGACGATGAAGTCGTCTTCCTCGAAGACCTTCCTGTTGCACACCGGCGGCTTCAGGAAGCTCCGGTGCTCGTCGATCCACCGCTCGAAATTCAGCGCCTTCGAAGCCATGACGTTCCTCCCGATTAGTATATGCGGCGTGAATTCCGACCCGAAGAACCCGGGCATCATGTCCTCGCGCGCGCCGCGGCCCCTCGGTCCCTATCCCCACGCTCGCCGGGTCGGGAATCTGCTCTTCCTTTCCGGGATCGGCCCGCGGCATCGGGAGACCGAGCAGATCCCCGAAGGCATCGAGGCGCAGACGCGCGCGTGCATCGAGAACGTGAAGGCGATCCTCGAGGACGCGGGGAGCTCGCTCGAGAAGGTGGCCGACGTGACGGTCTTTCTGACGGACATCGAGCGGGACTTCGCCGCTTTCAACCGGGTCTACGGCGAGTACTTCGACTCGATTCGCCCGACGCGAACGACCGTCGGCGTCGTCGCGCTTCCGGTCCCGATCTCGGTCGAGCTGAAAGTCATCGCCGAGATCGTCGCCCTTTGAGTCGCTGGCGCGACCGTCGGGCTCCCGCATCGCGAACCTCCTCCGCGCGGAATCGCGCGGAGACTATTCGCGATGCGACCGAGGCACTTCTGGGGTTGTGCCGCTCGTGGAGTCCCTCTCGGGCATGGGCCGCGGCTCGGCTTTGCCTCGACCGCTTGGAGGGTTCTCTCTGGAAAGGCGTTGCTGACAGCCTTCTCCTCTCCCCCGCCAGCGGGGGAGAGGGCGGGGTGAGGGGGCAACGGTCCGCGAGGCGAGGTGACGCTCGACGAGTTAGCCGCGCGCTGAGGGCCGCGGCTCGGCTTAGCCTCAACCGCTCGGAGCGCGCTCTTGACCACCAGAGATCATCCATGAGACCTCAAGTTGATCGGGGAGTCCCGAACCGGAATCCCATCCGGCTTCTCACGTCGGGAGGAAGCCTGGGAAGCGCGGACCGGGGAATGAAGAAGCTCGGAAGAGCCGAAAGGTCCGCGAAGACCTTGTGGCGCTCGGCCGCCCGGTCGAGATACTCGTGACCCGACGTGCCGCCGGTGCCGATCCGGGTGCCGATCATCCGCATCGCCATCTGGGCGTGGCGCTGGCGCCAGGTCGTGAAATTCCTTTCGATATCCGTCAGGACCGCCAGCAGCTGGAAGGGCAGGTGCAGAATCGGCTCGTCCCGGTAGAGATTGATGAGGAGCGCCGCCTGGATGGCTCGCCGGGAAAGATGACGCCCCGACGCGACGACGGGTAGGGGTTCGCCGGCTCCCTGTCCGAACACGTCCGCGAACCGGCCTGCCGTCGCGTCGACTCCTGCCAGCTGCGTGGCTTTCTCATCTTCCGTCAGGGTTGGGTTGCTTCGGATCGAGGCGCGGTCGGCGGCGAGCATGGCGTCGACCGCCCGTCGATACTCCCGCCAGAAGTCGAAATCGCCGAAGTTGAGGAAGGGCGTTCGCTCGAGCCAACCCTCGATCAAATCGAAGAGAGAAGGCTCCTTCTCCGAAGCCTCGACGCGCGCGGCATCGTCTCCGCTGAGGCGCGACGTGTAGGGCGCGTCGTTGAGCTGAAGGCGGTCCCCGCGCCGCATTCCGAGCTTGTTCTCGATCAAGCGAAACTGAGCGCTCTGAAGGCCCGAGGCAGGGATCAGCACGTCCCGGAAATCCAGGAAGTCGAGAGGGGTCATGGTTTCCAGGACGTCGATCTGTTGAATCAGGACGCGCTGGATCTCGACGATACGCCCGCATCGCAGGACCGCTTGCCCGAGCTCCTCCTCCGGGACGAGAGGGCCTCGAAAGGTCGCGAGCACCGCGTCGAGCTCCCACAGGATCTGTTTGAACCACAGCTCGTATGTCTGATGAACGATGATGAAGAGCATCTCGTCGTGGGCAGGCCGGCCATGAAGGCCGCTTCGCAGCTGCTGGCTTCCGAGCAGCCGATCGATCTGGATGTAGTCCGCGTAGTAGAGAGGGCCGCGGGGCTTGTCTTTTTCCATCTGGCTTGATTCGTACCATGATGCTCGGAGCAATTCAAACGTCGAGCGCGGTCATTGTCTAAGGACAGCCGGGTGTCGCGTCTGCTCGGACGCTTTGATCCATTGGCCCTCTTCGAAGGGCGTCGTACTCGACGGTGAGCTGAATCGCTTCGGCGAGGTGGCAGCGGCGACTTGACCGGCGAGCCAGAGGGCGCTGCGGAGCCGCGCTTCGTGACTTCTTCGCCGGCTCGGACGCTGCAGCGCAGGCTTCGGAGCTGGTCACTGCGTGAGCAGATCCTGTTCTTCGAGCGCGATCTCGGGATACCCCTCGCCTCTGGGCACTTTGCGCGCCACCGCGAGCGGCTCGCTCACTTCGGAGCGGGCGAGTTCTCCACGAGCTCGACGCGGCGGTTCTTCGCGCGCCCGTCCTCGGTCTTGTTCGACGCTACGGGACTCGCGTACGAAACGCCGAAAGGCGTGAGCCGGTCTTTGCCGACGCCGAAGCGCGTGGACAACGCGCTCACGACCGAGGCGGCCCGGCGCCGCGACAGTTCCGTGTTGGAGGCGAAGCCGCCGACGTTGTCGGTGTGGCCGACCACCAGTAGCTTCAGGCCGGGACTGTCCTTCATGAGCTTGGCCACCTGCTCCAGAGTCGCGTTCGATTCGGGCTTGACGTCGGCTTTGTTGAAGTCGAAATAGATCCCGTAGAGGGCCACCCTCCCTCCACTCGAGATGGCCTGGGCCATCTCTCCCGAGGACACGGTCACCATCTTCTGCTCTCGTGCCTTGCCTTCGAGAATCTCCACGACGGCGACGGTTCGCTCGTTGATCGCGGAACAGCCGCCGTTCGCGTCCGGCGAGACAACCGTATAGCTCAGCACCGAGGCGTGTGCTTTGTCGGGAAGCGCGGCCGCCATGAACCGCTGGTCCTTGATGTCCTCCATCATGGCGCAGTACCCGGTGCTGCGGTATTCCTGGGTGACTCGGCTCTTCGGATAGAGGTACATCGCGAGGCTCATGTCGCCGCCGCCTCCGGAGCTGCTCCGCGACTGGTGTCCGCCGCACTCCTCCCCTTTGCACTCGAAGAGGACTTTGCCGCCCTTGGCCTTGATCTCCTCCTGATAGTTGCGAACGACCTCCACGGGTGAGCGGCCTGCCGGCAGCAGATAGACCAGACGCGTATACGGTCCCTCCAGAACCTTCTTGCTCTTCGGCTCGTACGCCTGGTTGTTCATGTTGTCTTTCTTTCCGGGAACCTCCTCGAGTTTGGAGAGTGGCAGCGTAAATTCGGCGAAGGCCTTTCGCTCATAGGCCACGATGAACGAGCGCTCGTAGCGTTTGAGCAGGGCGTTGTCCTGGCTGTCTTTGATGTCCGACGTGGGAACCGTCGCCGTCTGAAGGGGGGACAGGAGCATCAACAATGCGGGAAAAGCGAGAATGAGTTTGAACACGGGGCAGCCTCCTTTGCGGCAGGGCTAAAGCACCGGCGGAGACTGTTTTTGCATGCAAGACCCAGACCTCCGAAGGCCTCGCGGAAGTGCCGGGCTCCCCGTGGTCCACAGGGGAGAGAGGCGTTGTCGGCGGCGCGATCGCCGAGTCCAGCGGAGACTTCTTCTTCGCCTGGACGCTCATCGCGCTCGGCGTGACCGCGATCTTTTCCGTCATCCTCGGCGTGCGGACTTCGGGCCTGCGACGGGTTCAGTCGAGCTAGTCCCACGACACGAACACACGAGCGTGATCGTCGCGAGAATGGCGGCCGCCACCGCAGGGACCATCCGGATCGCGGGATAAAATCTCTCGGCCGTGAAACGCATCCTCAATTTTATCGATGGTCAGTTCCTGCCGCCTTGCTCGGGACGATACCTTCCGAACGTCAACCCGGCGACGGGGCAGGTCATCGCCGAGATTCCGGAAAGCGGCCTCGACGACATCGATGCCGCCGTCGCGGCCGCGTCCCGCGCGTTCGAGTCGTGGCGCAGGACACCCGCCGAAGAAAGATCCCGGCTCTTGATCCGTGTTGCCGAGCTCATCGAGAATAACTTCGACGAGCTGGCGCGGCTCGAATCGGAAGACTCGGGGAAGCCGATCGCGCTCGCCCGCCGGGTCGACGTGCCCCGAGCCATCCTGAACTTCCGCTTCTTCGCGACGGCGATCCTGCACGCCGAAACGTCCTGCCATAGCACGGACGATCGGGCGCTCAACTACACCATCCGCCAGCCCCTCGGCGTCGCCGGGCTGATCTCGCCCTGGAACCTGCCGCTGTACCTTCTGACCTGGAAGATCGCTCCGGCCATCGCCGCCGGGAATTGTTGTGTGGCGAAACCTTCGGAGCTCACGCCGCTGACCGCCGACAGGCTTGCCGAGCTGACCCTGGAGGCGGGCATTCCGCCCGGCGTCGTCAATATCGTGCACGGCCCCGGAGGGAGCGCCGGCCGCGCCCTCACGTCGCATCCGAACGTCCCGCTCGTCTCATTCACCGGGGGAACGAAAACGGGCGCGGACGTGATGGCCCGCGCGGGACCGCTTTTCAAGAAAGTGTCCCTGGAGCTCGGAGGGAAGAACCCGAACATCGTGTTCGCGGACGCCGATCTCGAGCAGGCCGTCGCCACATCGATTCAGTCGAGCTTCGCCAATCAGGGCGAGATCTGTCTCTGCGGATCGCGTCTGTTCGTCGAGAAAACCATCTACGAGGAGTTCCTCGACCGCTTTCTGGAGGGAACGAAGAAGCTCCGGATCGGAGATCCCCAGGCCGCTTCGACCGACGTGGGGCCGCTCGTGAGCGAGCCCCACCTTCGCAAAGTCGAAGGCTACGTCGAGCTCGCGAGAGAGGAAGGGGGCACCATTCTCGTCGGCGGAAAGCGTCCCGAGAATCTCCCGGTGCGCGTCCAGGACGGGTACTTTCTCGAGCCGACGGTGATCGCCGGCCTCGACTGCCAGAGGCGTGTCATGCAGGAGGAGATCTTCGGGCCCGTCGTCACCGTCACGCCCTTCGATTCTCCCGAGCAGGCGATTCTCTACGCCAACAGCACGCGCTATGGACTGTCGGCGAGCGTCTGGACCCGGGACCTCCAGAAGGCCCATCGGGTCGCCGCGGCGATCGAGAGCGGGACGGTGTGGGTCAACACGTGGCTACTGCGGGATCTTCGCGTTCCTTTCGGCGGAATGAAGGAAAGCGGCCTCGGGCGCGAGGGCGGGTTCGAATCGCTCGATTTCTTCACCGAAGCGAAGAACGTCTGCATCAAGTTGTGAGAATTGAGCACTCCTAGAAGTGCTCCGGTACCTGGTCCTGGTTCCCACCAGCAGAGGGCCGGCAAAGCAAGGCCCGTCGCCAGAGCGCTGTCCAACCAAGACCGAAGACGGATGGGGTCAGACCCGAAATCCTGACTTAGGATCAACCGCTCCGTCGTCGTTCAGAGCTATGACCCCTGATGGAGGAGCTTGGGAGCTTGGGGTCAGTCCTGATTTGATGATCTCCGAGGGTTGGGGCTTGCGAGCTGGCGTGAGCGAGCGCGCGGGCGACGAAGGTGAGCTGGCCGGCGCCGACGTGGGCGTGGAGGCGGTGGGTTCCGGTCCCGTGCAGCCGGAATGAGCGGAACAGGCCGCCGTGCGTCTCGCCGAACGGGACGGCATCCAGCTCGCCGGTGAAGACGGAGGCGTCGACGCGCGAGTAGTCCTTCCTGTCGCCGACGTCGACTGTCAGCTCGCCGGCGTGGAGCTCGACGTCCTGGCTGCCGGCCATGTTCTCCACACGCAAGTCGCCGAAGGGGACGCGGGCGTAGAGGTCGGTGTTCGAGGGGATTCGGACCGTGATCGTCAGCCCGTTGCGCGGGCCGCCGCAGATGCGCATGTCGGCCGTCCCGTCCTTGCGCACGAACCGGACCTTCAGCATTCGGGCGTCGCGGGCGTTTCTTCCGGAGAGCTCGACGGAGACCTTGTTATCAGCGGTGCCAATGACGTGAATATCCCCGGACCGGACGCGCAGGCGCAGCCTGCCGCCGGGGGCGAGTTGTTCGGAAAAGGGATGGTTGACGATGTCGTTGACCTCGAGCTTCGTCTGGGCCATGCAGGCCGAGGCGAGCAGGGCCGCGCAGACCGCGAGGAAAGAGGAACGGAGCATGGGTGGGTACCCCCTGCCGACCTTTACGCAGGGCCGGGGCCCTTGTTCCCGGAATCGGGGTCAGTCGTGCATTTCCGGAATCGGGGGTCAGTCGTCCTATGTCTGATGTCAAGCGGGTAGGCGAGGAGCTTCAGCATCCTATTCGTGGTTTGGGCCACAGGTCGTTTGTTCGGGTCCGGTGCAGCGCCGCAATATGTATTACGGCCTACGAGAGTCACGACTGACCACGCGGTCGCCGCGTCCGGGGAGAGTCTCGATCGCCCGCCGGAAGTGTCGTTAGTTCTCCTTCGTCTGGCTGAAGTTGACGCGATAGGGCGTTCCGCTGTGAGCGATGGCGATGATTCGATGGCAGAGCTTTCGCGCGACGGCCACGATCGCGCGTTTGC
>JBBQNC010000168.1:0-7898 GCA_038329555.1 Thermoanaerobaculia bacterium
CCGGTGACGAGCGCCACGCGGCCGGAGAGGGGCAAATCGGGCATGCCGGATCGTAACCTTTCGCCGCAAAAGACCGTATTCTGGGCAGGTTGCCCGGAGGACTCGTCATGAAGCGTTTCGCAGGCCTCGTCGCCGTCTGCCTCGCCGTCTTCGCGGCGACCGCCGAGGGCGGATCCGTTTCGGGACGGCTGCTCGACGCCGCCGGCAAGCCGCTCGCCGGCGCCCGCGTGACGTGGGTCGCCTATCGGACGGACGACCAGGCGATTCTCGACATGTCGGCCGCCGCGGAGCCCCCGGCCCTCGGGGAGGCCGCGACCGGGCCCGACGGCGCCTTCCGCGTCGCGCTCGACAAGCCGGACGTGGCGGTCGCGCTCCGTCTCTCTCCGCCCGGCTCTCCGTCGCTGCGCTTTCGCGGGCCCTTCGATTCCACAGAGGACGTCTCCCTGGACGACCTCCACGCGTCGGCAGGCGTGCGGCTTTCCGGCCGCGTCGTGGACGACGAAGGCAAGCCTGTCGCGGGGGCGCGCGTGCGCGCCGCGGGAACGGAGATCTTCTCCGAGCAGGACTCGACGGCCCTTTCGGAGGCGAAGACGGGGGCGGACGGATCGTTCGCGATGGACGACGCCCCTGCCGGCACCCGGACGATCGTGGCGCGGGCCTCCGGCTTCGTGCAGGCCTCGCTCTTCCAGGTGGATCCGAAGGCGGACGTCAAGCTCACGCTGAAGCGCGGCGGCACGATCCACGGGGTCGTGCTCGACGTCAACGGCAAACCGGCTGCGGGCGCGATCGTGATCTCGGAGGACCAGGGCGCGGAGTCGGACCCCCAGGGAGCGTTCCGCCTGACGGGAGTCGAGGCCGGCGTGCGGAGCGTCCAGGCCGTCTGGAAAGAGGACTTCGCGGTGCGGCGGGACAACCTCCGGGTCCGCCGCGGCCAGGACGTCGAGGCCCCGCTTCGGCTGGCGCGCGCGGCCGCGATCGCGGGAACCGTGATCGACGAAACGAGCCGCAAGCCAGTCGCTGGCGCTCGCGTCGCGGCCTCCTCGGGCGGGATGGCCTTCGGCCGCCGCCGCACAGAGCGGTCTCTCCGCGCGGACGCGAAAGGAAAGTTCCGGCTGAACGGTCTCGCCTCTCGGCCTTACGCGGTGACCGCCTCCCGCGAGGGCTTTCTCTCGTCCACCATCAATGGGGTCTCCGCGAGCACCCCCGCGCCGGGGACCGTCCATCTGGCGCTGGCGCGGGCGGCGAGCGTCGCCGGAAAGGTCGTCGATGAGAAAGGACAGCCGGTTCCGGCCGCGCAGGTGCGCCTCGCCTCGGAGGGCGGCGTGCGCGCCTTCACCCGGCGCGGCCCCGCCGCCTTCATCGGCGGGCAGGGCGCGCTCACGGCGGCCGATGGGTCGTTTCGCCTGCGCAACCTGACGGCGGGACGGAATCTCGCCGTCGAAGCCTCGAGAGTCGGGTACGCGACGGCGCACCGGCCCGGCGTGACGCTCAAGACCGGCGAGGCCGTGACGAACATTTCCCTGACACTCAAGAAGGGGCTCGAGGCGCGCGGGCGGATCGTCGATTCCGCGGGCAAACCGATCGCCGGCGCGGAAATCCGGGTCGCCAGCCGCGAGGGAGGCCGGGGAGGAGGCTTTGCCGCGGGCCGCGCGCAGATCCGCCTCATGGGTATCGACGCGGGCAATCCGGACGCGACGTCGGCGCCCGACGGGACGTTCGTCGTGCGGGGACTCGAGCCGGGAGAGTACACGGCCGCCGTGTCGCGAGAGGGGTACGCGGGCAGGACCGTGCAGAGTCTGCCGGTCGCGGGCTCGGGAGAGAACGCGTGGCCGCCGATCGCGCTCGCCAATGGCGTCGCGGTCTCGGGTTCCGTCCGAGACTCGCAGGGACAACCGATCGCGGGCGTGCAGATCCTGGGGATCGCGATGGGCGAGGGCACGCGCCCGCAGAACGTGACGTCGGAAGTCGACGGCCGGTTCCGGCTCGACGGCCTGGCGCCCGACAAGTCGATTTTCCTGAGCATGACCGCGGCCGGATACGCGCCGGCGCAGAAGAACGTGACGCCGCCGGCCGAGGACCTCGCGATCGTGCTGAAGACGGCGGGAATCGTCCGCGGCCGGGTCGAGGACGGAAACACGAAGCGCCCGATCACCGACTTCACCGTCGGGCGCACCGGCCAGCGCGGCGGCGGGTTCGGGGCCCAGTTCGGCGGACAGGAAGGCGACAAGGCCTTCCAGTCGGAGGACGGGACCTTCGAGCTGCCCGACGTTCCGGCGGGGAAGTGGACGATCCGGGCGGCCGCGTCCGGCTACCGCAACGGCGACACGTCCGGCGTCGAGATCGGCGAGGGCGAGACGAAGGAAGGCGTCGTGATCTCTCTGCGCAAGGGCGGCTCGCTGTCGGGTCGCGTCCTCGACCCGCAGAAGGGCACCGGCATCCCGAACGCCTCGGTGAGCTGGCAGGCGGCCGGGTCGACGGGCGGGGCGGCCGGAGCGATGTTCGCGCGGCTCGGGGGAGGCGCGCAGAACACGGCGACCAACACCGACGCCGATGGGCGATTCCACTTCGACGGCCTTCCCGCGGGACGCGTCACCGTCATCGCGGACCATTCCGATTATCTGGAGACGAGCCGGGACGTGGATCCCGACAAGGACGGCGCCGTCGACATCACCATGGGAACGGGCGGCGCGATCTCCGGTTCGGTCGTCGACCGAGACGGGCGCACACCCGTGGCCGGCGCGCTCGTCGCGTTGAACCCGGAGGGGGACGCGGGAATGTTCGGCGGGGGAGACTCGACCCGGACGGACGGCTCCGGCGCGTTCCTCTTCGAGCACCTGAAATCCGGGCGGTTCAAGCTGAGCGCGCAGTCCTCCGCCGGCAAGTCCGCCGCGAAGGAAGTCGTTCTCGCCGAGAACCAGCGGCAGGACGGCGTGCTCATCGGGATGAATCCGGCCGGCGCGACCGTTCTCGGAACCGTCTCCGGTCTTCCGCCGGGAAAGCTCGGCGGCGTCCGGATCTCCGCGAACGCGAAAGACTATTCCGACAGCGCCCAGACGGACGACACGGGCAGCTTCACGCTGCGGGACGTTCCCGCCGGCGTCATCCACTTCAACGCCAACACGAACATGCTGGCCGGGCGCTCCGCGTCGAAGTCCGCTGAGATCCCGGACGGATCCGGCGAGGTGCCGGTGCAGATCGTCTTCGAGGGTTCCTCGCGGCTCGCCGGGCGGGTCACCCGGGGCGACCGCCCGCTCTCCGGCCTCTTCGTGTCCGCGAACGCCGACGCGCCTTCGGCGACCGGCGGCCGGGCCACCGCGCAGACGGACGACGACGGGCGGTACGCCCTCGAAGGTCTGGCGGACGGTTCCTACCAGCTCTCGGTCGGCGGGCAGGGGGTATCGTATCGAAAGGCGATCACAGTTTCGGGAGATACGGCGGCCGACGTGGCCATTCCGGCGGCGACGATCTCGGGAATGGTGACGGAGGAGGGCTCCGGCGCGCCGATCGAGGGGGCGGCCATCCAGGCGGAGACGGGAAAGGAGACCGCCGCCTTCGCGATGAAGACGGCCGTCTCCGACTCATCCGGCCATTACGAGATCGACGGCGTCGATCCGGGCGCCTACCAGATCAGCGCGCGGAAGGCGGGATACCAGCAGAAGACTTCGACCGCGACCGTGGGCGCGGATTCCTCCACGGCGAACTTCTCCCTCGCGAAGGGCTCCGGGATCTCGATCCGCATCTCGGACGGCGTCCTGGGGTTCCCGCTGCGGGGCGTCACGGTGCTCGCGTTCGGCGGCAACGGCGGCGTCGCCTTTCAGGGCTCGGTCAGCCTGGATTCCTCCGGGAAGGGAGAGATCTCCTCTCTGGGGCCCGGTCGGTACTCGATCTACTTCTTCTCCGACGGGTACGCTCCGCGAGCGCTGCCCTCGATCGACGCTCCCTCGCCGGAAGTCGCCATCGCCATGACTCCGGGCGGCCGCGTCGAGGTCCACACGGGAGTGCCGGGAACGGGGCGCCTCACCGACGGCTCCGGCGCGGTCTATCTCCTCTCGCCCTTCCGGCTCGACGGCCGCGTCACGGCGGTCCCTCCCGCGTCGACGTGGGAGCACCTGGCGCCCGGCCAGTACACGCTCCAGATGACGGGCGGAGGCCAGGGCGTGTACCCGTTCACGATCTCGGAAGGCCAGACGACGCGGTTGGACGTCAAATAGCCGGGAAACGGAAAACGGGAGCCGAGCGACCAACGGGAGCGAGACGGCCGCGGTACTCCGCGGTCAACTAGATCGGGAATCGACAAGTTCGCTCTCAACGGTCAACCTTAAACCTTCCTCACCCACGCGATCGGATCGTCCATCAGCCGGTTGTTCTCGGCGAACGCGCGCCACTCCGCGAAGAAGGCCCAGAGGTGGAGGGCGACCGCCACGACCGACGCTGCGAGGTGCGTCCAGGAGGGGAGCGCCCGCGTGTGCACCGCCGCTCCGAGCACGAAGACCGCTATCGCCGCGAGAAGCGCGAAGGTCGCGGGCGGCGACGTCTGTGCCTTGAATCTTCGGAGGGCCGCCAGGATGGGCTTCTGTTCCGCCTCCGGGAAGCCCGCGATCTCGTCCTTCACGAGACGCCCTGTACCCACGAAGTAGAAGATCACCATCGACTGCGAGAACAGGGAGAAGAGGACCGTCGGGATCGCCCACCCGACGTGACGGCGGACGAGAACCCTCGCGATCGCGGAGCCGGCGCCGATGCCGGTGGCGACGGAGAATCCCTGGATCGAGGTCGCGAGGAAGCCGGCGAACGCCAGCGCCGTCGTCAGAAGCAGCGCGAACGACATTCGCCGGAGAATAACGCGTTCTCCCGGGCCCCCGGCCGGCCGCCGGCGCCCGGAACCTTGACCCCTGCCGAAGCGCGAGACAGAATCGTTTCTTCAGCACCCGAGACGGACTATTGGAGGCAGACAATGGCCAGCGAGATCCGCACGCTCTGCGACATCTTTCGGAACGCGGCCGCCTCCGGCAAGCCCGATCTCCTTCTCTCGAAGGTCGGCGGGCAGTGGCGGCCGATCTCGGCATCGGATTTCGGCTTCACGGTTCGCGCCCTCTCCCTCGGGCTGAACGCTCTCGGGATCCAACCCGGGGACCGGGTGGCGATCCTCTCGGAAAATCGGCCCGAGTGGGCGATGGCGGACTACGCCATCCTCTGCGCGGGCGCGTGGTCGGTGCCCATCTATCCCACGCTGCCGGCCAATCAGGTCGCACCCCTCTTGATCGACTCCGGGGCGCGGGCGATCTTCGTCTCGACGCCCGATCAGCTGGCGAAGGTGTCGGGAATCCAGAAGCAGTGTCCGGCTCTCGAATACGTCTTCTGCATCGAGGCGCCTCCGATCGCCGCCGAGGGATACATGAGCTTCGGCACCGCGGTGGACAAGGGGCGCGCGACCCTGGAGATGACGCCGGCCCTCTTCGACCAGCGCGCCGATCGGGTCAAGCCCGACGACATCGCGACGATCATCTACACGTCGGGGACGACGGGGGAGCCCAAGGGCGCCATGCTCACCCACGGCAACTTCGTCGAGAACGTCAAGGGGTCGCTGAAGAACATCCCGATCACGGGGGACTCGGTGGCGCTCTCGTTCCTTCCGCTCTCTCACGTCTTCGAGCGGATGCTCGACTACGCGTACCTCTATCGCTCGTCGTCCATCGCGTACGCCGAATCGATCGAGAAGCTCAAGGACAACTTCCTGGAAGTGAACCCGCACTGCTTCGGCGCGGTGCCGCGCGTTTACGAGAAGGTGCAGGCGCGCATCCTCGACAAGGTCGCGACGGCGCCGGCGATCCGCCAGAAGCTCTTCCACTGGGCGGTCGGCGTCGGCCGCGAGAGCCTCGAGCGGCAGGAGCGGGGCGAGGCCCCCGCCTCCTCCTTCAAGCTCAAGCTCGCGGACAAGCTCGTGCTGCACAAGATCCGGGCTCTCCTCGGAAGCCGGTTCCGTTTCGCCGTCTCCGGGGGCGCTCCCCTGTCGAGGGAGCTCGCGCAGTTCTTTCTCGGCGCGGGAGTCACGATCTACGAGGGCTACGGCCTGACCGAGACCTCGCCCGTGATCGCGGTCAACGGCCCCGGCGCGTGGAAGCTCGGGACGGTCGGCCATCCTCTCGCCAACGTGGAGGTCCGGATCGCGGAGGACGGCGAGATCCTGACGCGAGGGCCGCACGTCATGAAGGGCTATTTCCACAAGCCGGAGGCGACCGCGGAGGCGATCGACAAAGAGAAATGGTTCCACACGGGCGACATCGGGCACCTCGACGAGAAGGGCTTCCTGGTGATCACGGACCGCAAGAAGGACCTGATCGTCCTGGCGAGCGGGAAGAAGGCCGCTCCCCAGCCGATCGAGAACGATCTCAAGAGGTCGCCCTACATCGACATGCCCATCGTGCTCGGAGACCGCCACAAATTCCTCGCGGCCCTGATCGTCCCGAAGTTTGACCGCCTGAGGGAGCTCGCGAAGGAACAGCAGTTCGAGTTTTCGCCCGAATCGATCGATGCGAACCCACGGATCCGCGCGCTCTTTCAGGGCGAGATCGACAAGTACAACGAGCACCGCCCGCACCATGAGCAGATCCGCGCGTTCGCGCTCCTCCCGGCGGACCTGACGGTCGAAGACGGGTCGATCACGCCCACGCTCAAGGTGAAGCGGCGGATCCTCGAGAAGCGATATGAGGACCTGATCCAGGCCATGTACCAGGCGGCGGAGAAAACGCATGTCGCCTGAAGGGCCCGGCGCCTTCACGCTCGTCCTCGAGGACGACGGGCTGGCGGTCGTGACGTTCGATCTCCCCGGCGAAAAGGTCAACAAATTCTCCCGTGAGGTGATCCGGGAGCTGGGCGAGTTGCTGCTCCGGCTCTCCCGCGAGCCCCGCATTCGCGCTCTGCTTATCCGGTCGGGAAAGCCGGGGGTCTTCATCGCCGGAGCGGACATCCAGGAGTTCGTCTCGACTCCCGCCGCGGAAGCCGGCGACGCGGTGCGCGCGGTGCAGTCGCTGTTCGAGCAGCTCGCGCACCTGCCCTATCCGACGGTCGCGGCGATCGACGGCGTCTGCCTGGGAGGCGGAACGGAGCTCGCGCTCGCCTGCGACTATCGCCTCATGTCGGACTCGAAGAAGTCGCAGATCGGGCTGCCGGAAGTGAAGCTCGGGATCTTTCCCGCGTGGGGCGGCTGCACCCGGTTGCCGCGCGTCATCGGCCTCCAGAAGGCGCTCGACCTGATCCTGACGGGCAAGACGCTCGACGCGCGCCGCGCGAAGAAGATCGGCCTCGTGGACGCGGCGGTCCCCGCGCCCATCTTCGAGCAGACGGCGCGGGACTTCGCGCGGGTGCGCATGGGCGGGGGCAAGCCGAAGGACTGGCGCGGAGAGCGCGGCCTCGCCGACCGCGCCCTGGAAGGCAACCCGCTCGGCCGCCGGCTCGTCTTTTCCCGGGCCCGGCAGACGGTAATGAAGCAGACGGGCGGGCACTATCCCGCGCCGCTCGAAGCGCTCGCGGTCATCGAGGAAGGGTACGGAAAGCCCGTCGCGGAGGGCCTCGAGATCGAGGCTCGCCGGATCGGCCACGTCTTCGGGGGCGCCGTGCAGAAGAACCTTCTCCGGCTGTTCTTCCTGACCGAAGAGATCAAGAAGGAAACGGGGGTCGCGGACCCTTCGGTGCGCCCGATTCCCGTGACGCGCGCCGCGGTTCTCGGCGCGGGCCTCATGGGCGGCGGGATCGCGCAGCTGCTCGCGGACAAGGGCGTGCCGGCCCGCATGAAGGACATCGAGCCGAAGGCGCTCGCCCACGGGTACGCCGCCGCCGCCGCGGTCTGGAAAGAGAAGGCGAAGCGCCGCCGCCTGTCTCCCCGCGAGATGCGGTCGAAG
>JBBQNC010000169.1:0-7843 GCA_038329555.1 Thermoanaerobaculia bacterium
CCTGCGGCGCGCGAAGTTCACGAAGGCAAACCTGCGGCAGGCGTCGCTCAACGCCGCCGATTGCGAGGGCGCCGACTTCACGGACGCCGATCTCGAGTTGACCTCCGCGGTCGAGGCGAACTTCTCGAGCGCGAACTTCGATCGCGCGAAGCTCCGAAAGATGGAGCTCCGCCGGGCGAGATTCCTCGACGCAACCGGTAAGGACGTGTCCTTCGCGGACGCGAAGCTCACGGAGGTCGACCTGCGCTCGGCGAAGTTCGAGAGCGCGAACTTTCAGAACGCCGATCTGTCCAAGGTCATCCTCTCGCGCGCGAATCTGAAGCCCTATACCTTCACGGGAGCGCGCTTCGCCAACGCCGACTGCTCGGAGGTCCAGGCGGAGGGCGTCAACTTCGCGCGCGCGGACCTGTCGCTTGCGAACTTCCGGCTCGCGAACCTGAAACGGGCCAACCTTTCGAGCGTCCGCGGGTTCGACGTCAACCTGTCCGGGTCGATGTTGATCGGTACGAACCTTCAGAACGCGACGCTGGAGGAGGCGGACCTCCGATTCGCCCGGGCGATCGGGGCGGACTTCACGGGCGCGACCCTGAAGGGCGCGGATCTCGCCAACGCCGATCTGTCCGAGGCGATCTTCAAGAACGCGAAGCTCTGGGGCGCGACCGCCCGGCGGGTCAAGGCTCCGACGGGACGGAGCTTCTTCCTGTCGCTCTCGACGACGTTCTCGAAGGCCAAGGAGAAGAAGACGAAGTCGCTCGACGAGCGCGAACGCGCCCGAGCGAAGCGGATCGCGGCCCTCGAGTCCGAGGCGGACAAGCGGCCTCCCCACCTGACCGGGAAGAGATAGCCTCCGCGCTGCCCGTCGCCCGTCAGACCTTCTTCCCCGCCGCCTTCCCCGCCGCCTTCTTGAAGGCCGTCTCCGTCCGCTCGACGGCGTCGGAACCGAGCTGGAACGCGCCGGGACGCCCCGACACCGTAGCCTGGCTCTCACCCCGAACGTGGAAGAGCTGCACCGTCCAGGAATCGCCGGAGGTCAGCTTGACCGTGACCGACGCGGAGGGCGGCCTCTCCTTCAGAGCTGCGGCCGCGGCGTCGTCGAGGAAGGCGCGGCTCTTCAAGTCGAGCACCGCGGTCATCAGATCGTCGGCGGACGCGGCCGACATCGGCCGCCCGTCGGAGACCCACCCCGAGTTCTTCCGCGCGAATCCGATCCGGTCGGCGCCGAAGGCCCCTTCGATCGTCGCGACGTCGGCGCGGTCGAATCGCAGCAATCGCGGCTCGCGAAAAACGACCGCCTCCTTCGAGAGGTCCTCGACGACGGTGCTCGGGACGGTCAGCACCTGCGATTCCCGCCTCGCGTAGACGGAGTTCCCGTCGGATCGCGTCGCGCCGATGTCGACAACCGTGGGCGTCTTACCGTCCGAGAGCGTGACGCGGTAGAGCGGCGGCGCCAGGCCGAGGGTGGCGAGGTTCTGGCGGTCCGCCGGGCCCACGAACTCGAAAGCCTTCAAACCGATCAACTCGTCGACGAAGCGCTGAGCAAAGTCCGCGTCCGCCAGATCGGCGACGGGCTGGCTCAGCCACCAAAGCGCCCCCTTCTTTGCGAGGGCGACGCGGCCCCGGCCCCGCTCGATCTCGACCTTCGTGACGTCGGCCGATCCTCCACCGAAGACGTCCTTGCTCCGGAACTCGTCCACGCTCCGGCGGGCGGCCGTCGCCACCGACAGGGGGAGAAAGACGACGCGCGGGCTGCCGGAGAGGCGCGCCGCGATCTCGTCCTTGCCGGGGATCTCGATTCCGAACTCGACCGTCCGCGAGTGATGCTGCAATGGATTCACCGGATCCTTCGAGACGATTGTCGCCTTGAGGGGCGACGGCGGGGCGGGCTTTCCCTCGCCGTTCGAGAACCCGTAGTCCTCCGGACGCGCCTCGGCGGATTCGCCCGAGCGGCGCAGCTTCGCGAGCTGTGCCACGAGGTCGCCCACCGCGCCCGGATCGGCCGGGTAAGACTCCGGGCGCACAAGGCGCCACGCGGCGGGCCCCGTCCGTTTCAGCTCGATCACCGATCCGGGCCTCTCGAGCCGAAGAGTCTCGAGATCGCCCTCCGGCAGGTCCCAGACGAGGTCTTTCTTCTGCTCCGCCTCGGACGTCGTCGGCATCTTGCGCTCGAAGAGGAAGATGAACGCGAAGAGAAGGAGGACCAGCGCGGACAGGACCAGAATCTTGCGGTGAGACATCGCCGTGTCAGTTCCGCCGTCGGTACCACACCAGGACACCGACGAGCACGGCGCAGATCGGCATCCCGAAGACCGCGAGCAGGCCCAGTCGATTGACCTGCGCGCGGGTCATCGACACGGAGGCCTGCTCCGGAGTCTTGGGCGCGATCCCGACCAACCGCTCCTGGCCGGCGAGCCAGCTCACCGCGTTCAGGAAGAGGTTTGCATTGAGTCCCTGGCCGAGCACCCCGTTCGTCGGGAAGCGGGAATTGCCGAATACGACGAGCCGACCGCCGGGCTTCTTTTCGTCCGAGGGAGCGGACACCATACCGATCGCGACCGGGCCCGCGTTGTCGGCGGGATCCTTCTTGACCGCATCGAGCTTCGTCAGAGACGTCTCGCCCCATCCATCCGCCGTCGTCTCGACCAGCATGGTGGGCGCGAGACCCGCGGGCGGAGCCGCCGTCTTCGCCACGGAGCGTGCGAGCGGAAAGACCACGGGCAGCCCGCCTGCCGCGAGCGAGCGGACGATCGGATGGGAGCCGTAACGGTTGGCGATCAGCGTTTCAGGGCCCAGCTGCGGGACGGCATTCGCCGGATCGATGACGATGTCGTCGTTCAACTTCAGCCCGTACAGGGCGAGGACTCCCCCGAGGCCGAGGTCGAAGGGCGGCGCTCCCGGCGAAGGCAGCACGGGATCGGCGAGCACGAGGACTCGCCCGCCCCCCGAGAGGTATTTCGCCAGCGCCGCGGACTCGGGCTCGAGCAGGGCCGTTCGCGGGCCCGCCACCACGACCACGTCCGCGTCGGCCGGGAGATTCCCTTTGCCGAGGGAGTCCCAGACCGCGACCTTCCGGTTCTGCTGTTCGAGCATCTGGCGGATCTCGGCGAAACCTCGTCCGGGTTCGCGCGAGTCGAGCGCGGGCTCGCCATGACCGGAGGTGAAGTACACCTTCGGCACGCGGCTCTCCGTGACCTCGAGGATGGCCGACGTGAAGGCCTCCTCCCCTCGGAACGCCTTGATCTGCTGGCCGCCGCCCGCGAAGTCCAGGTCCGCAAGCTTGTCCTCCTGGACGTACTTCTTGCGATCGCCGGAACGGAACACGACCGTGTTCTGGCTGATCCCGAACTCCTTGACGAGCGCCTCGGCGCGGGCCGGGTTGCGCTCGGGGTCGAGATACTCCACCTCGATCTTCGGCGACAGAGCGCGATACCGGGTCAGGAGCTCCGTGACCGGCTGGTAGAGGCGGGAGCCGCGCGTCATGAAGACCGTCACGCGCACGGGCGCCTTCAGCGCCGCCACCGTCTTCCGGGTCGTCTCGGAGACGGAGTAGATGCCGTTGGAGGTCCAGTCGCCCCTCCACCAGTGCCGGGCACCCAGCCAGTTGACCCCGACCGCGAGCGCGATTCCCAGGAGGACGGCCGCCGCCGAGACGTTCCGGCGCGTCGACGCGAGGCTCACGGGTTCTCCTTCTTCGCCGACAGCGAGACGGTCGCGAGGAAGAGAAAGAGGGCCGTGGCCGAGAGGTAGTAGACGATCCGCCGGCTGTCCACGACACCGCGCGCGAACTCGTCCATGTGATCCCAGAGATTCAGATAGTTCAGCCAGTCCTTCCCGGCTCCCGCGAACATCGATTCGAGCAGCCCGACGGAGAAGATCGGGATCAGCATGCCGAAGCAGAGGATCGCCGCGATGATCTGGTTCTTCGTCAGGGTCGACGCGAACGTGCCGACCGCGAGGAAATAGGCGCCGAGGAGGGCCACGCCCAGGTACCCGGACGCGACGGGTCCGACGTCGATGCGGGTCTGGGAGCGGAGAATCGCGACGTACAGCAGAGTCGGCAACCAGAGCGTCAGGAAGAACCCGAGCGCGCCGAGGAACTTTCCGAGAACGACCTCCCCCTCGGAGACCGGGGCGGTTAGCAGGCTCTCGATCGTCCCGCTGCGCCGCTCCTCGGGGAAGAGCCGCATCGCGATGACGGGGACGACGAAAAGGTTGAAGATCCAGAAGTAGGTGTTCGTGAAGAGGAGAACCAGCGCCTGACCCTTGGGTCCTGGGGTCGCGAGGTAGTTCAGGATCGCGTAGAAAATGAACCCGTTCACGAGGAGGAACGCGGCCAGGATGACGTAGGCGAGCGGCGAAAAGAAATACGCACGCCACTCGCGCCCCAGGATCGCGAGAACCTTCCTCACGCCTGCGCCTCGGAGGCGGAGGACTCTTCCGGCGCCTTCGCCGTGTCGTCATGGTGCGTCAGCCGGACGAACACGTCCTCGAGCGAGACGGATTCGCGCGCCAGCTCGCGAAGAATCCAGCCTCGGGACACAGCCAGGCGGAAGATGTCTTCCGCGACGTCCGCCTCGGCGGCGGTGATTACGCGGAGGCGCGTCTCGCCGTCCTCGACCGTTTCTTCCACCTCGGTCACGCCGGGAAGCTCCCGGATCGCCGCGCTCGCGTCGACCGCGCCGCGGATCGAGACGCGCACCGTCGGGGATCCCGCGAGCTTCCGGCGAAGCTCCTGCGGCGTGCCCTCGGCAACGATGCGGCCGCGGTCGATGATCAGGACCCGGTCGCAGACGGCGTCCACTTCCGGGAGGATGTGCGTCGAGAGAAGGACGGCCCGCTCGCGGCCGAGGGCGCGGATCGTCTCCCGGATCCGGATGATCTGCGCGGGATCGAGGCCGACGGTCGGCTCGTCCAGGATCAGGACGGGCGGCTCGTGCACGAGGGCGCCGGCGAGGGCCGTGCGCTGGCGGTATCCCTTAGACAGGTTCTCGACCTTCCGGTCCGCCACCTCTTCGAGAAGGCATCGCGCGATCGCGTCGCCCACGCGCCGCGTCAGCTCCGGTCCCGAGACGCCCTCGAGGCGAGCGCGGAACGCCAGGTACTCGCGGACCCGCATCTCGGGGTAGAGCGCCGCGGACTCCGGCAGGTAGCCGAGCGACGCCCGCGCCTCGCGCGATTCCCGAACGATGTCGTGTCCCGCGATGCGCGCAGTGCCCGAGGTCGGGGGAAGAAAGCCGGTCAGGACGCGCATCGTCGTCGTCTTGCCGGCGCCGTTCGGCCCCAGGAACCCGAGGATCTCGCCCTCCCGGACGGAGAAGGAGACGTCGGACACCGCCACCTGTGTGGGATACCGCTTGGTGAGGCTCTGAACTTCGATCATCGGCGGCGGCGAATCTAACACGGCGTCCGCGCCGTCGAATTCCCGGTTCCATTCCGCTCCTCGTGGAGGATCGGCCGTCGATCGGCCGGTCGCCGACCGCCGACTCTCGAGGGCTCCTCGGCCGCTCGCTTACACTTCCTCCCGTGATCGTGGTCGAAAACGTGTCGAAGAGCTACGGCCGGGGCTCTCGATCCCAGCGGGCTCTCGCGGACGTCTCGCTCGAGATCGCGCGCGGCGAAACGCTTGGACTGATCGGCCCGAATGGCGCCGGGAAGACAACCCTTCTTTCCTGCCTTCTCGGCTTCCTCCGTCCCGACGCCGGCTCGATCCGCATCGACGGAAAGCAACCGGACGATCTCTCGATCCGTGCGCGCACCGGATACATGCCCGAGCGACTCGGCTTCGACCGGGAGCTGTCCGGCCGCGAATTCCTCGCCCACCACTGGCGGCTGTCCGGCGGAGATCGCTCGCGAACGGAACGTCAAGTCGTCGGCGCCGCGGAGAGGGTCGGACTCGACCCGGCGTGGCTCGCCCGGAAGCTGCGAACCTATTCCCGCGGGATGCTCCAGCGGATCGGCGTCGCCCAGGCGACGTTCGGGGACCCGGAGATCCTCTTTCTGGACGAGCCCGCATCCGGAACGGATCCTCTCGGTGTCGCCGTCGTCCGCGACCGCATCCTCGAGGCGAAGTCCCGCGGCGCGACGATCGTTCTGAACTCCCATCAACTCGCCGAAGTCGAGCGCGTCTGCGACCGCGTCGCGTTTCTCGACCGGGGCCGGATCGCCCGCTCGGAGAGCCTGCGGGGCGCGGGGGCCGCTCCGCGCCGCGCGGTCCTGCGGACGGATCCCGCGCGCGCGGTCCAGGCGGCCGCCGCGCTCGCGGAGGAAGGATTCGCGGCGGCGGCCGACGCGGACGGGACGATCCGCCTCGAGGCGGCTCGGGAGGAAGACGTCGCGCGGGCCGTGCGCGCTCTCGCGCTCCGCGACTTTCCCGTCTTCGAGGTGCGCGCCTCCGCGGATCTCGAGGATTTCTTCCGGAGCGCTTCGTGATCGAGACCGCGCGGAGGTTCCTCGCCCAGAAGTCGGGATCCGTCGGCATCTGGCTGGCGCTCGTCGCGCTGGCGCTCCTCGGGTCGATGCCCCTGCGAGCGGGAACGCCTCTCGCGTTCATCGTCACGATGGCGGTCTTCGTTCTGGCCGCGGGAATCGTCGCGCGCGACGCCTCGAGCGGAGCGCTCCAGATGATCCTGGCGCGGCCAATCCTCCGGGCCGAGTACCTGCTCGGACGATTCTTCGGAGGCGTCGTGGCCGTCCTCGTCTTCCTCGGCGCCACGCTCTTGGTGACCTTCCTCCTGGACCGGGCCGTCGCGCTCGCGGGCTGGACCGGCGACGCCCTCCCGTGGGGGGAGGCGCTCCGCGTCGTGGCGGAAGAGGTGCCCCACGCCATCCTGAACCTCGCGATCCTTCTCTTCTTCTCGACGTTCCTGCGCGGAATGGGGGACGTCCTCGCGTTCCTCCTGTTCGGCCTCATCTTCAGCGTCGTTCCGGGAATCGCCGGCATAATGCACCAGCCGAAGCTCGCGAGCGTGAGCAACGCGATCCTCCAGAACCTGGCGCCCGACGGCGCATGGCGGGACATCTTCCACGGAGGAAAGCTGCTCCAGACAGGCACGGCGCAGTGGGTGCTCGCCCTCGCCGTTTACCTGCTAGCTGCCACCCTCGTCTTCAACCGCCGGGAGTTCTCCTATGGACAGGACTGAATCGACGGGGCCGCCGGCTCCGTCCGGGCCCCAGCGGCGGATCCCGCCGGCCCTCCTCTGGCTCGCCGCGGCGGCGGTGGCTCTTCGCATCGTCGTGGCCGTCGTCGACCGCGGGAAGCCGTCCGATACGACCGGCGGCGCGGGGCTCGTCCGCTGGCAGCCCCTCGCGTCCGCCCCGGCCATGGCGACCGCCTCGAAGAAGCCGCTCCTGTACGACTTCACGGCGGCCTGGTGCCCCCCCTGCCACAAGCTCGACGCCGACGCGTGGGCCGACGCGGAAGTGGCGTCACGAGTCAGCACCGCCTTCGTTCCCGCCCGCGTCGTGGACCGCCAGCGGGAGGATGGCTCGAACACGCCGGTCATCGCGGAGCTGCAACGCCGTTACGGCGTCTCGGTCTTCCCCACGCTCGTCGCCACGGATTCGACGGGCAAGGAGATCGCCCGGATGGAGGGTTACCCCGGGCGCCGCCAGTTCGACCAGTTCCTCGCCGACGCGCTCAAGAAGGCCGGCGCGAACTGACGCCGGGCCGTCGCCGGTCACGGAAGTCACGGATCCTTCGCCAGCTCCCGGAACAGCATCCGGACGTGCCGGGCGTTCTGCCCGAAGTCGTAGCGTCCGATCCGGGAGACGGAGCGCACCCGCACCCGGGTGCCGGAGCCCTCCGGGGAGAGCTCGATTTCGATCTCGTCGCGGAAACGAAACAAGG
>JBBQNC010000170.1:0-7827 GCA_038329555.1 Thermoanaerobaculia bacterium
CGGCTGTTCGATCGAGCGCCCGAGCCGTCGGTTCTGATTTCTCTCGAGAAGCGGTCGCGCCGATGGATCGAATCCGCCATTCTGCGCTTCCGGGGGAGAGCACCGGCACGCGGAGCTTTCTCGCCGACGCGTTGAGGCGGCGGTCCCTCTGGCGAAGCCTCCTAGCCGCTCTCCGATCGACAGCGCGGTGGCCAGTTACATCGCGTCCATCGATCGCATGGGGCTCGAGCTCCTACGCGCGCTTCCGGTCATGCACCCGGTCGAAGAGGTGATCACGAAGTGTTGGGGGGAGATCCGTCCATTGGATCTTCGGCGCTAGTCACCGTAAGTCAGCCGCGCCAACTCGCGCTTGAGACGCTTCTGCTCCGTGCCGTCGGTCGAGCTGGCCAGCCTGTCCGCGAGCTCGTAGAACGTCTTCTTTTCCTGCTCGCGGGCATCGAGTCCGGCCTCGATCAGGTCGACGATGATCCGGCTGGAGCTGCGGTTCTCCCGTTTCGCGAGGGCACGGATTCGTCGGGCCATCGGCGGGGGTAGCGTCACGCTCTGGCGAAGGGGTTTTTCGGTGATGGTCATCCTGCAATCTTACGCCTCTGCACCGGTTTGCACCACTCTGCACCGACAGCCTTCGGCGACGAGCGCCTGCCCTGGGGAATCTCGCTCGCCCGGACCGCGCCGCTGCGCGGCGATGCAAAGAAGGTGCGGCAGTACGCGGATGCATCCCGTGCGGCAGCGGAGGCCCAGCTTCGGGAGACCCGGATGACGCGGACATGTCCTCCTCGGCCGCCCTCGCCTTCCTGGGATGCAAGGACGCAAGCCAGCCACGGTCGCGCACGATCCCACGGCGAGGAACGGCTAGGCGCCAGAGCCAACCGGCGCCGTTCTCGCGTCGTAGAATCCAGCCGAGCTCTCCATGTCGATATCACCGGGCGCCCGCCTCGGCCCTTACGAGATTCTCGCGCCCATCGGCGCGGGAGGCATGGGCGAGGTCTGGCGCGCCCGAGATCCCCGGCTGGGCCGCGACGTGGCGATCAAGGTGCTTCCGGCGTCGTTCTCCGCCGACGCGGACCGTCTCCGGCGCTTCGAGCAGGAGGCGAAGGCCGCCGGGCTCCTGAACCATCCCAACATCACGATCGTCTACGACATCGGGCAGGCCGACGGCGCGCCCTACGTCGTGCAGGAGCTGCTGGAGGGCGAGACGCTCCGCCAGGCGCTGGCGGGCGGGAAGCTCTCCGCGCGCAAGGCGATCGACTACGCGATCCAGATCGCCCACGGGCTCGCCGCCGCGCACGAGAAAGGGATCGTCCACCGGGACCTGAAGCCCGAGAACCTCTTCGTGACCCGGGACGGCCGCGTGAAGATCCTGGACTTCGGTTTGGCGAAATTGACCCATGCGGAAGAGGCAGGCTCGGGCGCCACGAATCTCCCGACGGCCACCGCGGGAACCGAGCCCGGCGTCGTGCTCGGCACGCTGGGCTACATGTCGCCCGAGCAAGTGCGCGGCCGGTCGGCCGACGCGCGCAGCGACATCTTCTCATTCGGCGCGATCCTCTACGAGATGCTCGCGGGACAGCGGGCGTTCAAGGGCGACTCGGCGGCGGACATGATGTCCGCGATCCTCAAGGAAGACCCGCCGGACATCTCGGTCACGAACCAGAACGTCCCGCCGGGGCTCGAGCGCATCGTTCGCCACTGCCTCGAGAAGAACCCCGAGCAGCGCTTCCACTCCGCCCACGACCTCGCCTTCGACCTCGAAGCCCTGTCCGGCACGTCCGCAGCGGGCGGCACGACCGCGAGCTACCCACCGTCGATCCGGAGACCCCGGTTCGCCGCCGCGGCGATCGCCGTCGCGTTGCTCGCGGCGCTCGCCGCCGGCGCCCTGCTCGCCTCCCTGAAAAAGAACGCACCACCCCGGTTCAAACAGATCACCTTCCGGCGCGGCACGATCGTCTCCGCCCGCTTCGCCCCGGATGGCCAGACGATCGTGTACGGGGCCGCCTGGGACGGCCGCCCTTTCGAGGTGTTTTCGACCCGCTCCGAGGGAACCACCTCGCGTTCCCTCGGACTGCCGCCCGCCGACGTGCTCGCGGTCTCCTCCTCCGGCCAGATGGCGATCTCGCTCGGCCGGCGCTTCACGACCCCCTACGTCGCGCTGGGAACCCTCGCCGAATCGCCGCTCGAAGGAGGAGCGCCGAGGGAGCTCCTCGAGAACGTCCTCTGGGCCGACTGGTCGCCGGACGGAAAGCTCGCCGTCGTGCGCGACGCGGGGGGCCGTAACCGCCTGGAGTTTCCGGTCGGAAAAGTCCTGTACGAGACGTCCGGGCACGTCAGCCACCCCCGGTTCTCCCGGCAGGGCGACGTCATCGCCTTTTTGGACCATCCGTCGCGGGGCTCGGATCTCGGCACCGTCGCCGTCATCGACCGAAACGGAAGGAAGAAGAATCTCTCCGGCGGCTGGGACAGCCTGTGGGGCCTGGCATGGTCTCCCAAGGGAGACGAGGTCTGGTTCACGGCGTCGCGAGTCGGCGCTCTTCGCGCGCTCTACGCGGTCAGCCCGTCCGGGCGCGAGCGCGTGGTGGAACGCATCGCCGGACAGCTGACGCTCGCCGACGCAAATCGGGACGGCCGAGCCCTGCTCCTGAATGACCAGCATCGACTCGGGATGATCGGCGTCTCCGCGGGCGATCTCGCGGCCCGGGACTTGACGTATCTGGACTATTCCGCGGCGCGAGACCTCTCCGCCGACGGCACCCGCCTGCTCTTCGACGAGCCCGGCGGAGGCGGTGGACCCGCGAGCTCGGTCTACCTGCGCAAGATGGATGGATCTCCGCCCGTGCGCCTCGGCGACGGATTCTCGATGGCTTTGTCTCCGGATGCCGCCTGGACGCTCTCCTCTCCCGCTTCGGATGCGGATCGCCTCGTCCAGTTCGTTCTGCTGCCGACGGGAGTCGGCGAGCCGAGACGGTTGCCCACGAGTGCCGGCGCCCTTCTCTGGGCCGACTGGCTTCCGACCGGGAAGGAGATCCTCTACACGGCGGCCGAGCCCGGGAAGGGAGCCCGCCTCTACCTCCAGGACGTCGCGAGCGGCCGGATCCGGCCCATCTCGGACTACGGAGTCACGCTTCTCTTCTATTCTCACCTGATCAGACCGGACAGCCGCGTCGTCGCCGCTCGCGGCCCCGATCAGAAGATGCATCTCTACCCGCTCGGCCCCGGCGAGGTGCGGGAGATCCCGGGGCTCGCGGCGGGGGAAGAGCCGATCCGCTGGAGCGCGGACGGACGCTTCCTCTACGTGTACCGCCCGGGCGAGCTGCCCGCGCGCATCTCGAAGCTCGAAGTGGCGACGGGCCGCCGGGAGCCGTGGAGGGACCTGATCCCGCCGGATTCCGCCGGCGTCGTCTCGATCCGCCCCCCCGTGATCACCGCGGACGGCGCCGTGTGCGTGTACAGCTACAGCCGGTTCGTGGCGGAGCTCTTCGTCGTGGAGGGCCTTCGATGACGGCGGCCGCGGCGCGGACGATTCGAAGGATGGTCTGACCTTGGGTGTCGCGCCCGGCGGTCGACTGGGCCCGTACGAGATCCTGGCGCCCATCGGGGCGGGCGGGATGGGCGAGGTGTGGCGCGCCCGCGATCCGCGCCTCGGGCGCGATGTCGCGATCAAGGTGCTGCCGGCGTCGTTCTCGGCCGACGCGGAGCGCCTGCGCCGCTTCGAGCAGGAGGCGCGCGCCGCGGGGATCCTGAACCACCCGAACATCACCGCGGTGCTCGACATCGGCGAGCACTTGGGCGCGCCCTACGTGGTCCAGGAGCTGCTCGAGGGCGAGACGCTCCGGCAGGCGCTGGCCGGCGGGAAGCTCTCCGGACGCAAGGCGATCGACTACGCGATCCAGATCGCGCACGGCCTCGCCGCGGCGCACGAGAAGGGGATCGTCCACCGGGACTTGAAGCCGGAGAACGTCTTCGTCACGAAGGACGGCCGCGTCAAGATCCTCGACTTCGGGCTGGCCAAGCTGATGCAGCCTGAGCGGTCGCTCGACGCGACCGGTAGAGAGCAAGCCGCCGCGGGGCAACATCCCATGGCCGGAATCAACCACACGGCTCTTTCAACAGAATTGGGCGGTCCGAACCTCACCGAGCCCGGCGTCGTGCTCGGCACGCTCGGCTACATGTCGCCCGAGCAGGTCCGCGGGCGGAGCGCCGACGCGCGCAGCGACATCTTCTCGTTCGGCGCGATCCTCTACGAGATGCTCGCGGGTCAGCGGGCGTTCCGGGGCGACTCGGCGGCGGACACGATGTCGGCGATCCTCAAGGAGGACCCGCCGGACATCTCCGTCACCAACCAGAACGTTCCGCCGGGGCTCGAGCGGATCGTGCGCCACTGCCTCGAAAAGAATCCCGAGCAGCGCTTCCAGTCATCCCGCGACCTCGCGTTCGACCTCGAGGCGCTCTCCGGGCAGTCCGGTGCGCGCGCCGCGACGCCGGGACCCGACGAGGGCCGCTCGACGGTGCGCATCGCCCGGTTCCGGCTCGCCCTGCTCACGTCTGCCGCCGTCGCGGCGGGGGCGCTGCTCGGGCATCTCCTCTGGCGGCCCGCGACGCCGGCCACCCCGTCCTACCGGAGGCTGACGTTTCGCCGCGGCAACGTCGGGACCGCGCGGTTCGCGCCCGACGGCCGCAGCGTCGTCTACGGCGCCGCGTGGGACGGGCAGCCGAGCGAGATCTACACGACGCGCCCCGAGGGACCGGAATCCACTCCCGTCGGCGTGAAGAACGCGGATCTCCGCTCGGTCTCGCCGACCGGCGAGCTCGCGGTTTCGCTGCGCGAGCGGTTCCTCGGGGGTCCGTCGGGCGTCGGCACGCTCGCCACCGTGCCCATCGGCGGCGGCGCGCCGAGATCGATCGCCGAATTCATCGAGCGCGCCGACTGGACACCCGACGGCAAGCAGCTGGCCGTCGGGCGGTTCCTGGAGGGGCGCTATCGCGTCGAGCTGCCGCTCGGGAAAGTGCTCTACGCCTCGGAACGCAGCATCGGCGTTCTGCGGATCTCGCCGCGGGGAGATCGGATCGCCCTGTCCGAAAGAACGCCGCAGGGCAACTCGCTCCTGACGGTGGACCTCACCGGGAAGAGAACGGTGCTCGTGAAAGACGGGATCCGGGGGCAGAGCCTCGCCTGGGCGCCATCCGGCGAGGAAATCTGGTTCGACGACCGCGGCGAGCGCGGCCAGTTCGTTCTCAACGCGGTCGACGCTTCGGGACGGGTTCGCACCCTCGCGAGCATGCCGGTCGGGCTCGTCGTGCACGACATCTCGCGCGACGGCCGGGTCCTCGCCGAGCGGTACGGCAGCCAGCCGGGAATCTTCGGTCTGGTGTCCGGCGAATCGCGGGAGCGGAGCCTGTCCTGGTTCGACGGATCGTCGGCGGCCGCCCTGTCCGACGACGGCAAGGCTCTCCTGATCAACGAGGTCGGGGAGGCCGCGGGCCGGACGGGCGCGTATTACCTGCGCCAGACCGACGGCTCGCCGGCCGTCAAGCTGGGGGAAGGACGCGCGCTGGATCTTTCTGCCGATGGAAAGTGGGTCCTCGCGCGCCGCCCCGACTCCGAAAGCAACCTGATCCTCCAGCCGACGGGGACCGGCACACCGGTCCCGCTGGACGAGCCCGGCCTCGAGAGAGTCACCGTCGCGTTTTTTTTCCCCGACGGGAAACGGATCCTCCTCCATGCCGTCGAGGCCGGCCAGAAGCCCCGCCTCTACATTCAGGATCTTCCGTCCGGTCGGCCGCGTCCGATGACGGACAAGGGATACGGACTGAGCGAAAGGCCGATCTCTCCCGATGGAAACTGGATCGCCGCCTACGGCGACTGGAACGAAGACATGTTTCTCCTGCCGGTCGGCGGCGGGGAGCCACGGACCGTTCCGAACACGAAGGACCTCGACCTGATTCGCTGGGCCCTCGACGGGAAGGCCTTCTTCGCCAACGTGACCGGAAGCATCCCCGCTCGCGTGGTGCGCGTCGACATCGCGACCGGGCGGCGCGAACCGTGGAAGGATCTCGCCCCGCCGGAGCTGTCGGGCATCATCGAGGTCGGGCCGATCTTCATGACGCCGGACGGAAAGTCCTACGTCTACGGATACGGCCGTTCGGCGACCTCCGACCTCTACCTGGTCGAGGGCCTCCGATGACGATCGCCGCGGGCTCGCGTCTCGAGACGCCCGGTTGCGGAGATGAACTCCGCGCAGAACCGGACCGCGCCGGGAAAGAAAAGCACCGGAGGCGCGCGCTTGAAGAGGGAGAATGGACGGGATCACGATGATGATGCGAGGCCGGACGGTCGGCGCCATTCTCGGGCACGTTCGGATCGCGCGCCCGATCCGGAAGGCCGAGCTCGCGCGCGGGGACCGGTTGCTCATCGTGACCGAGAACTCCGTCTACTCGATCACCGTCCTCGACGACTCCCTGTACAGCGTCCGCGGCGGCTGGTTCGACCGACATGGCCTTTCCCCGGTCCGGACCTCGATCGCCGGTTGCACATGGGGCGGGAGCGTCATCCAGGTCGATATCGCCGCCGCGCACGGGTTGCGGTTGGAGTTCAGCAATCGGATCCTGACGAGCCGGATCCGATCGATCCACGTCATTCGCGCGTGCGGCCTTGATGGTTTCCGCCTTCGCCCCCTTGACGTCCGCGAGCTGCTGCTCGCCTGCTACGGTCCGCACTGGGAGGCCGCAGCCGCCGCATGACATGAGGCTCGCCTCCGGAACTAGCGCGCTCACGCGCGCAGGAGAGAGGAAAGAGGAGAGAGGAAAGAGGAAAGAGGAAAAAGGAAAGAGAGAATTGGCCGTCGGACCTCTCCCCCGCCTTTCGATCTTCGCGCAGAGCGCGCGGGAGCTTACGCGGATTGCGGCGGCGGCTCTGATCGCGATCGCGCTTTCCGCATGCGTCCAGACCAATGTGACCCGGGCGCCGCTCGAGGAAGGAGAAACGGCGCGGCGGGCGCCGGCCGCAGCCGCGACGGCGACTCCGGTACCGCCTCCCACGGCCGCGACGCCCGTTCCGGAACCCGCTCCGACCCCCGCCGAGGAAGTGACTTTGGGCGGGCCGGCCGAGACGGTTTCGACTCCCCCGCCTTTCGATCTTCGAGCAGAGCGCGCGGGAGAGCCGATCCGCCTCCAGGCCGCTTCCTGCCGGGCGGAAGGGCGTCACATCCGGGTGCCCATCGCCCGCCCGGCATCGCTCGACCCCTCCTATCGCGGCGCGGCGGACGGCATCGAGGTGCGCCGCACGATCGCCTCCGGAACCGCCGGCGTGCGGCATGCGAGGCTTTCGGGCGGGTTCTTGGAGGCCGACCTTTGGGTCCGCGGCTCGGGGGTCTCCGTCGGCGCGCTCGGCGCGGAGTCGTGCCGGGGCGGCGAGCCCGCGGACGCGACGTTCGAGGTCTTCGCGCATTACCGCTGACCCGACGGGCGCGCTGACCCGGCGGCGCGCTGGTAGGCTTTCGCCACCTTGCCCCTGACAGCCGGCACTCGCCTCGGTCCCTACGAGATCCTCGCGCCGATCGGCGCGGGCGGGATGGGCGAGCGGGGAATCAGGGTCAGACCCGAAAACCTGATTTCGCTGATCCGTGCCCTGAAAACAGGATTTCAGATGTCGTAAAGCGGCGTGGCGGATGAGAGGAATAACGTCAGCCTCCGGAGGTCGGAATAACGAGGTCGCCCTGGAGAAAGGGTGCCTCAAACGACGGGAGGCTGACGTGGAGAACTGTGGCATCGACGTGGCGATGAAATCAAGCGCGGTATGCATTTTGAGCGGACGAGGGAAGGTGTTGTTGGAGC
>JBBQNC010000171.1:0-7774 GCA_038329555.1 Thermoanaerobaculia bacterium
GCGCGCCGGCCGCGTCCCGGCGGGCGCGCGCTTCGAGGATCCGGCTCCAGAGCCGCGTGAGCGGCCTCACCGCGACGCGGCCTCGCGCCGCGGGCCGTCCCGGAGAGGGAGGACGAGATCGACGGTCCGCCGACCCGCTCCGCGGCTCTCCTCGACCGTTCTCCGGGCGCGCTCGCCGCGGACGGCGGCCGCGGGATCCGCCAGCGCCGCGGCGACGGCCGCCGCGAGCCCGTCGGCGTTCCGGACGCGCTCCAGGATCCCGGCCCGCTCGCCCTCGGCGGCCACCTCGCGGAAGTTCTCCATGTGGCGGCCCGCGATCACGGGAACGCCCGCGGCCCAGGCCTCGATCGGGTTGTGGCCGCCGACCGGGATCAAGCTTCCGCCGACGAAGGCGAGCCGGGCCTCCCGGTAGACAGAGGCGAGCTCCCCGATCGTGTCGAGGAGGTAGACGGCCGTCGTTCCGTCGAGCGGACCCTGCGCTGCGGCGTTTCTCGAACGGCGCACGAGGGTGAAACCGCGGCGCTCGACGAGCCTCGCCACGGAGTCGAACCGCTCCGGCCGGCGCGGAGCGAGGACGAGAAGCGGGCGCGCCGACGCCGGGAGGGCGGCCCACGCGGCGAGGACGCTCTCTTCCTCTCCCTCGCCGGTCGAGGCGGCGACGAAGACGGGCCGGCCGCCCGCCGTCTTGCGGAGACGGTCCGTGTCCGCGAAAGGCGGGGCGGGGCTCACGTCGTACTTCACGTTGCCGGTGACCACGACCCGTTCGGGCGGCGCTCCCAGCTGCCGCATGCGCGACGCGTCGGCCTCGCTCTGCATCGCGAAGAGGGCGACGCCTTCCAGGACCCGGGTGATCCAGCGGCCGGCCATGCGATAGCGCCGGAAGGACGTCTCGGAGAGCCGGCCGTTGACGAGCGCGACGGGAATGCCGCGCCGCTTCGCTCGCTCGAGAAAGAGCGGCCAGATCTCGGTTTCGGTCAGGAGGATCAGCCCGGGGCGCACACCCGCGAGCGAGCGCTCGACCGGACCCGCGAAGTCGAGCGGGAAGGAGAACACGCACAGCCCCGCGGGGAAGGCGGACGCGGAACGGAGCGCGAGGTCCATCCCCGCGGCCGTCGTCACCGACAGACCGAGGCGCGCCCCGGCCGCGCGGCGCGCGAGCTCGGCCAGGAGGTTCTTCGCGACGCCCACCTCCCCGACGGAGACCGCGTGCACCCAGACCCCTCCCGCGAGATCGGGGTAGGGACGGCGCCCCATCCGCGCCGGCACGTTCCCGATTTTCCTGCGCCCGGAAAGCGACCGCAGGAGGGCGTAAGGGGCGTAGAGCGCGAGGGCCGCGGCCGAGAGCAGGCGGTAGGCGAGCAACGCTCACGAGATTAACGCAGCCGGTCGTACGGCGGTCCCGGAACCGGCCGGATCCCCGCGCAGCCGGAAGATCCCGCCGCCGGGGTGGCGCTCGGGACCCTTTTTCCCTTACAATCCAAGGGTTTATGTCCTGGAGAAAAGCGCCAACGCCGGAGCCCCCGGCTCCGTATAAACCGGCAATG
Source organism: Thermoanaerobaculia bacterium (assembly GCA_038329555.1). Lineage (GTDB taxonomy): Bacteria > Acidobacteriota > Thermoanaerobaculia > UBA5066 > Gp7-AA6 > JALYUA01. The sequence continues at coordinate 1,545 of JBBQNC010000171.1, forward strand.
GAGCTCGTCTATAGCGAAGCCCGGGTCCGGCGCGAATCCGAAGAGCTGTCGGACCGCGAGCTCGCGCTGGCGGCCCGCGCCGGGGACATGGTCGCGTTCGAAGCGCTCGTCGTGCGCAAGACGCCGGCCGTCGTCTCGGTCGCCCGGCGCATCGTGCCGAACGCGGAGGACTCCCACGACGTCGCCCAGATGGTCTTCCTGCGGGTCTGGGAGCAGCTGGACCGGTACGACGAGCAGTTTTCCTTCAACACCTGGCTCTCTCGCATCGCGACGAACCTCGCGATCGACTTCCTGCGGAGCGCGCGGAGCCGCGAGAGGGCGCACGGCGCGACGCTGCACGTCGTGCGGCTGCGCGAGGAAGCGACGAGCGGCGAGACGTCCCGCGCGGCGGAGGACGGCGAGATCGCGCGGCTGTTCCGACAGGCAAGCGAGCGTCTGACCGGCAAGCAGAAGGCGGCCTTCGTCCTGCGGGAGATGGAGGACAAGGATACGAGCGAGATCGCGGCGATTCTCGGGTGCGGAGAGTCGACGGTTCGCAACCACCTCTTCAATGCCCGCCGGATCCTGAAGCGCGAGATCGAGAAGATCTGTCCGGGCTTCTTCGCGACGAAGGGTCGGAACGGGGAAGGCAAGGCCCGCTCGTGACGCTCTCCTGTCCCGAGACGCGCGCCCGTTTCGCGGCCTACCTGGACGAGGAGCTGCAGCGGGAGGAACGTTCCGCGCTCCGCGCGCATCTCGCCGCGTGCGCGAGCTGCCGCAGCGAGGCCGGCGCGGAAGACCCCGCGCTGCTCTTCGCGTCGGTCGCGCCGGAGCCTGTGTCGGCGGAGGACACCGCCCGCGTGCTCGCCTCGGTCCGCGCGGGCATCGCGTTGAAGAGCGTCGAGCGGCGGGTGCGGGTCATCGCGCCCGTTCGCCGTTTCGCCGGCATGGCCGCCGCGGTGGCCGCGGCCGCCCTCCTCGCGTTGACGGTCGGGTCGCCCGCGCCGCCCCGCGCCGCGACGGCGCTCCTGGCGGCCCACGCCGCTCCGCCGGAATCTTCGAAGGCCGACGCGGCCGGCGCCGCCGCCGGCGCCAACGCGACCGGGCCCGCGCGTCCGTCGACCGCTCCCTTTGCGGAGGCGGCCGGACCGGCCAAAGGAAGACTTCCTGCCGACGCGACGATCTACGACTGGAATCCGGGCGGCGGACAGCCGCGCGTGGTCTGGATCGTGGATCGCTCGCTCGACATCTGATGCGATGAACAGGGGATGGCGAGGGACGACCGGCAACCCGATGTGAGCGGCGAGCCGTAATCTTTCCTCCGCCCTCTCGAGGTCCCGGCAACAGCCGGGTTTCCTTGCTTGAGAAAAAAGATCGTCTCCCTCGCGGCCCTCGTGGCCTTCGCGCTCGTCGCGCTTCCGCTCATGGCGGCGGAAGAGGCGTCCGTGCGCGTCTTCGTGCTGAAGAACAAGCGCGTCGAGGAAGCCGCGCTGTTGATCCGCCCGCACCTCTCCGATTCCGCGTCGATCACCCTGACCCAGCGATTGAACGTCATGACCGTCACGGACCGGGAGCAGAATCTCAAGACGGTCGCGAAGATCATCGCGGAGTTCGACGCGCCGCCCCGCGGGTTCACGTTCGCGGTCAAGCTCGTGCGAGCCCGCGCGGACGTCGCCGCCGGGTCGATGGCTCAGGAGATCGGCGGCCTCGGCGCGAAGTTGAAGTCGATGTTCCAGTTCAACGACTATGCGCTCATCGACTCCGCGGTCATCCAGGGTCTCGAGGGCAAGCCCGTCTCCTACCGCCTCGGCGAGGAGTACGTGCTCACGTTCTCCATCGGTCCGGTCGGAGCCGGTGACGAGCTCCTGTTGTCGCCGATCGCCCTCTCCCGGTTGAAGAAGAACGAGCAGGGGCGCCTGGTCCCCGTGCCGCTCTACCGCGCTTCGATTCCCGTCGCGTTGAACCAGACGCTCGTGCTCGGTGCGTCCCGCGACGAGGCGTCGAAGAACGCCCTGATTCTGATCCTTCTCGTCCAGGAGACGGCGCGGCCGGGCGTGCCGGGCGGCAAGACGGTCGAGAAGCGCTGACGATGAGCCCCCAGTTCTCGATCAAGATCGGCTGGCCCGACGGCTCCGTCGCCGAAGAGGCGGTCTCCGCCGGAGACGCGGCGGCGGCGCGCCTCGAGATCGAGCGGCGCGGCGGCCACGTCTTCGACGTGCGCCGGCAGGGAGGCCTGACGCTCGCCGGGCGTACGCACCGCAAGGCGCGGGGGCGCGTCAAGATGCGCGACTTCCTGATCTTCAACCAGGAGATGATCGCGCTTCTGAAGGCCGGGTTGCCGGTCGTCCACTCCTTCGAGATCCTGCTCGAACGCCAGGAGAGCCCGACGCTTCGCCGGATCCTGGGCGACATCCGCGACCGGATCAACTCCGGCTCGTCGCTTTCGGACGCCTTTGCGGCACAGGGCGACGTCTTCCCCCGGCTCTACTGGACGTCTCTCAAGGCGGGTGAGAAGAGCGGCGAGATCGAAGCGGTGCTCCGCCGGTATCTCAAGTATCAGAAGACGGTGATGGCGCTGTCGAGGAAGGTCGGCTCGACCCTCGTGTACCCGGCGATCCTCATCGCGCTGTCGGCGGTTCTCATCGGGATCCTGATGACCTTCGTCATCCCGCGGTTCTCCGAGTTCTTCACGGACTTCAGCGCCGAGCTGCCCCTTCTGACCCAGATCGTCATCGGAATCGCGACGTTTTTGCGCCGCAACGTGGTCGTGATCGCGTCCGCCATCGCGATCGTCTCCTTCTTCGGGAGCCGCTGGCTGAAATCGGCGGCCGGCCGCGACATCCGGGACTCCGTGCTCCTTCGGATCCCCGTCGTGGGAGGGATCCTCCGCCGCTTCGCGATCACGCAGTTCACCCGCAGCCTGGGAACCCTTCTGGGCGGCGGGACGCCCCTCGTCCCGGCCCTCGAGAACGCTTCGGAGGCCATCGGAAACCGTTTCGTCTCGCGTCGCGTCGCGAGCGTGGTGGGACGGGTCCGGGAGGGCGGGGAGCTCTGGCGGGCCCTCGTCGACACGGGAATCTTCACCAACCTGACGATCGAGATGATCAAGGTCGGCGAGACGTCGGGAGCCCTCGAGGAAATGCTTTCGTCGGTTTCCGACTTTTACGACGAAGAGATCGACATGCTGCTCGCGAGGGTCATCTCCTTCGTGGAGCCGGCGATCCTGGTCATCATGGGCGGGGTCATCATGACGATCCTGCTCTCGGTGTATCTGCCGATCTTCCGGATCATGTCCCAGATCAAGGGGTGACCATGGCGAAACAGTATGGAAACGGAAGCCCGACTCTCGTTGCGGACGGCGAGGCGCCGCTGGCGATGGCCGAACGGCTCGGTCTGCCGTTCGTGGACCTTTCGCTCTTCCGCGTCGACCCGGACCTCTTCCGCTCCATCCCCGTCGAGTGGATGCTCCGCTACCAGTTCGTGCCGGAGTCGCGCACCGAGAAGTCCATGACGATCATCTGCGCCGACCCGACGGACGTCGTTCGGTTGGACGAGCTCGAGCTCCTGATCGGCGTGCCCCTCCGACTGAAAGTCGGGAGCCGGACGGCGATCAACGACATCCTGCAGAAGAGCGAGTCCTCGCAGCGCGTTCTGGACGAGGCGACGGAAGACTTCCGGATGCAGCTCGTCTCGGAGGACGAGGAGGGCGAGGAGACGCTGACCATCGATCGGATCACGCAGGACGCGTCGCCGATCATCAAGCTCGTCGATTCGATCCTCTTCAACGCGATCCAGCGGCGCGCTTCGGACATTCACATCGAGACTCAGGAGAACGTCGTTCTGATCAAGTACCGCATCGACGGGGTGCTCTACCAGGCGATGGACCCGATCGACAAGCGGCACCACGGCACGATCATTTCCCGAATCAAGGTCATGTCGGAGCTCGACATCGCGGAGAAGCGGATCCCGCAGGACGGCCGGTTCAAGCTGCGCGTGCGGGGACGGACGATCGACTTCCGCGTTTCGATCATGCCGACCGTCCATGGCGAGGACGCGGTCATCCGGATCCTCGACAAGGAGTCCGCGAACGCCGAGTTCAAGAGCCTGAACCTGGAGGTCCTGGGCTTCGACGCGGACACGAAGAAGAAGCTCCGCAAGTTCATCCGCGAGCCTTACGGCATGGTGCTCGTTACGGGGCCGACCGGCTCCGGCAAGACGACGACACTGTACGCCTGCCTCTCGGAGATCCAGTCCGTCGAGGACAAGATCGTGACGATCGAGGATCCCGTCGAGTACCAGCTGCGCGGGATCACCCAGATCCCCGTCAACGAGAAGAAGGGCCTGACGTTCGCGCGTGGCCTGCGCTCCATCCTCCGCCACGACCCGGACAAGATCATGGTAGGCGAGATCCGCGACGAGGAGACGGCCCAGATCGCCGTCCAGTCGGCACTGACCGGCCATCTCGTGTTCACCACCGTCCACGCCAACAACGTCGTCGACGTGCTCGGCCGGTTTCTGAACATGAAGGTCGACCTCTACAACTTCGTGTCCGCCCTGAACTGCATCCTCGCCCAGCGTCTCGTGCGGAAGATCTGCGTCCATTGCCGGGAGGCGATCCAGGTATCGCCCGAGGAGATCCGCGCGTCCGGGATCGACCCCGCCGCCGTGAAGGATCAGATCTTCTACGAGGGGAAGGGCTGCCTCGAGTGCGACGGGACGGGATTCCACGGCCGGATGGCGATCGCCGAGCTCCTCGATTTGTCCGACCGGATCCGCGGGTTGATCCTCGAGCGGCGCCCCGCCGCGGAGATCAAGCGCGCGGCCAAGGAAGAGGGCATGGCCTTCCTCCGCGACGCGGCTCTCGCCAAGGTCACCGAAGGGTGGACGACGCTGAAGGAAATCAACAAGGTCACGTTCGTCGACTGATGAAGATCCCGTTCCTGCGTCCCGTCGTGCCTCCTCACGTGTTCTGTCTCCTCGCCGAGGGAGTCACGTATGCGAGCGTCCGCCGCGATCCCCCTCGCGGGTTCTCGCAATGGCGGCATTTCCCGTATCCGCCGAACACCCTCGGCGCGGGCGCCTCGGGAACGCCGCTCTTCACGCGCGAGGCGATCGCGCAAGCGGTCGAAGCCGGGCGCCGGCTGTCGGAGGGCCGCCTGACTCGCGGCTCCGTTCTCTTTCCCGACTCCTGGGCGCGGATCATGCCGCTCGAGATGGAATCGCTTCCGGACGCCGAGGACGCGGCCCGCGAGATGGTGAAGTGGAAGCTGAAGAAGCTCCTGCCCGGCGTGACGGCCGATCTGACCGTCGCCTTCCGCGAGATGGCCGGCTCGGAGGAGACAAAGAGGCTGCTCGTCGCCGCCACGCCGACGGACACGCTGCGATCGATCGAGGATTCCTTCGAGGCCGCGGGCGTTCGCGCGGGGATCCTGGAGCCGGCGTCGCTCGCCCTCTACGAGGGACTGTCGCCCCTCCTCGGGGCCCGGGCGCATGGCGACTACGGGCTGCTTCACCGCACCGCGGACTCCTTCGTGTTCCTGATCTCGCGCAACGGCACCCCGGTGTTCTTCCGGCAGAGGCCCGCGGACGAGGAAGAGGGCGACCACGAGCAGGAGGTCCGCCTTTCCCTCTCCTATTACGCGGAAAAGCTCAAGGGGGCCGGTCTCTCCGCGGTCTACGTCCACGACGGCCTGCGTGGCGAGCCGCTCCGGCCCGAAGCGTTCCCGACCCGCGTGGAACCGCTCGTCGGCCGTTTCTTCGAGGCCGACGGCTCCTTCGACGAGCGCATCACGCAGCGGCCGGAGCTCCTGCCCGCATTTGCCGCCGTGCTGGGCAGGAACTGATCGTGGCGAAGACGTTCAACTTCGCGCGGCGTCCCTTCCGGGACGAGCGGCCCGTCCTCGTCACCCTCGGCGTGGCGTTCACGCTCGTCGTTCTCCTCTCGGTCGTGAACGTCCGGCAGTGGGCCCGGTTCCACGGGAGCATCGAGGGAACGGCCCGCCAGATCGAGTCGCTCGATCAGCGGCGCGAGAGGGCGGCTCGCGGGGCGGATGAATCCCGCGCCGCGCTGAACAACTACAAGGTCTCGACGCTCGCCCAGGAAAGCCGCACGCTCCTGAAGCTCGTCGCCGAGCGGCGCTTTTCCTGGAGCGGCCTCCTCGCGCGTCTCGAGCGCACGCTCCCGCCGGACGTGCGAGTGATGCGTCTCACCCCGCGATTCGACGAGAACGGCGAGACGTACCTCGACGCCT
>JBBQNC010000172.1:0-7770 GCA_038329555.1 Thermoanaerobaculia bacterium
CGTCTCGCGTCCGAGGCGGGCGGACTGGACGTTCGTCGACGAACGCCGCGCGCTTCGGATGGGCGACGCCACCCTCCGGTACCGGACCCAGGTCTCCGGTGACGAGGTGACGGGATTCGAGGAATTCGTGCACGTGCCGGAGGCGTGGCAGCGCGACTACAAGACGCTGCGCTCCAAGAACGACGCGGCGGGACAGGCTGCCACTTTCGCTCTGATCCTGACCTTCCTCGCCATGCTCGGCGTGCTCATCTCGCGGATCTCGAGACGGGACGTCCGATGGGGGCTCGTGGGCGGGTTCGGGGTCGTCGGATTCTCGCTCGCGCTCCTTTCCACCCTGAACAACATCCCGATGACGATGTACGAATACGAGACGTCGAGCCCTCTCTCGAGCCATCTCACGAAGGAGCTCGTGCTCGGGGTCTTCGGGGCCATCGCCGTCGGCGCCCTGCTCGCATGTATCGTCGCGGCGGCAGAGCCCGTCTACCGGGAGCGCTTTCCCCGCCACCTCTCCTTCTCCGCCATCTTCACCGGCCGCGCCCTCACGTCGAAATCGTTTTTCCGCGGAGTGCTTCTCGGCTATGCGCTCGTGGCCCTGTTCACGGCCTACCAGGCCGTGTTCTACGTCGTGGCCGCGCACTACGGAGCATGGTCGCCCGCGGAAGTTCCCTACAGCGACATGCTCTCGACGGCGTTTCCCTGGGCCACGGTCCTGTTGATCGGGTTTCTCCCGGCGATCTCCGAAGAGGGGATCAGCCGGATGTTCTCCATCTCGTTTCTCGACCGGCTCGGCGCGGGGCGGTTCCTCGCCGTCGTCGTGCCGGCCTTCATCTGGGGATTCGGCCATTCGACGTATCCGAACCAGCCCTTCTACATCCGGGGCCTGGAGGTCGGATTCGCCGGCGTCCTCATGGGCCTCGTGATGCTGCGTTTCGGCGTGCTGCCGCTGCTCGTCTGGCACTTCACGGTGGACGCGCTCTACACCGCGCTCGTCATGCTGCGGTCGCACGATCCGTACTACGTGATCTCCGGAGCGATCGCCTCCGGAATCCTGCTCGTCCCCCTGATCGCCTCGATCGTCCTCGCCCGGCGGCGCGGAGGCTTCACGTCGGACGCGGGACTGACGAATGCCGACGTAGGATCCGCTCCCGAGCCGCCGCCGCCGGCATTGACGGCGGAGCCGGTGCCGCCCGTGAGGGCGCTTCCGGTCCGCACGCTCGGCCTCGCCGCCACGGCCGCGGTCCTCCTGGCGGCCGGCTTCCTGATGCCGATCAGCGAACGGGCGCCCGTCGAGGACGCCGTGGGCCGCGCCCGGGCGGAGGCGGTTGCCCGGCGCTTTCTCGACGCCAACGGGGTCACGGCCGCGCGGTTCCGCACGGTCTCCTACGGCGAGACCGGTTTCGCCGAGGACACGGAGGTGCGGGATACCCTCCCCGCCGACTCCGGCCGGATTCCGGGGTTCTCGGACGCGGCCGCGCGCTACGTCGTCGAACGCGGAGGCGTCGGCGCGCTCGACAGGCTCGGAGGATCGACGCTTCCGCTGAATTTCTGGGTGATCCGATTCTTCGAGCCTCTGCACAAGGAAGAGTGGAAGGTCTTCGTCGATCCCCGGCGCGCGCGGGTCATCGGATACCTGAACCCGAAGGAGGAGGCCGCCCCGGGCGGGGCTCCTCCCTCCGACGCGAGGGCCCGCGTCCGCGCCATCGGGACGGCGGGAGCGCTCGGGTATCCCGCCGCGGAGTACACCGTGCTCGAAGTCGGGACGCGTGCGCGCCCCAAGCGCGTGGACACGACGGTCGTGCTCGAGTCGCGCTCCCGGGTGTCGGAGGCCGCGCCGCGGCTCACCGCCGTCTTCCAGGGCAGCCGTCTGTCCGCGTTCTACCCGTCGATCCACGTGCCGGAAGCGTTCCTCGAGCGGGACCGCCGGCGCACGTCGCTCGACTGGCTGCTCCTCGGATTGCGGATCGTGGCGACGGGAGGGTTCGTCGGTTTCGGAATCATCGTGTTCCTGCGCGCCGCTCGCCGGCCCGGGTTCCGCTGGCGCGGCTTGCTCCGGCCTCTCGTCCCCGCCGGGCTGCTCGCCGGGGCGGCGATCGCGAACTCCTACCCGACGGTCTTCCGCCAGTACAGCACCGAGCTCCCCCTCGCGACGTTTCGCTTCTCGGCTCTCATCTCCCTCCTGATCGGCTGGATCGGTATCCTCTGCGTGGGCGCGATCGGATTCGTCCTCTTCTCGGCGGCTCGGCCCGCCTGGCAGCGCGCGCTTCGCTCCCAGGGCGGTCTCGGAGACGCCCTTCTGAGAGGGGCGATCGCCGCCGCGGGACTGGCGGGGCTGTCGCGGTGGTCGAGGGTCGTCGAGCACGCGGTGCCCGCGCTCTTCCAGCCCCATCCGTCGCTGCCGTCCGCGCTAGAGAAGGCGATCCCCGCCCTCGCCGTGCTCTGGTCCGCGGCGACGCTCTCCTTTCTCGCGGCGGCGGTGGCGTCGGTCGTCGCCCGGGGCGCGGGAGAGCCGCTCCTGCGCCGGCCGGACGTCCGCGCCGCCGTCCTGTTCGGCGTCATCGTGGCGCTCCTTCCCGGTTCCGCCCGCTCGGGAGTGGAGTTCGCGGGCGAGCTCGCCGGATCGCTCCTGATGGCGGGCTGGCTCGTCGTCGCCGCCTTCGCCCTTCTTCGCGACCACGTGGCGGCGTGGGTCTTCTTCGGGGCGCTCGCGTTCGGCGGCGCCGCCGCGTCGAGGCTGCTCGCGCAGCCGGCGGCGCCCGACCGGATGGCCGGGGTCGTGGGGATCGTCCTGGTCGCCGCGGCGGCGCTGGCGCTCGTCGGGGTGGGGCCCCGTCAGCCGGCTGTGGCGGAGGCGCCGGCCCCCCGGGAGACGGCGCCCTGAAGCGCGCTCTGGCCGGCGCGGTCCTGCTCGGGCTCGGCTGCGCGAGTTCGGCGATGGCCGACTCCCCGCGGGAGATCCCGGCCGCGGCCGCGCTCCGCGACCGGGTTCGGGCGTATCGCGTTTCTCACGAGGTCGCCATCGTGCGGGAGCTCGCGGGCCTGCTCGGCGTGCCGAACGTCGCGTCGGACGCCCCGAACATCGAGAAGAGCGCGGCCGCCGTCGCGGCGGCTCTCGAGCGTCGCGGGATTCGCCCCGAGCTCCTCCGGGTCGCCGGCGCGCCGCCCGCCGTCTTCGGTTCCCTCGAGGTCCCGGGTGCGACGCGCACGGTCGTTTTCTACGCGCACTACGACGGGCAGCCCGTCGAGCCGCGCGACTGGGCCGGGGACCCCTGGAAGCCCCGCCTGCGCGACGGACCCCTCGAGAGAGGCGGGCAGGACGTCCCCTGGGAGGACCTGAGGGCCCCGATCCCGCCCGAGTGGCGGATCTATGCGCGCTCGGCGAGCGACGACAAGGCGCCGATCGTCGGGATCCTGACCGCGCTCGACGCGATCCGCGCCGCCGGCATCGCACCCTCCGCCAACCTGAAGTTCTTCTTCGAGGGGGAGGAGGAGGCGGGGTCGCCCCACCTCGGGCAGATCCTCGAGAAGTACGCGGAGCGCCTGCGCTCCGATCTGTGGATTCTGTTCGACGGGCCCGTCCACGCCACGCGGCGGATGCAGGTCTTCTTCGGAGCCCGGGGTGTCACCGACCTCACGATCACGCTCTACGGCCCGACGCGGCGCCTCCACAGCGGCCACTACGGAAACTGGGCGCCGAACCCGATCGCGTCGCTCGCGACGCTGCTCGCGAGCATGCGGGACCCGGACGGATTCGTGACGATTCCCGGCTTTTCGGACGGCGTGCGTCGCCTCTCCGACCTCGAGCGCCGGGCGATCGCCGCCGCCCCGGACGCGGACACCGCGCTCGAGAGAGAGCTGGGGATCGCGCGCCCGGAGGGGCGGGGAGACTCCCTCATCGCGGCGATCCAGCGGCCGGCCCTGAATCTCCGCGGGTTCACCGGAGGAGACGTCGGCGCGCGCGCGACGAACTCCATACCGACCGAGGCGAGCGCCTCCATCGACTTCCGCCTCGTCCCGGACCAGACGCTCGAGAGCGTCCGGGCGGTGGTCGAGGCCCACGTCCGGGCACGGGGTTTCACGATCGTCCGCGATGCGCCCGACGAGGCCGCGCGCCGCAGGAGCCCGATCGCGAGACTCGTCTGGGGATCCGGATACCCCGCATCCCGAACGCCCATGGACCTTCCGGCGTCCCGGGCGCTCGTGGACGTCGTCGCCAGCGCGGCGGGCGGCCCGGTCGTGTCGCTTCCGATGCTCGGCGGCAGCATTCCGATGCACCTGTTCCGGGAGAAGCTTTCGACCCCGGTGGTCGGGGTCCCGATCGCGAACCACGACAACAATCAGCACGCCGCCAACGAGAATCTGCGGATCCAGAACCTCTGGGACGGGATCGAGGTCTACGCGGCGATCCTCGCGCGGCTCGCATGGCGGGACTGAGCCCTCTGCCTTCCATGCCCCTCTTCCAGAGCTTCTTCCTGGGCGGGTTCGAGTGTTCGACGCACCGGCGTCATCGGGACGGCCGCCGCCTCGATCTGACCGCGTCGACCCGTCACGACGAGCTCGCGCGCCACGATTACGAGCGTCTGCACGCCGTCGGAATCCGCGCGGCGCGGGACGGCGTGCCCTGGCCGCAGATCGACGCCGGCGGCGGCCGGTTCGACTGGAGCCGCGTCGTCCCCATGCTCCGGGCGGCGCGGGAGACGCGGACTCAGGTCATCTGGGACCTCCTCCACTTCGGCTTCCCGGACGGCGTGGATCCGTTCTCGAGCGAGTTCGTCGAGCGGTTCCGGCGGTACGCCCGCGCGTTCGCCGGGATCCTGGCGGGCGAGACGGACGACGTCCCCTTCGTCGCTCCGGTCAACGAAATCTCCTTCCTGTCGTACGCGGGCGGCGACGCGGGCTTCTTCAATCCCTTCGCGACGAAGCGCGGCGACGACCTGAAGGTTCAGCTCGTGCGCGCCTGCCTCGCCGCGACCGCCGAGCTCCGCGCCGCGATGCGGCGCGTCCGGATCGTGCAGCCCGAGCCGATCATCGACATCATCGCGGACCCGACCCGCCCCCAGGACCGCCTTCTCGCCGAGAACTACCGCCAGTCCCAGTTCGCGGCGTGGGACATGATCTCCGGCCGTCTGCGGCCGGAGCTCGGAGGCAGCGAGGACGCCTTGGACGTGATGGGCCTGAATTATTACGTCCAGAACCAGTGGATCCACAACGGCGCCGTCCTCGTCCCCTCGCATCCGCAGCACCTGCCCGTGCGGTACATGGTCCGCGAAGTCTGGGAGCGCTACGGCCGGCCGATCTTCATCGCCGAGACGGGGATCGAGGGAGACACACGACCCGAATGGCTGCGGTACATCGCCCGCGAGGGCCGTGCGGCGATCCGGCTGGGCGTTCCGCTCGAGGGGATCTGCTGGTATCCGATCCTGAACCATCCCGGCTGGGAGGACGACCGTCACTGCCCCAACGGACTCTGGGGTTACGCCGATGCGTCGGGAGGCCGCGAGATCGACGCGCCGCTGGCGCTCGAGCTGGCGCGACAGCAGCGGATCGCCGCCGGTCTCGAATCGCTCGATCCGGCGGAGGCCGCCGAGCCGGGAGAAGGGGAAGTGGCGGAGCTCGCGGCGCTCGACGCGGCGGCGCGCGATCTGGACGCCCTGACCACGGACAGCCGCGAGGAGAGCGTCAAAGAGAGCTGACGGGCGCGGCGGGCCAGGCGCCCCTCACCCCCTCACCCCGTCACCGCGTCAGAGCGACGGCGCGGGCGTAGATCTCGCGGGCCGGGCGGCCCGTCCGCACGGCGAGCTCGCGGGAGAGTGCGCGTTTGTCGAGGCCCGCGACGACTGCCTTCCGGATCGCGGAGTCGAGCTCCTCGTCCGAGACGGCCTCCGGCCGGTCAGAGGCGGACGCTCCTTCGACGACGACCGTGATCTCTCCGCGACCGGGACCGCGCGCGCGGTACGTGGCGGCGACCTCCGGGAGGGTGCCCCGGACCGCCTCCTCGTGGATCTTGGTCAGCTCTCGCGCGACGCACGCCCGGCGGGCCCCCAGGACGGCCGCGGCATCCTCCAGCGAGGCGACGAGCCGATGCGGCGATTCGAACCAGACGAGGGTGTCGCGGGTGCCGCGCCGCGTCTCGAGGGCGCGCCGGCGCTCGCCCGACCGCGCGGGGAGAAAGCCCAGGAAGACGTGGGGCACCGCCGGGATGCCGGAAATCGCGATCGCGGCGGAGACGGCGGAGGGGCCGGGCACGACGTACACCGGGAACCCCGCGGCCGCCGCCGCGGACACGAGCCGGTCTCCGGGATCCGACACCGCCGGCATCCCCGCGTCGGACACGAACGCAACGGTCTCACCCGCCCGAAGCCGGCCGAGAAGCTCCTTCTCCCGGCCGGCTTCCCGGGGCGCCGGGCAGGAGACCCGCGTTCCGGCGAGGCCGAACCGCGCGGCGAGCTTCGCCGTCACCCGCGTGTCCTCGCAGTAGATGGTGGTCGCCTCCGATAGGACGCGGATGGCGCGGGGAGAGAGATCCTCCAGGTTCCCGATCGGCGTTCCCACGATCCACAGGCTTCCGGCGCCACTCGATTCCGCCATCGTCGGCAAAATAGCACGCGGCATCGCCCCGTTATGATGAGGCGTGCGCCGTCTCCTCCTCGTGCTTTCGCTCCTCGCGCCGGCCCCGGCCGCCGTCGCGGGGGCCTCGATCGTCGACCGCATCGCGGCGACCGTGGACGAGGTCGCCATCCCGGAGAGCGAGGTCCGCAAGGCGGTGGCGATCTCGGCGTTGGAGGCCGCTCCCGGAGAGGACCCGGCCGCATTCCGCGAACGGGTGATGGACGCCCTGATCGACCAGCGGCTCCAGTATCGGGAGGCTCTCCGATTCGGCCCGGCGACGCCCGAGCCCTCCCAGATCGAGGCCGCGCTGGAGCGCCTCAAGGAGCGGCTGCGGCGGCAGGGGAAGGATCCCGCCGCGGAGTTCGCCGCGGCGGGGATGACCCCCGAAGAAGTGCGGTCCGCTCTCGAACGGCAGATCGTCGTGCAGAACTACCTCCAGGAACGGTTTCGCCCGGTGGCATTCGCCGATGAGGAGCGCGGGCGCCAGGAGTACGAAAATCTCTACGTTCCGGAGCGTAAGGCGGCCGGCCTCCCTCCGGAGCCGTTCGAGGCCGTCGCGGAGGAGATGCGGCGCCGCTCCCAGCAGCGGGTCTTCAACGAAGAGACGGAGAAGTGGATGAAGGAAATCCGTCAGAAGGCGCGCGTGACGATCTATGGGAGCCCGGATCCGATCGACGCCGGCCTGAAGCCGACCCCTCTCCCCGGACAGGCTCCGCGGCCGATCCCCGCGGCCCCCGCGTCCAAGGCTCCCCCCGTCAGACCGCCGCAGCGCTGACGAAGCGAAGGCGAAGGGGAATCGGCCCGCGGGGGCTCAGCCCGGGGGCCAGCTAAACGGGCGGCCGCCCAGCAGGTGGAAGTGCAGGTGGAACACGGACTGGCCCGCGCCCGCTCCGTCGTTCGCCACGAGCCGGAAGTCGGTCAAGCCGCGCTCCTTCGCGATCGCCGCCGCGCGCCGCATCGCTTCCGCCGCGAGCGGCGCGTCCTCCTCGGACAGCTCCGAGAGCCGCGAGACGTGCTTTCGCGGGATCACGAGGATGTGAACGGGCGCCTTGGGCGCGATGTCCTCGAAGGCATAGATTCGGTCGTCCGAAAAGACGCGCTTGGAGGGAATCTCACCGGCCGCGATCCGGCAGAAAAGACATTCGGACATGCTGGAAGTCTACC
>JBBQNC010000173.1:0-7749 GCA_038329555.1 Thermoanaerobaculia bacterium
CGCGGCCATCGCTCCGACGCCGGGCGGGACGGCGTCCTGCATGAACCGGCCGCGTTGGCGAACCAGACGGAGGGCGTCGACGAAGGTGAGCGAGCCGGCCGCCACGTTGGCCGAGTATTCGCCCAGTGAGTGCCCCGCCGCGATGGCCGCGCCCTCCAGGCGCTCCGGAAAACGCTCCTCGAGATCCCGCAGCGCGGCGATCGAATGGGTGAGGATCGCGGGCTGCGTGTTGACCGTCTGACGGAGCTCCTCCTCGGGTCCTTCGAAGCAGAGACGCGAGAGCGAGAACCCGAGCGCCGCGTCCGCCTCGTCGAAGACGGCGCGGGCCGCCGGCGAGGCCTCCGCGAGTGCCTTGCCCATGCCGACAGACTGGGAGCCCTGTCCGGGAAAGAGAAGGGCCAGGGACATCGGAAGGTGACGGGTGTCGGGTGTCAGGTGTCAGCAGCGGGCGCGCCCGGGCCTGCGGTCACCTGTCACCGGTCACCGGTCACCACCTCCTACCATCGGACTCCTACCATCGGACGAGCACCGAGCCCCACACGAGCCCGGCGCCGAACGCCGTCATCAGGACCAGATCGCCCGTCTTGATCATCCCGCCTCGCACGCATTCGTCGAGCGCGATGGGGATCGAGGCGGCCGACGTGTTCCCGTAGCGGTCCACGTTCTTGAACACGCGCTCCGCGGGGAACTTCATCCGCTCGCCGACCGCGTCGATGATCCGCTCGTTGGCCTGATGAGGGATGAAGATCTTGATCTCCTCCTTGCCGAACCCCTGCTCGGCGAGGAGCTCCGAGGAGACGTCCGCCATCGCCTTCACGGCGACCTTGAAGGTCTCGTTCCCCTTCATCTTGATGAAAGGCAGGCGCTCCTCGATCGACTTCGCGTCGTTCGCCGGCCGGTTGGAGCCGCCGCCCGGCATGCAGATGAAGTCCGAGTAGTTTCCGTTCGACTTCATGCGGCTGCCGAGAATCCCGTGATCGCCCTTCGTCGCCTGGAGCACGACGGCGCCCGCGCCGTCGCCAAAGAGGACGCAGGTGGATCGGTCCGTCCAGTCCACGTAGCGCGAGAGGATCTCACCCCCGATCACGAGTACGTTCTCCGCCTTGTTCGACTGGATCAGCCCGTCGGCGAGATGGAGCCCGTAGAGAAACCCGACGCAGGCCGCGGAGACGTCCGACGCGGCGGCCTTCGTCGCGCCGAGGTTGCGCTGGACGAGGCAGGATGTCGCGGGAAAGATCATGTCCGACGAGATCGTGCCGACCAGGATCATGTCGAGGTCTTCGGCGCGGACCTTCGCGCGCTTCAACGCGTCGGCGGCCGCCTGCGTGCAGAGGTCGGAGAATTTCTCGCCCGGGGACACGATGTGCCGCTCGCGGATGCCCGTGCGCTCCCGGATCCACTGATCGTTCGTGTCGACGATCTTCTCGAGGTCCGCGTTGGTCAGGAGCTTCTTGGGGACGGCGGCGCCGGTGCCGACGATCTTGGCGCGGTTCATCGATACCCGGGGCTCACCCCTGCGCCTGCGCGTCGCGGGAGTGAAGCTCGGCGATGGACGACTGGATCTTTTCCGCGAGGTTCTGGCGGGAGAACTCGCCGGCGAGGCGGATGGCGTTCTTGACGGCCTTGGCGCTCGACCGGCCGTGGCAGATGATCACGCAGCCCTTCACCCCCAGCATCGGCGCTCCCCCGTACTCCGAGTAATCGAGGCGCGTCTTGAAGCTGCGGAATGCAGAGCGGGAGAGCAGGAAACCCACGGACGCCTGGAGGGTCTTCTTGATCTCTTCCCGCAGCATCTGCTCGACCATCTCGGAGAGCGACTCCGAGACCTTCAGGATCACGTTGCCGGTGAAGCCGTCCGTGACGATCACGTCCACCTTCCCGGAAAACACGTCGCGTCCCTCGACGTTTCCGATGAAGTTCAGCCCCGCCTCCTTGAGGGTCTTGAAGGCCTCCTTCGTCAGGTCCGTGCCCTTCGAGTCTTCCTCCCCGATCGACATCAGGCCGAGGGAAGGCCGCTCCTTGCCGAACGCGAGCTCCGCGTAGATCGACCCCATGACCGCGAATTCCTTGAAGTGCTGGACCTTCGCGTCCGGGTTCGCGCCGACGTCGAGGAGGAGGCAGTGTCCGGAGAGGTTCGGCAGCACGGTCGCGAGGGCGGGGCGGTCGACGCCTTCGATCGTCCCGATGACCATCTTCGCGCAGACCATCGCCGCCCCGGTGTGGCCGGCCGAAACCAGGCCGGCCGCCCTGCCGTCGCGGACGCAATTGGCCGCGATCCGAATCGAGGAGTTGCGTTTCTTCCGGATCGCCGCCGTCGCCGGATCGTCCATGCCGACGACCTCGGTCGCCTCGACGATCTCGATCATGCTGCGTGCCTCGCCGGCCAAGGCGAGCAGCGGCTGGAGCTCGGCGGGACGGCCCACGAGAAGCGATGTGATCCCGAACTCGCGGGCCGCGGCGATGGCGCCGTCGACGTTGACCCGCGGCGCGTGATCACCGCCCATCGCATCGACCGCGATGCGCATCTAGGGAAGGGGCCTCGGGTTTTGCACCGTGGCGGGGATTATAGCGAGGCGCCGGCCGGCGGCCGGCTACGCGTTGATCGTCTGCTTGCCCTTGTAGTGACCGCAGTGCGGACACACGCGGTGGGGCATCTTCGCTTCGCGGCAGTTGGGGCAGTCGGAGAGCGCGGGCGGCACGAGCGCGTCATGCGCGCGGCGTTTGTCGCGGCGGGCCTTGCTGTGGCGTCTCTTGGGATTGGGCATCGTGAACCTACACTTTCTTCAGTTTCTGGAGCGCTTCCCAGCGCGGATCGATCCTGTTCTCGTGGCAGCGACAGCTCTCCTGGTTCAGATCCGTGCCGCAGCTCGGGCACAGGCCCTTGCAGTCCTCGCGGCAGAGCGGCTTCATGGGCACGGCCATCTGGATCCGCTCCTCGACGATGGGGGCGACGGGAACCTCGGGCTCTTCGTAGAAGTAGACATCGAGATCGCTCCTGTCGAGCTCCCGCTCCGCCGGCCCGCCGGGCTCCCGCTTGTAGAGCACGAGCGAGAAATCCTCGTCCGCGCGGAACGGATAGGGCGCGAGGCAGCGGCTGCACTCGAGCATTCCGCCCCAGTCGAGGTCGCCGTGGAGGGCGAAGCCCGCCTCGATCGGCGACACCTGGCCCGCGAACCGAACCGGGGTAATCTCGAGAAGGGGCTCGCGATCGAGCTCCTCGGGAGAAAAGCGCAGCTCGAAGTCGAACGAGACGGGCTCGTGGAGCGCGTCCAGGGAGAGGGCGTTGGGATCTTTCATTTGGGGCGCGGTCATGGGGATATCGGGTCCTTCCTCCGACGGAAACCGGCAATACTAGCAATTGGCGTTTCCCACGTCAAAGCCCTGCAAGCCCGCGTGTTAGCGGGGCTCGGGGCGCGTCGCACGCCCGGGCGGAGCCGGCCCGCTCCCGCCACCGATGCTGATACGTTCCTTTTCGATGCGGATCGCGATCGACGCCCGGGCCCTCCTCCCCCAGGCCACCGGAATCGCCACCTATACGCGGGGAATTGCGACGGCTCTCGCGGCCCGTCCGGACACCTCCGTGGGGCTCTTCACGCCTCGCCGACTCCCGCGGAGCCAGGACGGGGGTCCCTGGAGCGTTCACGCGGATTCGCACCCGGCCGGGATGATCTGGGCCCAGACCACTCTCTCGTCGCGGGCGCGCGGCTGGGGCGCGGACGCGCTCCTGGCCGCGCTCACGATAGGGCCCGTCGCGGCCAGCGGGCCTCCGTTCGTCTCCGTCGTTCACGACCTGACCGCGTGGACGCACCCGGAATGGCACGCGCGGCGCACGATCGTGGGCTTCGTCCCGCTCTGGGAGCGCACGGCGGAGCGCGCTTCGCGCTTTCTTTGCGTGTCGGAGGCGACGGCGCGCGACCTGGTCGCCCGCTATCCCGAGACCGCGGAACGGGTGCGGGTCGCCCGGAACGGGCTCGACACCGGATTCTCCCCCGGGGGCGGCCCGGACGGGCCCGACGCCGACCGCACGCGGCGGCAGCATTCGGGCGGGGAGCGTTTCCTCCTCTACCTCGGTACGCTCGAGCCGCGCAAGAACGTCGAGGCGCTGGTCCTCGCCTGCGAGCGGCTCTGGTCGAAACGGCGCTCGCGGCCGGACCTCGTTCTGGCCGGCGGCGTGGGATGGAAGTCGGCGCCGCTCCTGCGGCGGATCGGGCGATCGCCGTACCGCGACAAGATACACCTCGCCGGCTACGCCTCGCGGGAAACGGCGAGGGAGATCTATCGCGCGGCGGAGGCGTTCGTCTATCCGTCGCTCGCCGAGGGCTTCGGCCTGCCCGTCCTCGAGGCGCTCGCCTGCGGCGTGCCGGTCGTTGCCTCGACGGACCCGGCCCTGGTCGAGGTGGGCGGAGATGCCGCCCTCTACGCGCCGGCGCGCGAAGTCGCGGAGCTCGCGCGGCAAATCGAGCGCGCCCTGGAAGATTCCGAGACGCGGGAACGCCTCCGGCTCGCCGGTCCTGCGCGCGCGGCCCGCTTCACCTGGGAGGACGCGGCGCGTGACACGGCCCTGGCTCTGGCGGAGGCGGTGCGGGAGGGCGCCCGATGAGAGTGGCACAGCCGCGAATCGGCGTCGACGCGCGCAAGCTCCGCGACTACGGGATCGGCTCCTACATCCGGGAGCTGCTCCAGGCCCTCGGCCGGCGCGAGGAATCGGAGCGATACCGGTTCCTCGTTTACGCGCGGAGCGCCGACCGGGAAGCGGTCCCGCCGCTGCCATCCCATTTCCGGATCGTGGAGGAAGACGCGCCCGGCTACTCCGTCGCGGAGCTGACCGGGTTTGCGTGGCGGATCTTCCGGGACCGGCTCGATCTCTTTCACGCGACCCACTACGTGCTGCCGCCGCTTCCCACGACGCGCTCGGTCGTGACGATCCACGACATCATCCACGTCCTCTACCCCCAGTACCTCCCGAACCGTGCGGCGCACCTCTACGCGCGCCTCATGATCCGCCGCGCCCTGAAGCGCGCGGACCGGATCATCACCGTCTCCTACAACAGCCGGAGAGACCTGACGGACTACTTCGGCATCCCGGCCTCGCGCACGGACGTGATCTACAACGGCGTCTCCGCGTCGTTCTCGCCCGACATTCCCGAGACGGAGCGCCGGCGCGTCGCGCAGAAGTACGGGCTGCCCGATTCCTACCTTCTCTTCCTCGGCGGGGAGAAGCCGCACAAGAACGTCCAGAACGTCGTGCGAGCGTTCGCCGAGGCGCGCCGGCACCACGCGCTGCCGCACACGCTCGTGCTGGCGGGACCCATGCCAAAGAATCCGGGCCGTATCGACGCGTTGATCTCCGCCCTCGATCTCTCGGAGGCGATACGGCGGCCCGGCATCGTCGAGGAGGAGGACCTTCCGGGGCTCTTCGCCGGCGCGGCCGCGTTTCTCTACCCAACACTGTACGAGGGCTTCGGGCTTCCGGTGATCGAGGCGATGGCCTGCGGCGTTCCGGTCCTGACCTCTTCGACTTCCGCCCTTCAGGAGATCGCGGGGGGCTACGCCTATCTGGTCGACCCGATGGACGTCGAGGCGATCGCGGCGGGCATCGTCGCGCTCGCGACGGACGAGAAGGTGCGAACGGACTACGCGGAGCTCGGAAAGAAGCGCGCCCTCGACTTCTCCTGGGACAAGGCCGCGGAGCGGACGCTCGAGGTCTACGAGGCCGCCCTGCGGGGAGAAAGCCGGAAGGCGGAAAAAGAAGCCGGGAAGCCGTGACGGCGGGAGAGTCCCGCCGCCCTCTGCGGACGGCGGTCGTGCACGACTGGCTGAACGGGATGCGGGGCGGCGAAAAGGTCCTCGAGAGCATCCTCGACATCGTTCCGGACCCGACGATCTTCACGCTGTTCCACGTCCCGGGGTCCGTGTCTCCCGCGATCGAGCGTCACCCGATCCGCGTGTCCGCGCTCGATCGCCTGCCTTTCGCCCAACGGCACTACCGCCAGTACCTGCCCTTCTTCCCCGCCGCGGTCGAGGCGTTCGATCTGTCGGGGTTCGACCTCGTCGTCTCGTCCTCGCATTGCGTCGCCAAGGGCGCCGTCGCTCCTCCCGGCGTGCCGCATCTCTGCTACTGCCACACGCCGGTGCGCTACGCGTGGGACCAGCGCGACGCCTACTTCCCGCCGGGAACGCTCATGGGCTCGATCCGGCGGGCCCTCGTGGGGCGGCTTCGGAGATGGGATCGCGCGACGGCCGGCCGTCCGACGCGCTACCTCGCGAATTCCTCGGCGGTGGCGGAGCGGATCCGCCGCCACTACGATCGGGAGGCGCAGGTGTGCCACCCTCCGGTGGACGTCGATTTTTTTGAGGGGGACGGCGGCGCCCGGGCCGACTTCCTCCTGGCCGTGGGCGCGCTCGTGCCCTACAAGCGGTTTGATTTCGCGATCGAGGCGGCGGCGCGCCTCGGGCGGCCGCTAGTCGTCGTCGGACGCGGGCCCGAGGAGGCGCGACTGCGCGAGATCGCCGGCCCGTCCGCCTCGGTCCGGTTCGCGTCGGGAGTCTCCGCGGCCGAGCTGCGGGACCTCTACCGCCGGTGCGCGGCCTTCGTGCAGCCGGGAGAAGAGGACTTCGGGATCGCGTCCGTCGAGGCGCTCGCGACCGGGGCTCCCGTCGTGGCCCTCGGCCGCGGGGGAATCACCGACATCGTCGACGACGGAGAGACGGGCGTCCTCTATTCCGGCGAAGGCGCCGGGCTCCTCGCCGACGCCGTCCGGCGCGCCGAGCGGCTCCGGTTCGATTACACTCGACAGCGCGTCCGGGCGCTCCGATTCCGCCCGGAGCGTTTCATCGAAGAGTTCCGCCGCGAGATCGATCGCCTGACGCCATGATCCTGAAGACCCGCCGCCTCGCCACCCTTTTTCTGGGCTCGGATCTCCTCGCGACGTTCGCGGCTCTCGCGGCCGCCTACTGGCTGCGGTTCGGGATCGAGATCGTTCCGATTCGAAGCGGGATTCCGCCCGCGTCCTCGTACTTCCGCCTCTTCCCCTTCATCGCCATCCTGTGGCCGATCGTCTATTCCTTCTACGGGCTCTACCAGGTCCGGCGCCATCGATCCCGCGTCGACGAGGGGATCGCCGTCCTGGTCGCGACTCTCCTCGCGACGCTGCTTCTCACGGGCATGGCGGCCTTCTACCGCGGCTTCTCCTACTCGCGCCTCGTCCTCCTCCTCTTCTTCTTCGGCGACGTGCTGTTCGTGTTCGCGGGCCGGACGGCGATCCGCCGCTACTACGAGGAGGCCTGGAGACACGGCGTCGGCGTGCGGGACGTCCTCGTCGTCGGCGCCGGCCGGCTCGGGCGCGCCATCGTCGACAAGCTGCTCGAGCACCCGGAGGCGGGTCTCCGGGTCCGGGGTTTCGCGGACGACGACGCCGCCAAGCGGGCGGAGGAATATCGCGGAGTCCCGGTCGTCGGGACGACGGCGGACGTCGGGGCCATCGTCGAAGAGCGCGGCATCGACACGGTGTTCCTGGCCCTTCCCCTCGAAGCGCACCGCACGATGCTCGCCGTGCTCCAGGACGTCGGCCGGACCGTGGCGGACGTCCGCGTGGTGCCCGATCTTCTCCAGCACATCACCTTCCGCGCCGGGATCGAGGACCTCGACGGGCTTCCGGTCGTTCACCTGACGTCGGTCCCGCTCACGGGCTGGAGCGGGCTCGTCAAGCGATCCCTCGACGCCGGCATCTCGGCGTGCGGGCTGCTCGC
>JBBQNC010000174.1:0-7747 GCA_038329555.1 Thermoanaerobaculia bacterium
GGGGGAAGTCGACGGCACCCGGACGCTGCGGATGTACGTCGTCGAGCCGGGCGACAACCTGTCGAAGATCGCCCGGAAGTTCTACGGCGACTCGAACGCGTGGAAGCGGATCTACGAAGAGAACCGGGACCAGATCAAGAACCCGGACCTCATTCAGCCCGGCTGGAAATTGAGGATCCCGGAATGACGAAGGAGGAGACAGAGATGACGCGACGCATTCTTCGAAGCATCCCCGCGATGATTCTCGGCCTGGCGCTGCCGCTGGCCGCCTGCAAGAAGGCGGAGACCCCGGCTGCGACGTCCACAACGACCGAGGCGACGGGAACCACCGGAGGCACGACGCTTCCATCGGCATCGGCCGTTCACGTGACGGACGTGCAGCTCGGCAAGGCGTTGAATGCCGACAAGAGGGTTCAGGCCTCGACCGACACCTTCGCGCCGACCGACACGATTTTCGCCTCCGTGGCGACCTCCGGCGCCGCGCCCGCGGCGACGATCGTCGCGAAGTGGACCTATCAGGACGGCCAGACGGTCAAGCGCGACAGCCGCACGATCGCGCCGACCGGCCCGGCAGTGACGGAGTTCAGCATCCAGAAACCGGACGGGTGGCCCAAGGGCGCCTACCAGGTCGAGATCGCCATCGACGGCCAGCCCGCCACCGCCACGACGCGCAGCTTCAAGATCCAGTAGTCACCGAGGAGGATTCCTCTTCACCCCAACCCTCTCCCCCGACCGCGGGGGAGAGGGGGACTGGGGAGCCGGGGCCATCCCCTCTCCGAGCATCTCCACTCCACCCGCGACAGCGGGGGGAGTGGTCGGGGGTGAGGGGGGCGAGCCCCGATGGTCTTCATCGCCTCGATTCCACTCACCCCAGGCTTTCTCGGTCGCGCGGGGTCCGTCACAGTCCGCGGGAAGTGAGTGAGGGATAGCCACCGCCATCGGCCCACTACCGGGGAGACGAGACAATCCCGCCATCTCCTCTCCACCCGCAACAGCGGGGGGAGAGGGCGGGGTGAGGGGGGCAAGCCGCGCTGCACTCGATCGCCTCGGAATCTCCGTTCAACAGCCTGGCCGGTCGACCGGGTGGGAGGTTTGTGAGTCAGACCCCGCGCCTTGCACCACCTCGAAGCAAGAAAAAAGCGGGGGCAACGCCCCCGCCTCTTCCGGAATGGTGAGCTTACGTCCGGCGCTGCACGGGAACCGAGTCCGAGACCTTACCCTCATTCGCCCGGAGCTCCGGTCGCGTGTCGACCGTGCCCGAGTCCGTCTTGCCATAGATCGTCATGCGCGTCGCGTTCCGGCGCCGCATGGTGCGCGAGATGATGTAGATCAGGCCGAGGAGAAGGATGCCGCCGAGGACCCAGCCCGAGATGCTCGAGCGGGTCGTGGTGGTTTCGGTCTGGCTCGTGCCGGCGTCCGCGACCGGAGCGGCAACCGGAGGCGCCGCCGCGGGGTCCGTCGTCGCACCGGTGGCCGCCGGCGGATTTCCGCTCGGAGGCACCGCGCTGTCGATCGCCGAGGTCCCGGCCGCCGCGCCGGCAGCCGTGTCAGAGGTCGCGGGCGGCGGAGAGATCGTAGAAACCTCGGTGTTCGTCGTCGTGCTCTTCTTCGTCGTAGCGGCCGGCTTCGAGACCTTCTTCTGAGACCTCGTGGTACGGGTCTGCGTCGCCTGGGAGCGCTCGACCGGGGCCGTCGCGGGCTGCGCCGCCTCGACGGCGGGCTGCGGCTGGGTTTCGGGCGCCGGCTGAGCGGAAGGCGGCGCCTGATCGGGCACCGCGTTGCTCGGCTGTTGAGCCTGCGGGATCGCCGGCGCCGGCTGCTGCTGCTGCGGCTGTGCCGAGTCCTGAGCGAAGGCGAAGCCTGCGGTTGCGGCGAGGAGAACCGTTGCCATCCAGAGTCGGAAGTGAGATCGCATGGTGCACGCTCCTTGAAATCGCGAGGCTCTTGGAGCCCCAAAAATCTGTCTGCGATTCGCGACCTTTCAGAGGGCCAGTCGCGCGCCGTCCGGGCTACCCGGACACCAGCAGAAAGAGCAGAATGCATGCCAGAAGGGAATCCGGCGACTCGCAACCGGCAATAAGCCCGACGCTCTCACGGTGCGGTCCAGAGTGTGCGCGATTGTCGGACAAATCCGCTCGCCGATTGCGCCCCGAAGGTGCATTCCGGAGCCTGGACGTGGCTGGTCGTGACGCGAGCCGCGCGGCCGAGCCGATCGATCCGCGCATGGAACCGAGACCGATCCTTCGAGACGGGCTTTTACAACTCAAGACTCAGAACGCAGAACTCACAACAAGAACTCACGGCTCTCAGCGCCGTCCGCCCAGGACTCCCAGCAGGAAGAGGTAGGCGCCGTAGGCAAGCAGCCCCGCGCCGGCGATCGCGAGCAGCCACGGTCCGAGCCGCGAGGATTGCAGAACTCCCAGCGCTCCGCCGATGTCGCGATACTCGCGCGGGTCGAGCGCGTCCGCGCTCGCCACGAGAAACCAGCCGATGATTCCCGAGACGACGCCCCGCGCCGCGTAGCCGAATCGGCCCATCCGCAGGATCGCGTCCGACGCGCCGCCCAGGCGGCCGCGAGCGGGCCTCAACCGGAGCCTTCCCGAGAGGCCCTGCCAGAGCTGGAGCGCGCCGATCCCGATCACGACGAACCCGGTGATCTTGAGCACCGACGGCCCCCAGTCGTGGGAGAGGAGCCAGGTCAGGGCGGACCGGGAGTCGAGGCCCCGCTTCCAGCGCAGGAACCGCGCGACGGCGACCCACGCCAGGAGCGCGTGGGCGATCGCGTCGGCGAACGAGACGACGCGTGCGAAGAAGGACCTCGTCCCGTCCCCGGCTTCGGACAGGCGCGCGGCCGCGAAGCCGGCGAGCCCCGCCGCGATGAACGCCAGGACGGCGGGGCCGAACGGGTGGGCGAGCAGGTAGCCGAACGCGCCCGAGAATCCGCGGACGCGATCTCGCGCGCCCCGGAGGGCGACGTGGATCGCGAGGATGCCGAGAACGACGTAGACGGCCCCGAGCGCCGCGAAGCCCAGGCGGGTCAGAGTGCGGCGCATCGGTGTCGGAGGCTTCTTCAGCCGTGGAGGGCGAGCGGATCCGAGCTCGACCCGCGCAGGCTTCGCCAGAGGTTTGCATAACGCGCGCACTCCGTTTTCAACTCCGCGATCTGGACGGCGAACCGCGGGTCGGATCTCAGCGGAGCGAGCAGGGGGTCGCATTCGAACAAGGCGTGGCAGGGAAATCCGTTGCGCGCCGCGGCCGCCAACCACGTGAACGCCCGGTCGCGCTCGCCGAGAAGCGCCAGCGCGCAGGCCACGTCGTACTGGGCGTGGTGGTAGTGCCCGAAGGCGCGGCGGTTCTGCTCGGTGAGCGCGATCTGGCGCTCCGCCTCGGAGCCCTGACCCTCGAGGGCCGCCAGGATGGCGCGGACGGGGTAGAAGAGGACCTCGCGGACGAACTGCCGCCCGGCGTGCTCGATCGTCCGGGCCGCCCCGGCGCGATCTCCGGTGCGGATTTGCCCGTGCGCGCGGTGGTAGTGCACCCAGGACGTCTGAGGCGACTCGCGGTACGCGCGATCGGCGATCTCCAGGGCCTCGGCCCAGCGTCCCTCCGCCGCGCGGCAGAGTCCGAGGTGCATCGCCAGGTAGGCGTCGCTGGGGTCGATGGCGAGAGCCTGGCGGAACGCTGCGTCGGACTCTTCAATCATCGAGACGTGGATCAGGATGAGGGCTGCGATCCCATACGCGTCGTGCATGTTCGGCCTCGCCGCGATCGCGGCGGCGATCTCGCGCATCGCGCCCTCGACGTCGAAGTTGCGCTGCGGGGTCCAAAGGAGGCGTCCGCGCAGGTACCGGCCCTCCGGCAGGTCGGGGTCGATCGCCAGGGCCCGGTCGGACATCGCGACGGCGCGCTCGTACCAATCGCCCTCCGGCTCGAATGAGAAGGCGAGCCGCGCGTACGCGTCGGCGAGGCCGGCGAGCGGAAGTGCTGAGCCGGGGTCGATCGCGCTCGCCTTCTCGAAGGCCTCGATGGCCTCGTTCAGGTCGGAGAGGCTGTTCATCAGAAGGTGGACGCGGCCCTTCAGCACGAGCTCGTAGGCGCCGGCCGCCGGTTGCGCGGGCCGCACGAGCCGTCGTTCGTCGCTCGGGGTCAGCTCGACCTGCAGCGCTTCGGCGATCCGGCGGGAGACCTGGTCCTGCATGCCGAAGATGTCGTCGAGCGACGTGTCGATCTTTCCGCCCCACAGGGGCAGTCCCCCGTCGATCCCCACGAGCTGCACCGTCACGCGCAGCCGCGAGCCCGAGCGCTGGTAGCTCGCGTCGACGACCGCTTCGACGCCGAGCTCGCGGCCCGCCTCTTCGGCGGTGATCGAGCGGTCGCGGTACGCGAGAATCGCCGACGTGGGTCGCACGACGAGGGACCGGACGAGCGCCAGCTCCGTGATCGTCGCGTCCGCGAGCCCGATCCCGAGGTGCGCGTTCGCGGGATCGCCGGCGAGGTCCTTGAAGGGCAGCACGGCCACCGAGCGCCGCTCACCGCGCCCGCTGGAGGGAGCAGGCGCGGCCGCGTTCCGAATCGACGGCGAAGCGCCGCAGGCCTCGAGCGCGTAGCCCAGGTCCCGGGCGCACTGGAAACGCTCGGCGGGGTTCTTTTCCAGGCAGCGCCGGGCGATCCGATCGAGGGCGCCCGCCGGAGCGCGGCGCGCCTCGGGGATGTCGGCTGGCTCGTCTTTCAGGATGGCGGTCATCGTCTCGATCTGCGACACGGCGCGAAACGCCCGATCGCCCGAGATCGCCTCGTAGAGGATCGCGCCGAAGGAGAAGATGTCCGCCCGGGCGTCGGCAGCCTGACCGCGCACCTGTTCGGGGGCCATGTACCCGACGGTGCCGAGGATCGTTCCGGGCTCCGTCATCGGGCCCGCCGTCGCGGTCGCCAGCGCCGAGCCGGAGAGCTCCGTCGGTTGCACGCGAGCGAGCCCGAAGTCGAGGATCTTGGCGATCCCGTCGGACGTCAGGAAGAGGTTCTCCGGCTTGAGATCGCGGTGGACGATTCCGCGGGCGTGCGCGGCGGCAAGACCGCGCGCCACCTGTACCATGCCGTCCACGATCTTCCGCGGAGGGAGCGGTCCGCTCGCGAGCCACTCCCGGAAGGTCCGTCCCTCGAGGAGCTCGAGGACGGCGTAGGCGATCTCTCCCTCGGTGTCGAAATCGTGGATGCCGAGCACGTTCGGGTGAGAAAGAGCCGCGGCGGCGCGCGCCTCCCGCTCGAATCGCGCGAGCGCCTCCGGGTCGCGCGACAGCGCGCTCGGCAGAACCTTGACCGCGACGTCGCGGCCGAGCTTCGCGTCGCGCGCGCGATAGACCTCGCCCATGCCGCCCGCTCCCAGCGGGGAGCCGATCTCGTAGGAGCCGAGGCGGGTGCCCGGAGACAGGGACATGGAGAGCGCGATTCTATGGGAGGCTGAGGGATCCGAAGCGGTCCCGTCAGGAAGCCATCGCGGAAGCGGCGAGCCTGAGGTCCTCGACGAGCGCCGCGTACACGCTCGCCTTGCCTGCCTCGTCGTCGGCCCTCAGCACCGCCGACGGGTGGTACGTCGCCAGGAGCCTCGGCGCGAGCGGGGATTCCACGAACCGGCCGCGGTGTCGAAGGAGCCGGAAGTCGGGGGCGATGATCGCCTTTGCCGCGGTGGCGCCGAGGCAGACGAGAACTCGCGGCCGAAGGGTCGCGAGCTCCGCCTCGAGCCACGGCCGGCACGCGCCGATCTCGGTCGCGCCGGGCGTCTGATGGATGCGGCGCGTCCCGCGCGGCACGAACTTGAAGTGCTTCACGGCGTTCGTGACGTAGACATCCTCTCGCGCGATGCCGGAATCCCGCAGCGCGCGGTCGAAGACTTCACCCGCGGGCCCGACGAAAGGCGCCCCCTTCAGGTCCTCCCGGTCGCCCGGCTGCTCGCCGACCAGGACCGCGCGGGCGGTTGCCGGGCCGACGCCGAACACCGTCTGCGTCGCGTGGCGGTAGAGGTCGCATCCCCGGCACGAGGCCGCCGCCCTCCGGAGGACGTCCAGATCCCGCGTCGGTGGAACGAAGGCGGCCGCGCCGACCGCCGGCGGAGGCGCCACGAGGCCCTCGCGCACATCGCGCTCGATGCGGCGCAGCCGGGCGACGTCGTCGTTTCGCGCCTCCGCCAGGACGTCGCGGTCTCCCGCCGCGATGCGCCACAGGACGGCATAGAGCAGCGACCATCGGGCGGGATCGGGATGCCGGGCGGCGACCTCCGCGAGCTCCGCGAACGCGCGGGGCACGCGCATCTCCGGGGCGGAGCCTGCGCCGCCGGCCCCGGGAGGCTCGGCGACCCCAAAGACGCTCGGTTCCCCGGCCCGCTCGCGCCAGGCGACCTGCTCGGGGGAGACCCGATCCGCGAGCAGCCGGCGGGCCGCGTCGCGCCAGCCCTCGTAGGAGGGCTCGATGACCATTTCTCTCATGCGGGCTCTCCCGAGGGGCGGCGGCGGGCCGCCCACCGCTAATGGAAGCGCAGGTAGCGACGGGCGTGCCAGCCGGCGCGAAGGCGGTCGGACGTCATCTGTCGCGTCGCGGGTATCAGATCGGCTCCGGAGGACATCATGACGGCTCTGCGGCGGCTCGATCTCTCGGGACGGTTCGGATTTCGGTTTCTCTGCGCGGCCTGGCTCGCGGGCTCGATCGAGCTCCTGCGCCGCTGGGCGATCACGTCGTGGCCGGCGGAGCGGCCCGCGACGGGCGCAGTCGTCGCGTTCGGCCTCTGCGCGATCGCCGGCGCTTGCCTGCTCTGGCGGACGCGCGAAAGCGGGGCCAGGGAGCTCGTCGAGTCCTCCGCCGCGCTCGGCTTCTGGGCGGGGGTCGTCGCTCTGGTGGTCTGACGCGAAGAGTCCCGCGGGAATCCCGCGAGACTCTTTCGTCCGGGGGTGGACACCCGGCCGGTCACATTCGTAGAGACAAACGTCGGCCCCTTCGGCATGATGACCCGGTCCCGCCCGCGGGCGGGGGGAGCTGCCGGTGGGCACCCGAAAGGAAACGTGAACCGACTGTCGACCCGGATGCTCCGCGCCGCGGCGTTCGCCGCGTTGCTCTCCGCCGCCGCGTGCGACGATCCGAACTGCCCCCCCAATTCGCCGTGCCCGACGGTCACCCCGAACCCGAACGTCTGCGCCAGGGTCGATGGAAACCGCAGCGTGTTCTGGAGCGACTCGTGCGGGCGCTCCGGCACCGGCGTGCTCACACTGTCCCAGTCCGTCTGCCACGTGACGGGTATCCTGCCGGGGCTAGGGACTTTCAGCGGCGACGTCCTGGGAAATACATATTCCTTCACGCTGACCTTTTCCGATCCCTGCTCGGGAACCGCGACGGGCACGGCGACGATGCCGACCGGCACCTCCGCCTTCAACGGCACTTATTCGGGCACCCAGAGCGGGTCCGGCAACTGCTGCTCGCCCGTCACGGGCGCCTTCTCGTTCGACTTCTTCCCGACCCGCCCCCCGACGACCGTGACCCCGGGGCCGTCGGCGACTCCCGTCTCCGTCACACCCACGCTGTCGACGACGCCCACACGGACGGCGACGTCGACCCCCTGACCGATGGAAGGCGCGGCTTTCCGGCGCGCCTTTGCGGCGGGACACTTCTGAGCGCGCCTCAGCGGCGCGGCACGACGAGCGCGCCTTGGCGGGACACTATGAGCGCGCCTTGGCGGCGCGACGCGGGATTGCAACCCTTTTCC
>JBBQNC010000175.1:0-7679 GCA_038329555.1 Thermoanaerobaculia bacterium
CACGTGATCCTCGTCGCCGCGGACGGATGGGACACGTTCCGCGCGATGATCACGGGATGGTCGAAGCGGATCGGAGGGAGCGGCCATGGCGAAGCGTGAACGATTCTTGGACCGGATCCGGGAAACGCCGCCGGAGCCGATTCTCGTTTCGGATCGGGTGCTGAAGGGACGCTCCCGCCGCGACTTCCTGATCTTCGGCGCGGGAGCGGCGGCGGCGGCGGCCGGGTTCTGGTGGGTCATGCCGGATGACGCGCGCCAGGCGTGGCTTCCCTCGAGCCCGCGTCATGCCCTCGACACCTTGAACGCACGGCTCGGTCTGACCGGCGCCCGCCGCGAGAAATTTCTCGGCCGGGCGCTGACGTTCGACGACGACGTGGCGGAGGCGCTCTACTCTCCGACGCGCACCGTCCGCACCTACCGGCGCGGAGACCTCACGCCACTTCGGAACAATTACAACGGCGCGACACCGAAGCCGGATTACATCGCCGGCTGGACGCTGACGGTTTCCGGGCTCGCCTCCGGGAAGACGAAGGTTCTCGCGATCGGCGATCTGCTCGGCCGCTTCCAGAGCCACGAGCAGATCACGCGCCTCGTGTGCGTGGAAGGCTGGAGCGCGGTCGCCTGGTGGGGCGGCCTCCGGTTCGCGGATTTCCTTTCGGCATTTCCGCCTGCCCCGGATGCCAGATGGGCGGCGATCACGTCCGGGGTCAATTTCGACGGCGACGGGGAATCGGACCCGTATTACGCATCGATCGACCTCGCGACGGCGCGCCACCCGCAGGCGCTCCTCGCTACGCACAACGACGGTCAACCGCTCACAGTCGAGCACGGCGCGCCCTTGCGGCTCTTGGTCCCGATGAAGCTGGGACTGAAGAACGTCAAGGCGGTCACCGCGATCGAATACACCGCGGAGGAACCGGACGACTACTGGGCGGAGCGGGGGTACTCGAAGTACGACGGGCTGTGAGGCGGCCGCCCCGAGCT
Source organism: Thermoanaerobaculia bacterium (assembly GCA_038329555.1). Lineage (GTDB taxonomy): Bacteria > Acidobacteriota > Thermoanaerobaculia > UBA5066 > Gp7-AA6 > JALYUA01. The sequence continues at coordinate 985 of JBBQNC010000175.1, forward strand.
GGATCTGAAAAGGACGGAGGACGGTCAGCCGGGGTCCCGGTGTCGATTTCTTTCGTGAGGCCCTATCGGCGATCTCACGCCCCCGCTCGGTGCGTCGTGGGCACTCGGTGCGTCGTGGGCATCTCCCTTCCGGCTTGCGCCGCTCGCAGCGCCTCGCCCGCGGTCCAGATGGCCGCGCCCAGCAGCACGACATCCTTCGCCAGAAATTGCCCCGGCGACCCGGACAGGGAAGGGAATCCATAGCCTTCCTGCCACACTCCCGGTGTGGTGATCAAAAAGCTCAGCGTGATTGAGAACATGGCGATGCCGCCCAGACTGCCGAGCGCCGACGCTCTCGCCGACACGGGTCGTAAGGCGATGAGCGCCGCCAGCGTCAGCTCCACGACACCGAGCGCGCGGGAAAACCCCTGCGCGCTCAAGAATTGGTAGGCCCACGAAAGAAGCGGACTATGTGACGCGTGGTTGAAGACCCCCTGCGCCTCATAAGCGGTGAACTTCAAGCAGCCAACCCACGCCACGACCAGTACCAGCCCGTAACGAAGGACAATCGCGCCGAGGAATTCGAGCGGCTGTGCATCTTCCGGCTTCCGTCCCATTCCCTCCACTCGTCGCCTCCTGCCTCATCTCCGCGGCGCCACTTTCCACCTCCGCCCGAACCAACCCGTCACGGCGACCGACCACGTGCAACCCCGGATCATGCGGCTCAGAACGCCGCGGTGCCGGCCACCGTCGTCGGCAAGCCGCCATAGACGGCGACATTCGTCAAGGCGCCGTCGCCATGGATGCGGAACACGTTCAGCGTCAGCGTCCCGACGTCGATGGCATAAAGGAAGGTGCCGCTGGCGTCTTTTGCTGCGTCACGCGTTCCGAAGCCGCCGCTCGTGCCAGTGACGGCCGCGACTGGATTCAGCAATGTGATGCTGCCGTCGTGCGCGATGGTCTAGCTCGAGATCGTGCCGCTTCCGTTGTTGGTGATGTATGCGTACTTCTCGTCTTTCGTGATCACGGTCCAGCAGACGTCCGTCTGGGTGTCCGGGACGGTGGCGCTGATCCACTCGAGGCGGTGAGGCCGGTCGAGTGAATAGGAAGAGGCTGCGGCCAAGCCTGGGGCGCCGTCGAACGATTCGGTCACGACGAAGACTCCGTCGGATCGGAAGGCAAAACCGAACGGTCCGATCCCGCTACCCCGGTGCGGCATGACGCCGCTCGGGCGGCCGGCGTGAGAGATCTGGAACGTATCGATCAGGCCGGTATGGCGTTCGGTCACGACGAGACTGGTGCCGTCCGGGCTGAACTGGACTTGCGCGGGCAGGGGGTCTGACTGACTCAGGCGGCGTCGCGTGCCCGGCAGCGGCGTCAGTCGCCCGTGCGCGTCGAGTGTGAAACCGGAGATGTTGCTCGGAGCGCCGGTGTTCAAGACATACACGAGGTGGTCGTCGATCGTGATGCTCTCCGGCCGAACGCCGTCCGACGGTTCAAGATCTGTCAGGGTGAGCTTCCCGTCCGGGGCGACTGCGAAGACCGAGACGTCATCACTCCCGGGGTTCGCGACCAGAAGCCAGCGATGATTCTCCGTGAGGATGATGGATCCCTGTGAGCCGAGCCGCGGCATGCCCGTGCCCTTGCCCCCTGTCGGGTAGGTCCCGTTGGGCGTCAAGGTTCCGTCGGCGGCGCGGGCGTAGGCGATGACGGCGTTCGCGGTGCCGGCGTTCGTCATCGTATAAACGGCGCCCGGCGAATCCGCCGCCGTCGCAACGTCGGAGAATCCGATCGCGAGGCAGGCAAGAGAAACGAGAAGGGGGAAAACACGGGATGGTTTCGAGCAACGCATGAAGCGGACCTCCTGATAGTTTGAGAACCGATGGGCGGCGATGGAATCTCGTCGATTCCGGATAGGAGCAACTTCCATTCCGAGAGTCGCTGAAATCGGCCAATGCGCTTCATCACTTTTTCGTCACGTCCGCTCATCGGTTTTGTGACCGGGTGGGTGCTCGAGAGCGAAGGGCCCTCGGCTATGGAGCTCTGGAGGACCCGCATCCGCCGCCTGGCTCTCCCTCTGGAAGCCGCGCGCCTTGACCGGGTTCGCTCGCTCAGTCTTCGAGAAGCGGACTCCAACTGTCCGAGAGTCGGCTCTGTCTCGTCGTCCGGACGGACGCGATGCGCGGATGCCGCCGGGTATCGATAAGAGGACCGGCGCGCCGAAGAGCGCGCCGCGATGCACGTCCGGTCGACCGAGAAGTGCCCCGCTTAGTTTCGAGAATCCGTGGGCGGCGAAGCGAATCCGATCAATCGCAAGAGAACCAGGGCACCGCCGCGACCAGCCTCAACGGCGACAGCCCTGATTCTCGCGACGACATGCCAGAGGCCACTTCACCTCCGGACAGGGTTGCCCGTGTCCAGACCCTTGAGAAATTCCACCAGGTCCGCGCGATTCTTTCGATCGGAGATGTAAAACGGATGTGGGGCCTTCGCGCCTCGCCTGGCGTCGAACAGTTCATCCAGGCTCGCGACCGAGTTGTCGTGCAGGAAAACCGGCTTGCGCTCCAGGTCGAGCAACAAGGGAAGTGCAAGACCGCGGACCTCGCCGCGAAGGCTGGCGTTGACGACCGCCATCTTGTCGTCGAAGATCGAGTCGGGCGTGTTCACGACCGGGTTGAGCGGCGGCTCCCGTTGCGCGAGCACGACCGGGTTGTCGCCCGCAAAGACCGTCCTCATCGCGAGCATCGAAGTCGGAACCGGCTTGCTCTGGTCCACGTTGTGGCAGCTCGTGCACCCGGCGGTGCGGAACGTCTCGCGTCCGCGCGCGGAGGCGGCTGCGTCGACCCGCGCCCCCGGCGGTGCCGAGAGCTGTGCGATCGTGATCGTCCGGTGAGCGCGCGAGAAAATCCAGGAGACCCAACGGACGTCGTGACGGTCATCCGTCGGCCGGGTCGCGCGGAGAGTGCCCGCGACCCTCGTCATTGACGACCCGCTCGCGACGAAAATCTCGAGGGAGTACGGCCGCCCGGCGCGGGCGATCTCTCCGAAACAGTCCGTCCGAGGAAGTGAAGTGCTGTCCAAGACCTCGCAACGCTCCACAAGATCTCGTCACACGACGGGAGTTCCCTGCCGACGAGATCGTTCTTCGGTTGCCCGAGCAACTCCGTCAGGTACGGATTCACGTCGAGATGCGCCCTCACTGCGGCTCGCAGCCCGCGTAGAGCGTCGTCTCAGGAAAGAAGCCGTACCAGCCGAACCAGTAGGCGCGGTGGCCCGGCACTCTCGGAAGGGAGGCGGGCACCTGGGCGTCTCTACCGGCGTTCTCGCCGAGAGGGATCAAGGCCTCCTCCGCGCATTCCCACCCATCCCCGTGGCGAGGTCGATCAGCGTGCCGGCGGGCCCCTCGCCGGAACGGCGGCTGCCACGCCGATACGCGCGCACGGCCGTGGTCGCGGGATCCGCGACGAGGACGACGCCTTCTTCGGCGGCAGCGTCATTGACGACCCGCTCGCGAAGCAGAATCTCGAGGGGATACGCCCGCGCGGCGGCGCCGCGACGAATCCCGAATATGACGGTCTTGGGGGCGAGCGTCGTGTCGCGCTTCCAGACCGGGAACATCGTTTCAGGGCTGTCGAAGTACTTCCCGTAGGCCGCGCCCGCCGTGTAATCGCGCGAGAATCCGGTCTCGAGCGCCAGGACGGTCGAATCCGGGTGCCGCGCCTTCCAATCGCCCCAGGTTGTCACTGTGATCGGAAGGACGGGCAGCGAGATCCCGCGGCCGACGAGAACTCCTGAGACGGGCTCGCCGGTCAGGTTACTCCACAGAGAGAGTGTGGCGGCGTCGTACATCAGCTTGTTCGACCGGTAGAGGAGTCCCGACGACCCGAAGGCGTGCGGCGTTCCGTCTAAGCGCGACGTGGAGTAGGCGACCGCGGCGCCGTAAAGAGTGCAATACGAAATGGAGTAAGGGCTCACCGGCGAGACGGTCGTTCACCATCTCGTGCCAGTCGAGGATTCGCCGAGGATACGCGCGGGAGGCGCCGCGTACGGTGACTCCGAAGACGATCTCGCCGTCGGAAAGGTACCCCGCTTCCGCCGCGGGAACCGTCCGGGGATCCCGCAGCGCCGGAATGCCGTCCTTCTTCACGCCGCCCCAGAGGATCTCTTCCGGGCGGATCGAGATCGGAAGCGCGGGATCGAGGAAGCGCGCGAACGCGGGGTCGATCCTCGAGAAGAGCGCGGCCTTCCACGCGCGGTACCAGGCCGCGGGACGAATCTTCTCGTGGCCGCCCAGCCATTCGAATCAGAAGCGATAGTTGGCGCCGAGGCGTTCGCCGGAAAGGGTTTCGAGACATGACACGACGTCGCCGCGCCCCTCTGATCGGACGAAGAAAAGCGCGTCGACGAGCGCGGGGATCATCGAACGGTCGCCGGAGCGGATGACGTCGATGGCTCTCTGCGTCTGGCCATGCAACTGCTACGAGCCGAAGAACTCGAAGGAACCGGATCTGATGTGGGATCTCGACCTCTACTCGAGGCTCGACCTCGCCGATGCGTGGGCGATCATCGGGCCCATCAACTGGTATGGCCCGACGAGCAACCTCAAGCTGATGTTCGATCGTCTCGTCTGCATGGACGGTGGGAATCCGCGCGAGGACCTCATCGAGCAAGAATCCCGAGATCGCGATGGAGCTCGAGCATTCACCGGAGTGGGAGGAACTCTCGAAGCTTCACCTCGAGGGGCGCACCGCGGCATTCTTCTGCTATGGAGATGGAGGGGGCGACGAGCTCGACGAGGACGGCCGCCCGAGGAAGCTCCGCGGCAGCCACAAGCAGTGGTTCGATCCCGAACAGAAGCCGGAAGACGGCCGCGAGCTCTACTCACCTCTGGTCTGGCAGTGCCGGTACAGCGGCATCGAAGTGCCGGATGAGCTCTGGACTTACAAGCTGTTCGGGAAGGGGAAGAAGTACAGCGACAACCAGGCGGAAGACATGAATTCGGAAAGCGTTTATTCCGATTTCGACGCCTGGACGGATCGGTTCAGCCGGTTCGTCGGAGCCAAGGGAAAGGTCGCGAGCCGGGCCGCTGGCGCGCGTACGGCTACAAGGCCCCGCCCCATCGCTGGGCCGATTGGAAGCTGAAGTGGCGCGAGATCCGGATGGGTCTCGGCCATGCTCCCGAAAATTCGTCCCCGGGCCTGCAAGACGACGCGGGCTTGAACCGCGACGCCACGCTGTCGCCGAGCCGATCCGAGGGAGAGAAGCTCCGAAAAGGGGATGCGCGAGAGATATCCCCCGGCGACGACCCGGATTCCAGCACGTAGTCAGCGAGAGGCCGGCATCCTGGCGCCCACGCCCAGCGAATCGAGCGCCTCCAGAACCTGCGTTCCGCGAATTCGGACCTTGTAGTCCTCGGTCAGGTGCCGCCAGCGGACTGTGCCCGAAGGATCGATCAGGAACTCGGCGGGACGCGCGATGTCGGCGCTCTTCGGGCCGGCTCCGGGATGGAGCAGATCATAGCGGCGGATCACTTCGGCCTTCGGGTCGGAGAGCAGGGCAAATGTGTACCCCTGCTTTCCGGCCAGGGAGGCCGAGACATCCGGCGTATCGACGCTGACGGCGAGGACACGGACGCCGCGCGCCTCGATCTCGGCGAGTTTCCTGAATGCTCCGTAACTCGGAGTTGCAGAAGGGTCACCAATAGCCGCGGTAGAAAACGAGCAGAGTCCAATTTCTCGCGGATCTGCCGCCGGACGCCTCCGCTTCCGGGAGACTGGCGATCGCGCCGCGCGCGTCGGGCAGGCGGAATTCCGGAGCCTTCTGACCGACGTCGGGTGCGCCGGGAGACGCCGGCAAAGGCAACGCGGAAGCTGCCCCGGAAAGCAGGACGCCGGCGAGCGCCCCGAGGAGCCGCGCCCGGGTCGCCCGTCGGAAGCCGCTTCCCGTTCGCGCCGTCCGGAAGATGCCGGCCGTGTTCATCGTTTTGTCTTTCCGAAGAGCGAAGCGTACTGCCCGTAATCCTCTTCGACGAGCTTGTCCGCGGCGATGAAGCGAAGGGCCGCGGAGTTCACTCGGGTCAAACACGATGCGGGTCGGCCGGACCCCGCCACCCGCGGAACTGACGCAGCAACTCGTCGCGGACCTCCGGCGGCGGAGGAATCTCCGGTAGTGCACGAAGACTTCGGATCACCGACCGGATCTGTGCGACGTATCTCCGGCAATGCCGGCACATCGCGAGATGGAGCTGGAACGAAAGCCGGCGCGGAAACGCGAGTCGATGCTCGAAAAAGTCGGTCACGAGCTCGGTCATTTCGTGGCAAGTCAACATCATCGTTTCTTCCGGCCGTAGTACTCCTCCACGGCGCGCCGAATCTTCGAGCGGCCTCGATGGAGCAGGACTCGCTGATTGGTCTCGGTGATTTCGAGGATATTACAGGTCTCCTGCGGATCGAGCCCTTCGACATCCCTCAGAAGCACGACTGCCCGCTGGCCGGGGGGCAACTGATCGAGCGACTGCTCGACGCAGGAAATGGCCTCCTGGTTCATCAAGAGACTCTCTGGCGTCTCTTCCTCCCAGGGACGCGCCGGAGCCGCCCAGGCGCCTGCGCGAGTGAAGCGCGACGGGTCGACCGCGGGCTCACCCGATCCGGTCCCCGCGAGCGCGGAGAACGACACGAACCTCTTTTCCCGCGCGCCGCGGGTTTTCGCCTTGTTCG
>JBBQNC010000176.1:0-7677 GCA_038329555.1 Thermoanaerobaculia bacterium
GTCGTACCAGAGAACGATCTTCGGGTACGCCGCTCGCAGCGATCGCGCGGTCAGATCCAGCACGCGGCAGACGCGCCCTTCGACGGTCTCCGTTTCGGGACGCAGGGCCGCGTCGAAGTCCTCCGCGAAACGCAGGCGCGCGACGTCACCCATCGAGGCGCCGCCCATCAGGCGCTGGTTCGGCGTGATCGGAAGCGGGTTCGAAGCGCCGGGAACGAGGAGCCACATCTTCTGTCCGGAAGTCAGGACCTTGCGCCCGTCGTTCTTGCCGCCGCGAAAGATGATCAGGGCTCGGTCGCGGCCCTTCGTGTAGATGTCGAAGTCGGCGCCGCCCGACGGCACGCCCCCGGTCACCTGCGTCGCCCGCGCCTTGATGACGGCCTCTTCGAAGGCGTTGCGCGTCGCGTCGATGGCCTCGAGCCACGCGTGGACCTGCGGCGGCGTCTCGGCGGGAGCCGCGGCGGAGGCGGCGGCGGCCGTGGCCGCCGCAAACAGGAGCGCGGAAGAGCTACGAAGACGTCTCACGGGCGTTTCAACAGAACGGGCTCCGGCGCTGTTCCCGGAGCCGCGCCATTGCGCGGCCTCAAATGTGCGACAGGGCCTCGACGATCGAGAGCCGCGCCGCCCGCCGCGCCGGAAACCAGGAGGCGATCGCCATCGTCGCGAGCATCACCGCGAGCCCGGCGCCGTAGGCGAGCGGGTAGACCTGCACGTGGATGGGGTCTCCGTGCGTCCCTCCCGGGGGCGGGGGCAGCGTGAAGCCCCAGGCGTTCAAGCCCGCCCGGACGAGCAGGGCGAAGACGGCGCCCGCGGCGCACCCGAGAGCGGCCATGACGATTCCCTCGGCGAGAAACATCCGCAGGATTCCGGAGGGGCGCGTGCCCAGAGCGCGGAGCGTTCCGATCTCCCGCGTCCGCTCGGTCACGGACATCGTCATGACGATCGCGGCGGACAGGATCACGACGACGACCAGGACCGTACCGACGAAGCCGAAGATCCCGACGTAGAGGAGCTTGACCTGCTCATAGAAGACGGCGAGATCCCGCCAGTGCCGGACGACGACGGGGAAGCCCGCTCCTGCCAGCGCCGACGCGAGCCGCTTCGCCGCGGCTTCCTCGCCGGCGTCCTTCTTCAGGAAGACCACGAGCTTCGACACCGTGCCCTCGCTCTGAAGCAGACGCGAGACGAGGGTCGTGCCCGCGGCGACGTAACGATCGTTCAGCTCCTTGAACCGCACGTCCACCAGGCCCTGGACGATGGCGTCCACGGCGTTCAGCGACCCGTCCGGCGTCGTCGCCATCAGCGTCACGCGATCGCCCGGCCTGACCCGGAGCGCCGCGGCGAGGCCGGTGCCGAGAAGGACGCCGTCCCCCCCGTCGCCGGCGACATAAGACCCCGCGACGACGAGCTCGCGCGCCCCGGTCGCCGCGGCCTCCGGCTCGGGATCGACGCCGACCCCCAGGAACGGGACGGATTTCGCTCCCGTCGACGCCAGGCCGACGAAATCGATCCGGGGCAGGACGGACGCCACGGCGGGGTCGGACGCGATGATCGAGCGCGCGCGGCCCGCGTCGCGGATTCCAAACTCGAGGGTCGTCTCCTCCGCCGCGGCGACGGCCCGGCGATCGACGACCTGGAGCTGGCCCACCGTCCGGATGGTCCCCTCCCGCAAGCCGGCGAACGACTGGGCGATGAAGCCGCCGGCCAGGGCGAACGCGGCAAACCCAAACGCGACGACGATCCCCATGAGCACGGTCCGGCGCCGCTGCCGCACGAGGTTGCGCCATCCGAGGGCGAGGGCGTTCACGCGACCACCGTGTCGGCCTCGATCAAGCCGTCGTGCAGGGCGATGACGCGACGCGCCCGCGACACGACGCGCGGGTCGTGGGTCGCGAAGAGGAACGCGACTCCGTTCGACTCGCAGAGGGCCCGCATGAGATCCAGGATGTCCTCGGCGGTGTGCGAGTCGAGATTCGCCGTGGGCTCGTCCGCGAACACCACGGCCGGGCGGTTGGCCAGCGCCCGCGCGATCGCGACGCGCTGCCTCTGGCCGCCCGACAGCAGATCGGGACGGACGCCTTCCTTCCCCGCGAGCCCGACGGCGGCGAGCAGCTCCCGGGATCGCGCGCGCCGCTCGGCCGCCGGGCGCCCCCCGAGCGCCATGGGGTACTCGACGTTCTCTTCGGAGGACAGGACGGGGATGAGGTTGAACGTCTGGAACACGAAGCCGTAACGGTCCCGGCGCAGGTCCGCCCGCTCGTTCTCGGAGAGCCCCCCGGCGTCGCGGCCGTCCACCCGCAGGGTCCCGGAGTCCGGAAGATCCAGCAGGCCCAGCAGGTTCAGGAGGGTGGTCTTCCCGGAGCCGCTCGGGCCCTGCAGGGCGACGAACTCGCCGGGTCCCACGGTGACCGAAACGCCGCGGATCGCCGGGACGACGGCGGCTCCGAGACGATAGGTCCGGACGAGGTCGTGCGCTTCGAGCAGGGCCGTCGGCATGGGCGGCGCCATATTACGTTTTCCCGGGCGCTGGCACGGCGCTTGCCCTTGCCCGCCCCGGAGGTCCTTCTTGGCGACCGAGCGGAAATCCGTCGAACATCCCTCCCGCGGCTCGAAGAAGACCAGGCGCCCCCGATCGGCCCTGCGCCGCGTCGGGCGGCTGACGGGAAAGACCGCCCTGCGGGTCGCGGCGGCGCTCGGCATCCTGATCCTTCTCCTGATCGTGGCGTCGTTCTTCTTCGACGAGCCGATGCGGCGCTCCATGGAGAGCCGGATGAACCGGAGCCTCAAGGGCTACACGGTCACGCTTCCGAAGGCCCACTTCAGCCTCTTCGGCCTGTCGGTGACGTTGCACGATCTCTCCGTCCGCCAGCAGGCGAACCCCGATCCTCCCGTGATCGTCATCCCGAAGCTCAAGGCGAGCGTCCAGTGGCGGGAGCTCCTTTCGTTCCATCTCGTCGCCGACTTTCTCGTCGACAGGCCTAGCCTCCACATCAACCTGATCCAGCTGCGGCACGAGAACCAGGACGAGACCCCCGTCAAGGACAAGGGATGGCAGGACGCGGTCGAGCAGATCTATCCCCTGAAGATCAACCTCCTTCGCGTCAACGACGGCGACGTGGTCTACATCGACGAGAACCCGAAGGCCGCGCTCCACATCTCGCACCTAAAGTTGCGCGCCAACAACATCCGCAACATCCACTCGCGGGAGAACGTCTACCCGTCCCCGATCCACGCGGAGGGGGTCATCTTCGAGACGGGCCGCGGGATGATCGACGGGCACGCCGACTTCCTCGCGAAGCCTTTCCCGGGGATCCACACGCTCTTTCAGCTCGAGAAGGTACCCCTGGACGCTCTGCGGCCGATGATCGCGCGGGCCAACCTGTCGCTGAAGGGAGGAGTCCTGGCGACCCGCGGCCGGATCGAGTACTCGGCGAAGAAGAAGTTCGTGCAGGTCGCGGACCTGACCATCCGGGGACTGCGCCTCGACTACATCCACACGGCGGCGACCGCCGCCGCGGAGTCCGCCCGCAAGCAGAAGCTCCAGAAAGCGGCCAAGGAAGCCACCAACCGGCCGGATATGACCCTCCGCGTCGACCGTCTGGAGCTCGCCGACGCGGACATCGGATTGGTCAACAAGGCGAAGGACCCGTCCTATCGCGTGTTCCTCTCCAACGCCAACCTCGTCGTCACCAACCTGTCCAATCAGTTCGGGCAGGGCCCGGCGAAGGCTCGGCTGTCCGGGCGGTTCCTGGGAAGCGGCCCGACCAAGGCGACCGCGACCTTCCGGCCGGAGAAGAACGGTCCGGACTTCGACCTGAACGTGGAAATCCAAGATACGGACATGACGAAGATGAACGACCTTCTTCGCGCTTACGGAAAGTTCGACGTCGTGGCCGGAGTCTTTTCCTTCTACTCCGAGCTCAAGGTCAAGAACGGGCGGATCGAGGGTTATGTCAAGCCGCTCTTCCGCGACATGGACGTGTACGACAAGCGGCAGGACAAGGACAAGAGCATCTTCAAGAAGCTCTACGAGGGGCTGGTCGGAGGGGTGTCCAAGCTCCTCGAAAACACCCCGAGAAACGAAGTCGTCACGAAGGCCGACATCTCCGGGCCGGTGGGCAACGCGAGGGCCAACACGTGGGAGGTCATCGTGAAGCTCATCCAGAACGCCTTCTTCCGGGCGATCCTGCCGGGCTTCAACCAGGGGCTGCCGACGCCGAAGAAAAAATAAAGCTTTCGGCCGCGGCGTGCTGCGCGAAACCGCGGCCGAAAAGGCTCGTTTGAAACACCGCGGGGAACCGGGCCTTCGCGGCTTGCCGCTCAAGCCCTCGAGGAAAATCTGCGCTTCCGGAGATCCGGGACCTCCGCCGGGACTTCTACGGCGTTAGATCACCTCTACGGTGTCAAGACGTCCTTGATGAAGCCGGCGCGTCGTCCAGGCTCATGCGATGTCTCACGATGAAAGAGGGGTCTATCTCGTTTCGACGGTCACGGATTCCTCGACGGCACCGCGCGGTCCGGCGACCGGTCGATGCCGAGGACTCCGTAGACGTCGCAGTGACCGGTGATGCCGCGCCAGGCGAGGCCGGCGCCGGTCATGGCGAGCGCCACCCCGGGGATCCGTCTCCGGCGGGTGAGCCCCAGGAAAACGAGGCCGGCGCCGGCGAGCACGGAGCCCCAGCGCTCAAGGGGCCCGACGTTGATCGGCCGGGCGAGGCGCCGCACCGCATTCTGAACCGGGCGCGCGACGGAGGAAGGGAGCGACATGGCTACGCGTCCTCCTCGTCGTCGTCGTCGTCGTCGTCGTCTTCGTCCCCGCCTTCGTCTTCATCTGCGAGGACGTCCCCCTCGGCGGCGACCGCAACCGTGCCGGGCTCGTCGTCCTCTTCATCCTCGTCGTCGAGGTCTTTTTCCTCTTCTTCCTCGTCGAGACCCTCGCCGTCCTCGTTGACGTTCTCCGTCTCGACGTCGGTGTTGTCGCGGTTCGGCGTCCCGGTACGCAGAGAAAAAGGCGCGTCCCCGTCTTCCCCGATGCGGCCGTCGCCGGCCTTCGCTGCAGTCGGTTCGTCGTGCTCTGCACTCATGGTCAAACTCCTGGTCTTGCTCGCCAAATCGGATGCTCGGGGCAAAATCGCCCCGCGGCCTCGGGTGCAAGAGCCGTTCCGGCGATCCGCCCGTGCGGTCCCGATCCGGAGAAGCGATTTCGTAATTCCGAACGAGATCCGCACCCGTTCGCGGGTACGTCCTTTGCATCGGCGTGCGGTCGCGTCCTGAGCGAACGGGAAGCCTCTCGGCTCTCCTCGTGCTCCGCCGGGGTGTGGCGCCGCGTCTCGAGCGTTTGCTGGTGCGCGGCGCGGAAGCTCTGCCCGCCGACTATCCGGACTTGTGTCGGTCGCGGGGCTCTGAGAGCTCTTCGTCTCTCCATGGGATCCGTCGCAGAGATCGCAGCGCGGAGCGGGAAGGCACCGGGGCCGGCGGAACCGGAACAGGCCTCTTCCGTGGCACCCGTGTTGCTGCTTTCCCGGCGAGGAGGTCGTCCATGAAGTGTGAGCACCAGGGCTGCCGCTGCGAGGAGAACCGGGTGGAGCGGGGAAACAAGAAGTTCTGCAGCGAACGCTGCGCGGAGATGGAGATGTCCGGACAACCCGAGCCGATGTGCATTTGCGGGCATCCGGACTGCGCGACGGCCTGATCCGGGGTCGGTGAGGTCGGCGTCGGCGCCGACCGATTGGCGCGAATCTGGCACTCGGGCGGTTCCGATGTCGTCCAAACGCCTGCGGTGCTGTTCCGCCTGCGGCGAAGAACCATCCTCCGTTTTCCGAGGAAACGCCGGGACCGAGTCGTCCTCCGGGCTCTGAGGGCCGCGTTCGGCCCCCGCCGCCTTCTTCTCCCCGTCCGCTTCCGCCCGCTGGGCGGAGTTCCTCTTCCGGACGCCCCCCCGGTCCGTTCCCCTCCCCACGAGTGTCTGGTCCTCGCCGGCGGAACTTACCGCGCGATGCCATTCGGGCGAGGACGGCTCGCGACGTGGGCGTTCGGAGAGGGCCCACCGTGCTGCTCGTCCACGGCTGGGGAGGCCATGCGGGCCGCCTCGGCCGATTCGTCGCGCCGCTCATCCGTTCCGGCTATTCGGTCGTCGCCTTCGACGCTCCGGGCCATGGGCGATCCCCGGGATGGCGTTCGTCGCTGCCCGATTTCGTCGCCGCCATCGACGTGCTGGCCCGCGAGTACTCGCCGCTCGCGGGAATCGTGGGTCATTCGATGGGCGCCTCCGCCGCCGCCCTGGCCATCCGCCGCGGGCTCGCGCTGCCGCGAACCGTGCTTCTCGCGCCCCCGGCGGACCCTGAGGAGTACGCCCGCCGGTTCAGCCACTATTCGGGATCCCCCGGAAATCTGCGAGGGAATGAAGCGCCGTCTGGAGGGTCGATACGCGATCACGTGGAAGGACCTGCGGATCGACGTTCCCCTCCAAGAAGCAAGCTCCGAGATCTTGATCGTTCACGATCGCGGGGACGCGCGGGTTCCGTGGAAGGACGGAGCGGCCAAGCGGCGGCGTGGCCCGGGGCGCGCCTCGTGACGACGCTCGGCCTCGGTCATCACAAGATCCTCCGCGACGAGGGCGTCGTGGCCGCCTCCGCCGCATTCCTCCGCGGAGAGGCGGCATCCTGGCCTCTCGATTCTCTCGATTCTCCGGCCGCGTGCGCGCCGGTCCGGCTCCGGAAAGCGAGAATCTGATCGCGCGTCGCATGGTACGGATGTTGCTCCTCGAGCGGCGGGTTCTGGAGTTTTCGGAGCGTTTCCATGTCCTCACACGGCGCAGAGCCACCCAGGGGCCGCGCGTGATATTCACGAGATCGACGCACCCCGTCCCGGCCGGGCCGGAGCTCGACCGCGAGATCGAGGTCCGGGTCTTCAACACGTCGGCGCGGACGGCCCCGCCGTTCTCGACGGAGGACTGGACCGCCTGCACCATGGCGGAGCTCGTCGCGCGCCGGACCGGCTGGTCGTTCGACGCGATGCTGCACGATGGGCTGTGGAGCGCCCTCTGGATCGAGCAGCCGTCCGTGTCCGCCGGGTCGAAGCGCCGGGTCCTGTCTCTCATCACCGCGACGGCGCCGACGCGCCCCCTCGCCATCTGCCGGGCGCTTCTGCGGGCGGCCCGCTGCCCCCGGTGGCCCTCCTCACTCCTGACAGACGGCCACCCGGCGGCTCGCAGCCAGACGCGCTGAAACGCCCGCCGGCACGGCCTTTCGAGACCTCCGCGCGTGGTATGGAAGTTGCTATTTTCGCCGGGCGACCTTTCGATTCGGTCCCCGGCAGGCGATACTGAAACCGACGAAATTCGAGATCTGAGAGAAAGGACTGTGCCCCAGACTGTGTCGGCCCGGACGGATACCTCCAGGAAGATCGTGATCCTCGGCGCTGGCCCGACCGGGCTCGGCGCGGCGTACCGGCTCCGCGAGCTCGGTCATGAGAACTTCGTCGTCCTGGAAGCGCGCGCGAACGCCGGGGGCCTGGCGTCGAGCGAGACGAGCGCGAATGGGTTCATTTACGACATCGGCGGGCACGTCCTCTTTTCCCACTTCCGCTACTTCGACGAGCTGTTCGATCGGATGCTGGGCGACGAGTTCCAGGAGCTCCAGCGGGAGGCGTGGGTCTGGATGATGGACCGGTTCCTAC
>JBBQNC010000177.1:0-7666 GCA_038329555.1 Thermoanaerobaculia bacterium
TCGCGGGTCGCGATCACGTCGGGGGGAATGCCCCACATCTCGATGAACGTCTGGTTGTACGTCATGATCGCGCCCTTCGCGTCGACCACGAGGAGACCGTCCGCCGTCGCCTCGAGGGTCCCGCGCAGAAGCGCCAGGGACGCCTCGCGCTCCTCCTCTGCGCGCTTGCGCTCCGTGATGTCGAGCAGGGTCCCTTCGATCACGAGCGTGCCCGGCTCCGTGCCCTGGACGAGAGTCTCGTTCTCGAGGACCCAGACGACGTCTCCGCCGCGCCGGCGCAGCCGCTGCTCGTAGTTGGTGAGAGTCCGTCGCTCGCCGAGCCGCCGGAGAGCGTCGACGCGGTCTTCGCCCGAGAGGTAGTAGTCGACGGCGGGCACCGCGAGAGCCTCCTCCGGCGAGTCGTAGCCGAAGATCCGCGCAAAGGCGAGGTTGCAGTCGAGGAGCCGGCCGTCGAGCGTCGTGCGATACACGCCCGCGAGGTTTCTTTCGAAGAGCTGCCGGAAGCGGGTCTCGGACTCGCGGAGCGCGCGCTCGGCCGTCTCCCGCTCGGAAACGTCCCGTGCGATGACGGTCAGCAGCCGCCGGCCTTCCCGGGCGGACTGGCCGAACGAGATCTCGAGCGGGACTTCGCTTCCATCCGCCCGCCGGCCGGCGACCCCGACGACTTCGCCGGGTGCCGTGGCCGCCCACGCCCCCGGACCCTCGGGGCCGCCGTACGGGTGGGCGGGAAGGAGCATCGAGAGCGGCTCGCCGATGAGAGAGGTGGGGGGATGTCCGAAGATCCGCTGCGCCGCCTGGTTGACGTAGAGGATGCGGCCGTCTTCGCTCACCGTCAGGATGGCGTCCGACGCGGTCTCGGCGAGCGTGCGGAAACGGTTCTCGCTTTCGCGGAGCGCCTTGCGGGCGAGGCGCCGCTCGCGGCGAATCTGCGCCTCGCGTAGCTCCCGCTCGACCGTTGGGCCGAGGCGGGCGAGGGAGTCCTTCGCGATGCAGTTGTGGGCGCCCGCCTTGATCGCGCGAACGGCGGTCTCCTCGCCGATCGTCTCCGAGACGATCAGAAATGGCAGATCGGGGTCGTGGTCCTTGACGAGCGAGAGCGCCTCGAGCGCGGCGAAGCCCGCCAGGCGATAGTCGGAGAGAACCAGATCGAACCGATCGCCGGCAAGCGCCGACTCCGTCTCCTCGCGCGTCGCCACGCGCTCCCAGGTCGGCACGTAGCCGCCGCGGCAGAGCTCCGCCACGATCCTCTCCGCGTCCGACGCGGAATCGTCCACGATCAGAACTTTCAGGGGCGTCATGAATAAAGTTTGAGCAAAAAGATTATAACCCGGAGGCGAACCGCCCCGCTCAGCCGCCGGGTCCGCGAACGTCGCCGGACGGCTTTAGCCCTGACGAGCGGCGCGCAGGATTTGAAGCGCCACGGTCGTGACGCCGTTCAGGATGAACTGAACGCCGATGACGGTCGTGACGAGGCCCATCACCTTGGCGACCACGCGCTGCCCGGTGGGCCCGATCCGGGCGACGATCGCGGGCGCGGCGAAGAGGATCACGAGCGTGATCAGGATGCTCGCGGCGAGAGCGACCGCGAGCGCCATCCGGTGTTGCGCGTCGGGGGCCTGTCCGACCAGCACCATCATCGCGGAGATGGCCCCCGGCCCGGCGATCACGGGGATCCCGAGCGGGACGACCGAGGGGTCGAGCTTTTCCGCGTCGTCCTCGGTGATCTTCTTGCGGTCGGGATCCTGCATCTCCTTGAACGACATCGCCGTGAAGAGCACGCCTCCGGCGATCTGGAAGGCGGGTACCGTGATCTGGAAGAAGGAGAAGATCGCGCCGCCCGCCACCCCGAAGACGGCCAGAACGGCCGCGGCCGCGAGGCATGCGCGGATCGCTGCGCGTCGTTGCTCGGCGGGGGTCCCGCTGGTCAGCGCGACGAAGATGGGCGCCGCCGAGATCGGGTTGATGACCGAGAAGAGCGACGAGAAGGCGAGGAGAGCAAACTGGGTCGCCGCCGTCGAAAACATCACGCCGCCCGCACGACATCATTCTATCCGCCGCCACACGTCGCCTCCGCTTCGCTCCGGCTCCCGCAGCGGGAGGCTCCTCCCTTCGCGACGCTCGGGAGACTCCTCACGCTGCGAGCGGATGTTGAGGATCGGCCGAAATGATGCCGCGGTGCCTTCCCCTCCTCCCGGCGGGAAGGGGGCCGGGTCAGGAGTACCCGCGATCGACAGAAACCTCAGCCTTCAGAGTCCTCGCGCGCCGCATTCCCCGATGGCCCGATGGCCCGATGGCCCGATCTGCCGCCGATGGCCGGATAGACGCGCGCGAGCGCGCGTCAGATCTTCCAACTCAGGGCCTCCGTCCGATCTCCCCGATCCCCCGATTGATCACCCGATCACCCGATCGCCCGATCACCCGATTTCCTCAAACCGAGGGACCAGTACTCGGAGCCTGGAATGGGACGGCGGGCCGCCGCGTTTTTGTGCGGTTCGCCTGTCTCTCTCGGAGCCGGGGCGCTCGAACACGGCGGCCCGCCGCGCCCCCTCCGTCAGTCGATACAATCCAGGACCTCGATGGACTTCATCCGCATCCGCGGCGCGCGCCAGCACAACCTGCAGAACGTGTCCTGCGACATCCCGCGCAACCGGCTCGTCGTGGTGACGGGGGTGTCCGGCTCGGGGAAGTCCTCGCTCGCGTTCGACACGATCTTCGCGGAGGGGCAGCGCCGGTACGTCGAGTCTCTGTCGGCGTACGCGAGGCAGTTTCTCGAGCAGATGGAGAAGCCCGACGTCGACTCGATCGAGGGCCTCTCGCCGGCGATCTCGATCGAGCAGCGGACGACCTCCAGAAACCCGCGCTCGACCGTCGGCACCGTCACCGAGATCTACGACTACCTCCGGCTGCTCTACGCGTCCATCGGCAAGCCTCATTGCCCGAAGTGCGGGCGTCCGATCCAGGCGCAGACGGTCCAGGAGATGGTCGACCGCGCGCTGCGGCTGCCGGAGGGGAGCCGCTTCGTCGTCCTCGCGCCGTACGTGACGGGCAAGAAGGGCGAGTACAAGAAGCAGATGGGGGAGATGCTGAAGGAGGGCTTCCTTCGCGCGCGCATCGACGGCCAGTACGTCGACCTGGACGATCCGCCCGAGCTCGACAAGCAGAAGAAGCACACGATCGAGCTCGTCGTGGACCGGCTGGTCGGAAAGCCGGCGGACGACGAGGAGTACCGCAAGCGCCTCGCCGATTCGATCGAGACCGCGACGCGGGTGTCGGGCGGCCTCGTGACGCTCTCCGTCGCCGACGGGCCGGAGGAGGTCCTCTCCGCAAACTACTCCTGTCCGGACTGCGGCACGTCGCTGACGGAGATCACACCCCGCCTCTTCTCGTTCAACTCGCCTTACGGCGCGTGCCCGGACTGCTCCGGGCTCGGGACCATCCTCAAGGCGGACCCGGAACGCCTCGTGGTCGCTCCCGAGAAGTCGATCCAGGACGGCGCGATCGCGATCCTGAAGCCCGGGTCGACGAACTGGCGCACGAAGCAGATGGCGACGCTCGCGAAGCACTACAAGTTCAAGCTCGACCAGCCGTTCTCGAAGATCCCGAAGGCCGCACGGGACGTCATCCTGTACGGCTCGGGCGAGGACGAGATCAAGTTCTCCTACGTGGCGGAGCGCGGCGAGTACCACTGGCGCTCGTCGTACGAGGGGCTGATCCCGATGCTCGAACGCCGCTACAAGGAGACCGAGAATCCCGAGCAGCGGCTCGACCTCGAAGCGTACATGTCCTCGGAGTCGTGCCCGGGTTGCGGTGGACGGCGGTTGAAGCCCGAGGCGCTGGCGGTCAAGGTCGGGGGCCGTTCGATCGACGAGATCGCGTCGGTGACGATCGCGGATTCGATCGCGTTCTTCGACGACCTCGCCCTGACGCCCCGCGAGCGGGAGATTGCCGGCAAGATCCTGAAGGAAATCGGCGACCGGCTCGGATTCCTCGCGAACGTCGGCATCGGATACCTGAACCTGTCGCGGGGAGCGGCGTCGCTCTCGGGCGGGGAATCGCAGCGGATCCGGCTCGCCACCCAGATCGGCTCGAAGCTCATGGGCGTGCTCTACGTCCTGGACGAACCGTCCATCGGTCTTCACCAGAGAGACAACCGCAAGTTGATCGACACGCTGATCTCGATGCGCGACCTCGGGAACACGGTGGTGGTGGTCGAGCACGACGAGGAGACGATCCGGTCCGCCGATTACGTGATCGACCTCGGGCCCGGCGCCGGCGTGCACGGCGGGCGGATCGTCGCGCAGGGAACTCCCGACGAGCTGGCGGACTTCCCCGAGTCCCTGACCGCGAAGTACCTGACGGGGGAGCTCGAGATTCCGATCCCGGCGGTGCGGCGGTCCGGTTCGGGGAAGGCGCTCGTCGTCCGCGGAGCGAGGGAGCACAACCTGAAGAACGTGGACGTGCGATTCCCGCTCGGCGTGATGACCGCGGTGACCGGGGTCTCCGGCTCCGGCAAGTCGACACTCGTCAACGACATCCTCTCCAAGGCGCTCGCCCGGGCGCTCCATGGCGCCTCCGAGCGGCCCGGCCGGCACGACAAGATCGAGGGACTGTTCGAGATCGACAAGGTCATCAACATCGACCAGTCGCCGATCGGCCGGACGCCGCGCTCGAACCCCGCGACGTATACGAACGTGTTCAACCCGATCCGCGAGCTGCTGTCGCGCACTCCGGAGGCGCGCGCCCGCGGCTACGCGCCGGGCCGGTTCTCCTTCAACGTGAAGGGCGGGCGGTGCGAGGCGTGCGCGGGCGACGGGCAGATCAAGATCGAGATGCACTTCCTTCCGGACATCTATGTGACGTGCGACGTGTGCGGCGGCAAGCGCTACAACCGCGAGACCCTCCAGGTCCACTACAAGGGCCGGTCGATCGCCGATATCCTCGCTCTGACCGCCGAACAGGCCCTCGAGCTCTTCGAGAACATCCCCTCGATCGCCAACATCTGCCGGACGCTGGTCGAGGTCGGGCTCGGCTACATCCAGCTGGGGCAGTCTTCGACGACCCTCTCGGGCGGAGAGGCCCAGCGCGTCAAGCTCGCCAAAGAGCTGGCGCGGCGGTCGACGGGGCGCACCCTCTACCTCCTGGACGAGCCCACGACGGGCCTGCACTTCGACGACATCAAGAAGCTTCTCGGAGTCCTCCGCTCGCTGACCGAGAAGAGGAACACCGTCGTCGTGATCGAGCACAACCTCGACGTGATCCGGACGGCGGACTGGGTCGTCGATCTCGGTCCCGAGGGCGGGGAGGGCGGCGGCCGCGTCATCGCCGAAGGCACACCGGAGGCCGTCGCCGCCGTGCGGGCGTCCCACACCGGCCAGTTCCTGCGGCGCATCTTCTCGGAAGCCCGGAAAGCGGTGCGGGCGTGAGGATCTTCCCGGCCTTCGCCGCCTGGCTCGCGATGGCGTGGCTCGGCGCGGCGACCCCCGCGCGAACGCCGAAGGCGCCCTCCACCCGGGCGCGCCCGGCGGCCGGCGTCCCCGGCGCCCGGGGAGGTCCCACCGATTTCACGGGCGTCTGGGAGCTCGATCCGAAGGCGAGCTCCGGGGGAGCGCCGAATATGGACAAGGCCGTCCTCGAGGTGACCCAGCGGAAGAACCGGATCTGGATCCAGCCGCTCGAGAAGACACGGACGGCCGTCATCGCGGAAGAGGTCGTCGTGGATGGCCGCCCGTACGAGAAGGCGCTCGGCCACAAGAGCCGCGGCACGTTGACCGCGAAGTGGGGCACCGACGCGAAGTCTCTGTGGCTCGAGGTCGTGGCGGGGCCCGAGGACGACCCGCGCGCGGCCGTCCAGAGAAGCGTCTGGCGCCTCTCGGACAACCGGAAGGTCTGGGTCCGGGAGACGGTGTCGCTTCAGCGAGGGTCCACCAAGCAGTCACGCCTGGTCTTCCGGCGCCGCGAGAAGAAGTCGCCGTAAGTCGCCGGAGCCGGCGAGCCCGCGAGGCTGATACGTCCAGGCGATGAACGATCCGGCCGAATCGACGTCTCTCTCTTACGAGCCGTGGCGGGTCAAGGTCGTCGAGCCGATCCGCCGGATCGGCCGAGCCGAACCCGAGCAACGTCTGCGCCCCGCCGGCGATGTCAGACACCCAGTGGGCCGGCTTGATGCGGGGAGACGAGTCGTACGCGGGAGGCCGGAACTTCTACCGCTTCGAGGAGACGGTCCGCAGGATCTTCGGTCTCCCGTACGTGATCCCGACGCACCAGGGGCGGGAGGCCGAGAACCTCCTCTTCTCGACGATCCTGAAGCGGGGCGACCTCGTGCCGAACAACAAGCACTTCGACACGACGCGCGTCAACGTCGAGGTCAACGGAGGGACCGCCTGGGATTTCGTCATCCCGGAAGGCCGCGACCCGCGCGCGAAGCACGACTTCAAGGCCGGACCTCGACCTCGTGCGCCTCGCCGTCCACCGCCGGGTGTACACGAACACGCACCTCGAGTACGTGGCGGACGTTCTCCTGCGGCTGCACCGGAAGCCGGAGACCCTCCGGGGCGTCCGCATCGCGTGACAGGCCCCCGTCCGGCGCACTTCACGGCGGCGTTCGAGCTCCCCTAGGCAGCCTCCGGCGGCACGCTACAATTCCGCCCCCGTGATCACCGGCTACAACACCGACGTCAAGCACAACAACCGTGTCTTCCACATCCAGACGGAAGACAAGGGCGACACGAGCCCGTACATCGAGTCGCTCGTCTATGTCGGAGGCCAGATCCTCGCGACGCGCAAGACCTCCTACGCCGACGTCGTCAAGGACGGCCGCGACGACCGGGCGGTGCAGGAGCTCATGGAGCAGCAGCACCGGACCATGATCGCGGCGATTCAGCGGGGACGGTTCGATGGGCCCAACGGGTCTCTCAAGACCCCGGACGCGGTCCCGGGCGCCGAGGACGGCGGCGGCCCCGAAGAGGCGGACGCCGGGAGTCCCGCCGAGCAGGGCGCGCCGGGCGATCGGACGCTCGACCAGGTGATCCTCGACTACCTCGCTTCGGAGCTCGCCCACGAACAGATCGACTGTTCCTTTTCTCCCGTGCCGGACTTCGTGAGCGGGCAGGACGCCGCCGTTCGGATGAAGGCGGTCTCCTCGCTCTCGAAGCAGCCGGTCGGAGGCGCCGTCGTCCAGATCCGCATCCTCTCGACCGTGGTCAAGCCCGCCGTCGTTTTCCAGGGGAAGACCTCGACGGACGGGACCTGCCCGGTGTCGTTCCGCGTGCCCGAGTACGGGGACGGCACCGCCGCGGCGGTGATCCGGGTCAGCTCGTCCATCGGGAGCACGGAGTTTAAGTTTCCCGTCCGGAGGAAGACGTGATCGAGGTCGCCGTCCGCGTCAACGGCGAGGAGCTTCGCCTGCCCGAGGGCTCTTCCGTCGCGTCCGTGCTCGAGCGTCTGGCGATCGCGACGCCGCGCGTGGCGGTCGAACGCAATCGCGAAATCGTCCCGAAGGCGTCCTACGCCACAACGCCGCTCGCGCCGGGCGACGTGCTGGAAGTCGTCGAGTTCGTCGGCGGAGGCTAGACTCCGCCCGCTTCGTCGACGGCGTCCGAGAACGCTTGCCCCGCGCCACCCGATCGCATATCCTCCGCGCTCCGTGGGCCGTTAGCTCAATTGGTAG
>JBBQNC010000178.1:0-7666 GCA_038329555.1 Thermoanaerobaculia bacterium
AAAGACCGGATACATCCCGGGCGCCGCGAACCCGGACCTGCAGCCGAAGCCGCCTCAGTAGTTCCGCCATCCGCGGGAATCCGCTCTTCGCTCGCCGCTTTTCCCCATAAGGGCCGCTCCGAAAGGGCGGCCCTTGCGTTCTGCGGCCGAGGCCGTAACCTGTAGGGACCGCCCATGCCCACCGTCCTCGTGGTCGAAGACAAGAACTCCCTTCGAGCCATGCTCGAGGAGATGCTGAAGGCGGAGGGCTGGGCCGTCTCCGGCGTCGGAAGCGCGGAGGCGGCGGTCGACAAGCTCCGGAACGGGTCGAAGTTCGACGTCGTCCTGACGGACTGGCGGCTGCCGGGCGCGGACGGGTCGGCGGTCCTCGACGCCGCCCGCGTGGCCGACCCGACGCTTCCCGTGATCGTGATGACGGCCTTCGGATCGATCGAAACGGCAGTCGATGCCATGAAGCGCGGCGCCGAAGAGTTCATCACGAAGCCCGTCGATCCGGATCTCCTCCGGCTCCTGGTCGCGAGAGCGATCGAGCGCCGCGTTGGCCGCCGGGAGTCCCTTCTTTTCGCGGAAGGGCATTCGAAGCTCATGCCGCCGATCGTCGGCGGCTCCCAGGGGTTGAGGGCGGTTCAGGCCGAGACGGAACGGGTCGCCGCCACCGACGCGACCGTCCTCCTCGAAGGGGAGAGCGGAACGGGCAAGGAGCTGTTCGCGCGGGCGATCCACGCGCTCTCTTCGCGCGCGCGCCGCGCGTTCGTCGCGATCAATTGCGCCGCCATTCCCGACACCCTGCTCGAGAGCGAGCTCTTCGGACACGAGAAGGGCGCATTCACGGGCGCCGCGGCGAGGCGCCTCGGGAAGTTCGAGCTCGCCGACGGCGGGACGGTGTTCCTGGACGAGATCGGAGAGCTGACGCCGCCGACTCAGGCAAAGCTTCTCCGCGTGCTTCAGGAGCGCTCGTTCCATCGCGTGGGGGGCACGAGCCCGATCCAGGTCGACGTGCGGATCATCGCCGCGTCCAACCGCCCGCTCGACCGGCTGGTGTCGCAGGGACAGTTCCGGGAGGACCTGTACTACCGGGTCCGGGTCTTTCCCATTCGGATTCCGCCCCTGCGCGACCGGCGCGAGGACATCGACCCTCTCGTCGACTGGTTCCTGGCGTCGCTGCCCCGCGAGCTCAAGAAGAAGCCTCTTCTCCTGGACGGAGAGGCCCGCGAGCGGCTGCGCGCCTACGACTGGCCCGGCAACGTCCGCGAGCTGCGCAACTGCCTGGAGCGGGCGATGATTCTCGCGGAGAACGGGGTCATCGAGGAGCGCCACCTCCGCCTGTCCCCCGAAGCCCCCGCGGCGGCCCCCGCGCCGCCCGACCGGGAGGAGACGCTCGAAGACGTCCGCGAGCGCGGCGCGAGATCCGCCGAGAGGGCCTGGCTGTCACGGGCTCTCGAGCGCGCGAAGGGAGACCGCACCGCCGCCGCGGAATCGCTCGGCCTCACGCCGCGCCGATTCGAGGGAAAACTCCGCGAGCACGCCCTCGATCAGGAAAGCTGAAGAAAACGCGCCGCGAGCGGCTTCGAGTTCTTCGAGAGTCGAGTCCGGTCGCGTTCCGAACGTCTTCGCCGCGGGGACGGTCGTGCGGAGATCCGCCGAGATCGCCGCATCACGAGAAAAACCGCAACTCGGCGCTGCATTTTCCTAATCGAAGCGCTCTCTCGGCCGCCGTTCGCGAAGCGAATGCCGCGGCCGACAGTCTTCTCTCGGCCACCTGTTCGCGCAGCGACGCCGCGGTCGAAAGCCTGCTCCCGCTAGTCGGGCAGCGAGGGAAGCCTCGTGGGGATGCCCGGACGCAGTGTGGGCGTCGGCGGCGGAGGCATCGGTGTGTAACGGATCCCCCCCACGGGGGTCGACTTGGCCGGCTCGGGGAGAGAGGGGCTCGTCGCTTTCTTCCGGCAGGACGGGCCGGCGATCGCGAGAATCAGGGCGCCCGCGCAGAGGACGAGCCGGCGGGTCCGGAATTTTCGCATGCCCGATTCTCTCACGCGGGTGCTGGTGCGAGCCCTTCGAGCGCGGAGGCGACGAGGGGATCCTCCTCGGGCGCGATCGAGCGAAGGTCGAGGAGGAGACGATCGTCCTCGACCCGCCCGACGATCGGGGTCTCCCTCGCGCGCAGGTCCGCCGCGAGCCGCTCCGCGGACGTCCCCGGGCGCGCGACGGCGAGCGCGCGCGACGCGAACCGTTTCTCGGGGCTCGTCCCGCCTCCGAAGAGCGCGAGCGTTTCGACGACCCGGACGTCGAGGCCGCTGGCTCCCGCCCGCGCTCGGATCGCTTCCCCCCGGCGCTCGAGGTCCTCGAGGGGCGCGGCGGCCGCGCGATAAACGGGCATCCCGCGCCAGGCGCCCGTCTGCCAGGCGGAGAGGGTCGCGCCGAGCGCCGCGAGCGTGAGCTTGTCCGGCCGCACCACGCGAGCGATCGGGTGCCGGGCGACCAGGCTGACCGCGGCGCGGCGTCCCGCGACGATTCCGGCCTGCGGACCGCCCAGCAGCTTGTCCCCGGAGAACGTCACGAGGTCGGCTCCCGACCCGAGGCAGCCGGCGACGGTCGGCTCGTCGGCGACGCCGAACTCCGACAGGTCGACGACGCATCCGGTTCCCTGGTCGTGAAGCCACGGAATGCCAGCCTCGCGCGCGAGAGCGGCAAGCTGCGCCGGCTCGGGTCGGGCCGTGAAGCCGCGGATCTCGTAGTTCGACGGATGCACGGTCAGGAGGAGCGCCACGTCGGGGCCGAGCGCGCGGCGATAGTCGTCGATCGTCGTCCGGTTGGTGGTTCCGACCTCCGCGAGCTGCGCGCCGCTTGCCTCGAGAATTGCGGGAATCTGGAACGAACCTCCGATCGCGACGAGCTCCCCTCGCGAGATCAGGACGCGCCGCCCGGCGGCCAGGGCGGAGAGCGCGAGAAAGACCGCCGCCGCGTTGTTGTTGACGGCGAGAGCATCCTCGCAGCCGAAGAGCGCGCAGGCCGCGGCGCGGACGTGATCCTGCCGACGGCCCCGCTCGCCCGTCGCGGGGTCGTACTCGAGCGTCGAGTACCCGGCGGCGGCGGATGCGACGGCGTCGCGCGCGGCCTCGGAGAGGGGAGCGCGCCCGAGGTTGGTGTGGAGAAGGACGCCGGTGGCATTGATGGCGCGGCGAAGGCTCGGAGAGAACCTTTGCCGCAGGGCGCTCTCGCCGACCGCCAGAATCTCCGCCGCCTCGGCGGCGCCCGCCGAGATCGCGCCGCGAAACGCGTCCTTGACCGCGTCGCGGCCCCATCGCTCCAGCATCGGCGCGGCGTCGGGAGTCCCGAGGAGCGAGTCCATCGAGGGAGGAATGCGCCGCTGCGGCGCTCCGGGAGTCGCGGAGGGCCGCTCCCCGGCCTCCGGGCCCGGCTCTCCCCGACCTCGTCTGCCGCCCGCCGACCTCACGACCGTTACTATAGGTCCATGACGTGGGAGCGGGATCTGCAAGCCCTCGAACGGGCGATCGCGGCCGTTACCGTGGAGTACGACGCGTTTCTCTACGGGACGGGAATCCGTCCTCCCGTCGAGAGCCGGCGGAACGTCGAGCGCATGCTGCACAGCCTCGGCGCGCGGGAGGCGGACTCCGCGGCCGACCGGTACCGCTTCTCGACGCTGCAGGTCCGCTGGAACGCCCTGTGCGAGCGGTGGGAGCGCCTCCAGGGGGAAAAGGAGGCGGGGAGGCGCCCGGGACTGTATGGCCACTTCTCTCCGGCCCACGTGGCGCCGGACGCCGCCCGTTCGCCCTTCCGGGATGCCGGGTCCAGCGCGCCCAACGCGGAGGGTTCCTCCTCCGTAAGAGAAGAAGGGACCCCTGCGCCCGACGGGGAACGCGATCTCTTCGAGAAGTTCGTCGCGGCGAAGGTCGCCCGGGGGGAGCCCGCGGCCGACTACGATTTCGACCGGTTCGCGGACAGCCTTCGCAAGGAGGCGGAGCGGCTCCGGGAGCGTTTCGGCGGCGCGGACGTGGAGTTCGAAGTGGCCGAGCGGGACGGGAAGGTCAAGCTCGTGGCGAGGCGAAAGTCGTGATGCGAAGGGGAGGCGGGGACACCATGAAGAGATTCGCAACGGCCTTCGCGTGGATGGCGGCGGCGCTTCTTTCTCCGGCCGCCGGGGCCGCCGACCGCAAGCCGAACCAAGAGCCGTTCTACCGCAAGTACCTGGCCCCCGGAAATCCTCTCGACGATCGGATCCTCGAGCAGGAGAAGCGGGTCGCGGCGGACCCTTCCTCGCCGGCGCTTCACAACGATTTCGGAAATCTCCTCGCCGCCCGGCGCTTCCCGAAGGAGGCGCGCGAACAGTACGAGATCGCGATGAAGCTCGAACCCTCCAACTTTCTCGCGCCGTACAACCTGGGACTCCTCGCCGAGACGGAGGGCCAAATGGGGCGCGCCATCCGCGCCTACGAAAAATCCGTCGACCGGAATCGGGGCTTTCCTCCCGCCCGGTTCCGCCTCGGACGGCTCTACGAGAAGCGAGGGCGCACGGGCGCCGCGATCGAGCAGTATGCGCGCGCCCTTCACATCGACCCGTCCATGCGGGACGTGCGGCGCAACCCTCTCGTGGCCGACACGCAGCTTCTCGCGCGCGTCTCGCTCGGCAACTACGAGCGGGACATGGCCCGCGCCTCCCTGTCGACCCAGGCGATGTACGCCGACCCGGGCTTGAAGCGCGCTCCCGTCGACCGGGCGGTCTGGAGCGACGAGGTCAGCGATCCGACTTCGCCGGAGCCGGTGGATCGAAGCCGGGCGAGCGAGCCGCGCCCGGCCACGGGGCCCGTGACGATCGCGCCCGGTCCCCGCGAGACCCGGCCCCAGGATCTCAATCCCGCCGCGCCCGTCGCCCCTCCCTCCCCGCCTCAGCCCTTGGCGTCCCAGCCGTCCCCGCCCCAGCCCGGCGAGGCCCCCGCGCCGGACGCGCCCTCCGGGCCGATCGTGCCCTCGACCGACGTGGCTCCGCCGCCTCCGGCTCCGACCCAGGCCCCCGACTATGACCCGCTCGGTCTGCGCCCCCGGCCGAAGCCGACGCCGCGGCCGTCCCGGAAGAATCGTCCGGACGCCGGCGTCCAGAACTAGTCAAAATCCGCTCTCTCGATCCGGATCGTCGGCGCCCCCGTCGGATAGGGCGCGGGAAAGAATTGCCGGTCCGTCGACACGGCCGCGATCCTCCGGAGAAGCTGCGAGAGCCGTCCCCTGGCCCGCGCGCCGGCGACGGGACCCTGCGCCCGTCCCGCCACGACGGAGATACCGGTGAACTCGATCTCGAAGCGGTCCCGTTCGATGTCGATCCGCACGGGAGCCGTGAGGGCCGAGGCGAAGAGGCCGCGTCGGACGCCCGACAGAAGGTCTCTCGGCGCGGCGCCGCGCGACGTCTCGAAAAACAGACGCCGCGGCCCCGCGACCGGAGGAGCCCGAAACGAGGAGCGGACGCCGTGTCCCGTCGGCTCCGCCCCGATCTCGCGGGCGGAGCGGAGGTCGTGGAGTCGGGCGCGCAGCGCGCCCTGATCGACCAGCACGACGCGTCTCGTCGGCGTCGCCTCACCGTCGAAGGGAGCGTCCGCGGCGGCGTCGTCCACGACCGTCACGCCCTCGGCGAAAAGCTGGGACCGCTGGACCCAGGAGGGAAGGACGCGGGAGCAGAACAGGGGAGCGAGGGCCGCGAGGAGGGCAGCGCCCACCGCGGGGTCGAGCAGCCATTCGCCGTGAGCGAGCGGCGTCCCGCGCTCCGAAAGCGGCAGCGTGGCCCGATCGGAGAGCCTGCGCGCGAGCGGCTCCAGTCCGGGCTCCCCGTCCCAGCGGAAGAGGGCGCGGGCCTCGCAGGCCTTTCCGTCCCGTCGGCCGATCGCGTGCGCGAATCCCTCGAGGACCTCCGCGCGGAGAGAGACGTCGGCGCCCCCGCCGTTCCAGATGCGCTCGACCCTCGCTCCGCGCCGGACGGTCAGCTCCGCGAGCACGGCGTCTCCCCGGGACTCCGCGGCGACGAGGCGCCCGAGCGGCTCGAACAGGTCCGGAGGAGCCTCCACCGCGACCGGGGCGGCGAGCGACGGACTCCGGCTCGCCGGCCACACGGGCGTGGGCGCCGCCCGCACGGGCAGGCGGGCCGCCGCGCGGATCTGCCGGGCGAGATCGTCCTCCGTCGAAGCCGCGGCGAATCGCGGAGATTCACCCTCCCACCACCGCGCGGCCCATCCCTCCTCGGATCGCGATGCGGTCCGCCGGGCCGTGCCGGCGGACGTCGTCTCGCGCGACTCCGCCCGCTTCCAGTACAGCTCCCAGTTGCCGGGAGCCCGTCGCTCGAGCTCCGCTCGAAGATCCGACTCGTTCAAGAAGTCGACCGAATCGCCGCGCTGCGGATCAGAACGTCGGGCGCGGCGCCCTGCACGGGCACGACCTGACCGCCGCGGGAGCACCAGCCAAGGGCGCGGTACGCGTGCACTTCCCTCCCGACTCCCGACTCGATCGCCTTCAGGGTGGCGAGGATGTCGCCGGAGATCACGCCCGGCCCGCACTCGTCCGCGAGCCGTCCCCGCCGAACCCGCCGGGCTCTCGGAAAATTGAGACGGAAGCGGCCGCTCGCGAGCTCGATCGAGCCGTTCGCGAGCTCACCGATCCAGACGCCGTTCCCGAGCCGGCGGATCATCTCGTCCGCCGTCGCATGACCGGGAGCGACGACGACGTTGGATCCCCGGGGGAGCGGCGATTCGGAAGGGCTCGCCCGCCGGCCGTGGCCGTTCGATCCGCCAAACGAGCTCTGCGCGTGCGCGAGATCGGTCAACCGGCCGGCGAGCCGCCCGCCGTCGAGCAGCTTGACGGGCCTTGGCTTCACGCCCTCGTCGTCCCGCTCGTAGCCTCCGAAAAGATCCAGCCGGGATGGCTCGTCGCGGACGTCGAGCTCCGGGATGGCCACGCGCGCCTGCTCGAGAGAGGAGAGCGGCGAGGCCTCGCCCGCCTCGAGCGGGTGGGACAGGATCTCGTGGAAGAGGAGCGCGGCGCAGCCGTCCGCCAGCAGGACGTCGATCTCGCCGTCTCCGCACGGGAGAGGCGCGTCCCTCGGCTCGGCCGCCCGGAGGAGAGCGGTCCGCAGCTCATCGGGCGTGGCGTCCGAATCCGGCGCGTGAAAAGAGAAGCGCCGCGTCTCGTCACCGCGGCGCGACGCGGCGGTGATCGTCCCTTCGAGAGACACGAGCCGCCGCGTGTGCGAGGCCTCCGCTCCGCGGGCGGGTATGACCTGGCGCGTCGTCTCGATCAGGCTCCAGCGGAGGCGATGCCGCGGAGCGTGGCGCGCGGCGCTCGCGACCAGCCGGCGACTCCAGCGGTCCGCCTCGAGCTCGGCGTTCTCGTCCGCGAGAGCCGGAGGCGGTCCGGATCTCGCGGGAAGAGGCGCGCGGCCGAGGAGGCTCTGGAGGAGGCGGACGGCTTCCCGCGCCGCCGCTTCGTCGACCCGCGAGACCGAGGCCAGGATCTCGTGGGGCCCGAACGCCCATCGCGCGGAGACGCCCGAGACCGCGGTCGTCCGGGCGCCGACGACCTCTCCGTCGGCGAGCTCCAGCACCGCCTCTCGCCGTCTCTCTCCGAAGACCTCGACGATCTCGCCCGGCCGCCTGGCAAGCGGCTCGATCCA